>CP104793.1:307500-615000 GCA_025916135.1 Rhodobacteraceae bacterium D3-12 | reverse complement strand
TGTCCGCCTCTGTCTGACGGTTGCTTTGCACCACCGGAGAAAAGCGCGTGCCCTCTTCGGGACCGATGATGCTGGTATAGACCAGTTTCTTCACACCCGCCGCGCGGGCGGCGTCGATCACGTTGCGGTGCTGCTGGATGCGATCCTCGGGCGGGGCCATGCCCGAGACGATCAGAAGCGCATCCACCCCCTCCAGCGAGGTTTGCAACTGGTCCGGCTGGTCATAATCACCCGGTCGCAGCTCGACGCCGAGGTCGGTGACCTTAGTCGGAGTGCGGGCCAGCCCGATGACGGACGCGCCGCCCGGCAAGGCAATCAATTTACGGGCGATCTCATGGCCAAGCTGGCCCGAAACAGCGGTAACGGCAAAGGTTGTCATGGTCTGTCCTCTCTTCAAAACGCTGGGCAAAGCCGCCGGAAACGACGGCTTTGCAAGAATACGCGGGTCAGCCGTGGTAGGCTCGGCTGACGGCAAAGCTGTCCTCGAACCAGTGCCACAGCACCACTTGGCCATTGCGGACCTTGGCGCGCAAGGCAAAGGTGAATTCGCCGATTTCCTTGCCGGAATGGGGGGTGACGCCGTTCATCTTGCCAAAGACAGCGACCGTGTCACCCGAGGCGAAGGCGTCGGTGTTTTCCCATTTGGTTGTCTGAAGGTTTTCGGAAAATACGCCGAGGAATTTGAAGATGTTCTCTTTGCCCTCCGCGCCGCCGATCCACGGCAGGCTTTCGTCGCCTTCGTTGTGCCAGACCATGTCGTCGGCCATCAGTGCGCTCATCTTTTCCATGTCGCCCGATCCCATCGCGCCCATAAAGGCCATGACGGTGTCAAAGCTAGCTTGTGTCTGGTTGTCCATTGTTTGTGCTCCTGCGTGTTGTGCGAGAATGGTGGCGAGCGTCGTGCCAATTGAGGTCTTCAAAAGGGTTCTGCGGTTCATGTCGTGCTCCTTGAGGGGCAGGGTGGTCAGAATTTGCCAGCTTCGTTGTGCGGGGCGTCCGGGCCGGGCACGGGGGCGATGACGTCCCAGTGCTCCACGATCAGCCCGTCTTCGAGGCGGAAGAGGTCGTAGAAGGCGGTCTGTTCACCGCCCAAGGCGCCCTCGGACAGGGTTAGCACGAAGTTGCCTTCGCCGATCACTTGATGGATCTTGGTGTAGTCCATGGTGATGCCCTGTTCGGCCATCTGCGCCATGAAGGCACCAAAGCCTTCCAGGCCGTCAGCGACCATCGGGTTGTGCTGGGCATAGTTCGTCGGGTTGATGTATTTGGTAAAGTCCACCTGCTCATGCTTGATCAGCGACTTGGTGATGAACTCTTCGACCAACGCCTTGTTGGCTTCGGTCTTGTTCAGGTCGGTGACGACGGTTGCGCCGTCGATCTGGGTGCGCCCCGAGGGGTTGGGCGCGGCCTCGGGAATCAGGTTGTCCCAGTGCTCGGCGATCTTGCCGTCCTCAACGCGGAAGACGTCAAAGGCGATCATCGCTGTTGCGCCAAAGCCCTCATAGCGGGCATGCACAGCCACGATGTTATCATCCGCGATGACCCGGACATAGTCCGCCTTGAAGTTGCCGCTGCCAGCAAGAAAGCCGACGACGCCCTTCTGCGCCTCGATGCCGTTGGCAAACATCTCGTTGTGCTGGATGATGTCTTTGGCAAAATACTGGTCAACGGCTGCGACATTGCCCGCCAACAGCGTGTTTTTCAGCGCTTCCAGAACGAAAGCCTTGGTGTCGGCGCTGTCGGCCAGCGCCGTGAACGGTAGAGTGGCGGCGATCGCCACTGGGGCAAATAGTTGGAAAAGTTTCATTGGTTTCTCCTCGGAGTGTTTGGACATACCCTCTCTGTCCGCGCTCCGGGACGGGGCGTGTTCGGGCAAGTCATGGGGTAGAAAAAGGGTCGGGCCGGTGTCAGGCCCCGGTGGGTTCGGTCCGGCTCCAGTTCAGGTCCGGGTTTTCGCGGAATGCGAACCGTTCGAGGTGATTGGTGATCACCTGGATCGTCTTGTCGAGAGCGGGCGCGTCAGCGGCGGTGGCGGTCAGGCTCAGGCCAGCAGTGTCGGCGCGCAGGTCGCACTGTCCAAAAGGCAGCTCGATGTGGCCCGCGCCGGGCTCGAAAGAGACCGGAACCTTTTGGCCGAAATGCTTGCACAGCGTGCCGAGATAGCGTTCGGCGTTTTCCGTCTCGAAGAAAGTGCTCGCGTTCATGTCGATGCTCCGTTGTGTTGTAAGGAACATCTATCCCCGCCGCATTGATCCGGGTATACCTTGTTTTCGGAAGTCATAATTCGGACTGGCGGAACAATGATTGAGCATCTGCGCCACATGGCGATCTTTGCACGGGTCGTCGACGAGGGGTCGTTCCGGGCCGCGGCCAAATCCGTGGGCCTCGCACCGTCCCGTATCAGCGAGACGGTGTCGGACCTAGAAGATTTCTTGGGCGTGACCCTGCTCTATCGCACGACCCGTAAGATCGCCCTGACCAACGAGGGGCGTATGTTCTATGCCCGCGCGGCAGAGATGTTGCGCAGCGCCGAAAGCGGGTTGAACGAATTGAACGCCCTGTCATTGGAGCCGGTGGGGGCGCTGCGTGTGTCCATGCCAGCCTATATGTCCTCCTCGGCGCTAGCCACCGCCATCGCGGAATTCGTGCGCAGCCACCCACAGGTCGCCATGTCGCTGACATTTACAGACGGGCGCATGGATCTGCTGGAAGACGGTTATGACGTGAACATCCGCGTCGGGTGGTTGGACGACAGCTCGATGATGTCGCGCAAGTTGGGCGAAAGCGCGCGCGCTCTGGTGGTGGGGGCGGATTATGCCGCCACGCGCCCGCGCCCGTCCCATCCGTCAGAGATGGAGGATTGGGACTGGCTGCGCTACAAGCACCGTTCAGATTATACCGCACTGACCGGTCCGGGGGGCGAGACGGTCAAGGTGCTGGGTCAGGCCCGGCTCGAAGTCGATAGCATTGACGCACTCTATCACTTCACCTCTCAGAACCTTGGCGCGACGGTGCTACCCGAACACCTTGCCGCACGGGGTGAGGCCGAAGGCCGGCTGGTGCGCCTTCTCCCGGATTGGCAACTGATCCCACTGGGCATTTTTGCGGTCTGGCCAGACACTTCAAGACGCGAGAGTCTGACGCGGATGTTCGTTCGCTTTGTCGCCAACTGGCAGGCAAGTGCAGCGCCCCAATCAAAGCGCATTTGACGGCCCGAGCGATCAAGTCAGCGTCAACGGTACGCATCCGCGACAAAGTGTTCGGATGAAACGGCACCAGCCTTTACTTCATGAGGTGCTCCTAGATTTGTAGACGCTTTGCTTGGTAATTTTGGAAGCAAAGAGAGACGGATATGAGTAAGGGAATACGGTTTACGAACGAGTTCAAACTGGACGCCGTAGCGCAACCTTGGCCTTAAACTCGGGGTGATGTTGCTTTCGTTTCGACATTCCTGATTTCCTTCGTGTTGAAGATCAGCAGACAACAAATTGCAGCTTACGTCAGTGTTCGAATTTCGCGGGGTAGTTCAAAAAATGTCAAAAAATGCCTTCGTTGCCCGGCTCATCCGATGATCACGATGAAACAAAGCATAAAAAGGCCGAGGAGGGAGCTCCAAGTCGTATTCACGCAAGGTTCCGATCATAAGTGACCTCTCCACGACAAAAGCGGAAAGGATGGTTACCCCGGCCCCGGCTTCTACCGCGGACATCACCGCTTCGTTTGACGGCAAGACAAGGCCAACCTCACGCTTGGGTAAGTGGAAATCCAGCTTATTTAGCGCTGCGTCCGCGCTGGAACGCGTGCCAGACCCCGGTTCACGTAGAACCCAATTGGCTTGGTCCAAAGCATTTCTTGAAAAGTGCTCGTTCCCATTAGGAGCGTAAACCAGACATAATTTGTCTTCCCCAATCTGCTGCTTGACAAGCCGTGGATCAGAAACCTCTCCTTCGACCAACGCCAAATCCAATGTCCCCTGTAGAACTTCGTGCATTGCTTCCTGAGTGTTGCCTATTCCAAGGGTAATCTTGATCCCCGGAAACCGCTTGCGAAACGCCGCGATTTTCTCGGGCAGCCAGTATCCTGCAATCGTCTGACTCGCGATTAGCCGAATATGGCCTCGGATCAAATCGCGCGTTTCAAGCAGCATTGCTTCAGCTTCGCTCAACCGCGCCAGAACTGCGCGTGCTTCGGGCAAAAAGTCACGTCCCTCTTCGGTTAAGACGATCCCCCTTCCGATCCGATTAAAAAGGGTAACTTGATGGCGTGCCTCCAAGGCCGAGATTGACGCCGAAGCCGTAGATTGGGTCATGTTCAGAGACCGGGCTGCACGTGTCATATGTTCCATTTCAGCCACTGCGACGAATACACGAAGTTGCTCAGGGGTCATGTGGGCCTCATAAATCGATAGTTACGTTCATTATCACAAAAACAATTCGTTTGAATGGTTGATTGTAACAGGCTTTTTGAAGTCACGATGGCTTTGATCAAGGGATGTCTCGATGCCTCTCGCTTCTAACTTACTCTCAGCAACACGCTGTAGGCGAATGCGTGCTTTCGAGATCCTACCAGGGTTTGTGCTGAGCGCGGCCATCGGGCTGCTGGCGGTACTTGCCGCAGAAATAGAGAAAGCGATCTTTGGCGCGATATGGTTGGAGCCATTGGTTCTAGCGATACTGATCGGCGCTGTCTTTCGAACGCTCAGGCAACCGCATAAGCGCTTCCTTGCTGGTATAGCGTTTTCGTCAAAAGTGCTGCTAGAGATTGCAATAGTTCTGCTTGGCGCCGCTGTAAGCGCTCAGACCTTGATGGCCGTAGAGCCGACGCTGCTTACTGGCATCGTTGCGATCGTGATTCTGGTTGTGCCTGGGTCATATTTTCTAGGTCGATTGATGGGCTTGCCGGCACGAATGGCGTTGCTGATTGCTTGCGGAAACGGGATTTGCGGCAACTCTGCCATTGCAGCCGTTGCCCCGGTAATCAATGCAAATAGCGACGACATCAGCGCCTCGATAACCTTCACTGCTGTGCTTGGCGTGTTCGTCGTATTGGGTTTACCTCTGATTGGACATCTCGCGGAGCTGCAAGCGCTGCAATACGGTGTCCTGTCCGGAATGACAGTTTATGCCGTGCCCCAAGTCCTTGCCGCTGCGGCCCCTATGGGGGCGGCTGCGGTGCAGATTGGAACGCTCGTGAAGCTCGTTCGCGTGCTTATGCTGGGGCCGATAACGACTGTGTTGGCTATACTCGCCTCCCGCTTGCCTGACGAAGGTCGGTCCGTTGGAACGTCGAGCACTAGAAAGCATGGTTTTGTGCCACCACTCTTCATCTTTGGCTTTCTTGGAATGATCGGGTTGAGATCCATCGACGCCATTCCGCAAGGAATCCTCCCCATAATATCGATGGGTGCAACTGTGTTGACCATTATTGCAATGGCGGCCTTTGGGTTGAACGTGGATGCACGCTCGGTATTGAACGCCGGAACGCGGGTAATCGCAACGGTTCTGTTATCTCTAGCGCTTTTGATTGGGTTGGGATTAGGAATGATCGCGCTTTTAGTGCCTTAATCTGCGCCAACCCGCGCGCACGTCACGTCCGGCCCCACCAAATTTGGCGTTACTGCATTTTGGAGTCCATTAATCCCTCCTCAGCTTTCTCTGGGCGAGATTCCTGACGTCCCTTTACTGCCGCTACCACGCAGAATGGAACCGCATTGAAGTATCCCAAATGCAAACATCAACCACCGGTGCACTTCTGTTATCGTTGCTAAAGATTGCTCTCGCCTAAGTTCAAGCTTGTCTGACGGCCAAGTAGAAAGGACGGCCGAGCTAAAGGGCATCGCCTTGCTGCAAGCAACGCCCTTTCATCTCTGACTACGCCTCAAAGGCATCAGCGGGCGGCAATTGGAAGCCGCCACACTGATTTAGCAACGATCAAACCTGCCATGCACGACCTGCAGAAAATCCACAAGGCGCACAGTCTATCGAATACACCGTTTGACCACTTTCAAGCGGGTATCACTAAATCGCACTCTACAAAGCCCTGCCAATTATTTCGTGCCTA
Source organism: Rhodobacteraceae bacterium D3-12 (assembly GCA_025916135.1). NCBI lineage: Bacteria > Pseudomonadati > Pseudomonadota > Alphaproteobacteria > Rhodobacterales > Roseobacteraceae > Phycobium > Phycobium rhodophyticola. The sequence continues at coordinate 608,940 of CP104793.1, read as the reverse complement.
GCATCTGCTACCTTCGGGCGATCGCATCAACCTCAACCAACAACTCCGGCATCACAAGCGTGCTGCCAACGGTTGTGTTAACGGGCAGCCTGACTGGAAACGCCTCGGCTCTTGCGGTGGCAAATTCACCAAACTTCGAAGGGTCCGCGAGGAAACAGTTGATCTTCAGCAAACTGTCCATTTCTAGCCCCGCTTCAGCAAGCACCGTCTTCAAGTTTGAGAAAACGCAAACGGCCTGATCATACATGCCACCCGGTGCGATCGAACCATCGTGCTGAAAGGCGACGAGGCCCGATATGTAAAGCAGGTCACCGTTCCATTCGGCGACAGTCATCGAAGGTTTAGCCCAGCCGAACTGGGAGGGTTGTACGATTTTCGAGGTGGTCATGCGATCATCCTTTTTTGCACGTTTACAGATTGGAAGAAGTGTCCCAATTTCGTAATTTGACTATTGTTTTCAATGTCTTATAAGTTTCTTCAGGGCGATTCTACCGCGTGCTATCACGCGCTCTCACCCGCCCTTTTCCGGAGTGACAGAGCACCTGTTCTTCGCCAAACGTCCAATTGGAGGCACGACCAAAATGATTGAATTTTCCGGCAAAACAGCACTCATCACCGGCGCAGGAAGCGGCATCGGTAAGGCCACCGCAGAACTGTTTCATCAGCTCGGAGCAAAGGTATTGCTCGCGGACATCAATGCGTCCGCAGCAGCTGAGGCCGCCAAAGTGCTTGACCCCACCGGCAAGACAGCAAGCGCATTCGGCTACGATGCTGCTGACAGGGCCAGCGCCGACAACACGGTGGCCGCGTGTATCGAAGCTTTCGGGGGTCTGGACTACCTTGTGGCTGCGGCGGGGATCTATCGCAAGCAAAGCATCGCCGAAATGACGGATGAGCAATGGCGCGAGATGATGGGCGTCAATCTGGATGGGATTTTTTACATCACACGCGCTGCGATCCCGCATTTTTCGGAAGGGGGTGCCATCGTAAACCTTGCCTCTATTGCGGCGAATTTCGGCGGGCGCCTTACCCGTGGCCACTACGGCGCCAGCAAAGGCGGTGTCATGGCCTATACGCGGGGACTGGCTAAAGAGCTTGCGCCCAAGGTGCGCGTGAACTGCCTCAATCCCGGTATCGTTGAGACGCCGATGGCTGATGACCCTGCCGATTTGTTGAGCCCCGAAGTGTTGGAGATGGTTCCGCTCAAACGTCCGGCGCAACCCTCCGAAATGGCAAGCATTATCGCCTTTCTTTGTTCTGACGCTGCAAGCTATATCACGGCTGAAGCGGTTATCGCATCGGGCGGTTTCTATATTGGATAAACGAAGAAACGGGTCAGACGACAAGGTAGCCTCCATCCACTGGGACGATCGCACCTGAAACAAAACTGGCCGCGTCGGAGCAGAGGAAAGCGATCACTTTCGCAACCTCCTCCGGGCGGCCTAGCCGCTTCATTGGAACGTGCTGCTCGAGCAGAGGGCCGAAATCGGTCATATTGGCTGCAAGCATCGGTGTTTCAATGAACCCGGGAGCAACCGCATTAACACGGATACCATCTTCGGCAAGCTGTCGGCAAAGCGCCCGCGTAAGAGCACATACCCCACCTTTCGAAGCGCTATAACCAACATGTGTCATCGCGCTGCTGCGCTGCGCCATGACAGAGGCAACGTTGACGATCACACCTGCGGTTTCCCGAAGCTGTGAAAGCAAGCTGTGAACCATGTTGAAGTTACCAGTCAGGTTCACATCCAGACTTGAATCCCAAGCAGCCGGTGAACCTTGATCCTCAATCGCCGCGACCCGTGCGACACCGGCGGAATTGACAAGAACAGATGCGGCGCCAAACCGCGCGAATATCTCTTCGGCCACCGCAAAACATGCGGACCGATCTGTCACATCAAGAGTGAACCCATGCCCGCCAAGTTGCGCCGCCACAAGAGAAGCTTGCTCACCATCCAAATCGCATAGGATGGGCTTCATTCCTTGGGCTGCAAGCTCTGTTGCGGTGGCGGCACCAATCCCATTGGCTCCGCCGACGATCACGGCCAAAGGTTGCACTGGTTCCATGATTCAATGCCCTTTCGAAATCTCCGGTCCCGCTGCGGGATCAGGTGCAAACCTCTGGTTCTTTTTCGAGATGAAACCCCTTATATCCATTCTCGGCGACGTCGAAACACAGTTGCCGATAGGTGGAAAAACCCCCGATATAGATCATGAAGTGGCGCGGTTTCCCCGGCACGTTGGCACCGGTCCACCAAGACTTGGCAAGCGGATACAACGTGGAATCTGCCAAATCCTTCACATGGGCGACCCATTCTGCCTCGGCCGACGCATCCGCTTCTATCGAAACGATACCCTGTTCGCGCATGTCACGAATGCAGTCAGCAATCCAATCCACATGTTGTTCAATTGCCTTGAACATATTCGCCTTGACCGATGGGCTTCCTGGACCGGTGACAAAGAAAAGATTGGGAAATCCGGCCGCCTGTAGACCCAAGTAAGCAGTGGGCGCATCATTCCAAGCATCCCTGAGGCTAAGTCCGCCTTTCCCCCGCACATCCATCTCGAGAACAGCGCCTGTGATTGCATCGAATCCCGTTGCAAAGACGGCTGCATCAACCTCATATTCCTTTTTTGAAGTCCGAAAACCATTCTCGGTAAACTCAAGCAACTTTTCGACATTCAAATCGACCAGCGTCACGTTGTCTCGGTTAAATGTGGCATAATACCCGCTATCCACACAAACACGCTTGGTGGCATAGGGGTGGTCCTTTGGGCATAGCGCCTCGGCGGTTTCCGGGTCCTTTACGATACTACGTATCTTGCCGCGCACGAAATTGGCAGCCGTTTGGTTGGCTTCAAAGTCCGTGAGAATATCGTTGAACGAAGATGAAAAAGCGAAACTGCCACCGTTCTGCCACCGCTCTTCGTAAATCCGGTTCCGCTCTTCTTCCGTAACGTCCAAAGCCGACTGCTCGGGAACCGGTACATAGGCCATCCCCGAAGCCGCGTTCAGCGCCAGATCGAGCTTTACCGGAAAACTCGCCCTAAACTCTTGTTGAGCTTCGTCAGGTAACGGGCGCTGGCCAGCCGGGATCGAGAAGTTGGCAGTACGTTGCAACACAATCAACGCCTCAGCTTGCGGGGCGATCCGCGGTGCAACCTGAATTCCCGTCGCACCCGTACCGATTTGAACCACTCGCTTGCCGGTAAAATCCAAACCGTCCTTTGGCCAGGCACCCGTGTGATGAAGAGCGCCCTTGAACCGCTCCAAGCCCGGTACGGCGGGAAACTGCGGCTTTGAGAGGTTCCCAGTCGCCATGACGCAGTATCTGGCTGAAACACTCGTTCCTTGATTGGTCGTCAAAGTCCACAAGGCAGTTTCGTCATTGTAGACCGCGCTCTCAATCTCGGTTTCAAACTGTATATGGCGCCGCAGGTCGAACCGGTCTGCCACATGGTCAAGATAGGAGAGGATTTCTGACTGGTCGGCATAACGGTCTTTCCATGACCATTCTTGCACCAGTTCTTCCGAAAACGAGTAACAATACTCCAGACTTTCAACATCACACCGCGCACCTGGATAACGGTTCCAGTACCACGTTCCACCGACACCATCCCCACGCTCAAAAGCACAGACAGACAATCCCATCTGAGTTAGTCGGTGTATGGCATACATTCCCGCAATTCCGGCTCCGACGATCACGGCATCAACTTGCATGTGTGTGTTTGGGCTTTCGTTGGCCATGCTTTGGTCTCCTTATTTGTTCGACGAGGGGCCGTCGTATTAGTGGCTCAAAACCTGTTCCAGAAATTGTTTGGCTCTTGGGCTTTGCGGATTGTTAAAGAACTGTTCCGGCTCGTTCTGTTCGACTATCCTGCCCGCATCCATGAAGATCACCCGGTCAGCAACCTTACGGGCAAAGCCCATTTCATGGGTGACACAGATCATGGTCATACCGGTTCCCGCCAATTCGACCATGACGTCCAGCACCTCCGAGATCATCTCGGGGTCAAGTGCCGATGTTGGCTCGTCGAACAGCATGATCTGGGGCCTCATGCACAGTGCTCGTGCGATGGCTACCCTTTGCTGTTGCCCCCCCGACAATTGGGTCGGGTATTTATCCGCCTGATCCGGCACATGGACTTTCGCCAGATAATCCCGCGCAATTTCCTCGGCTTCTGCGCGCGGCACTTTGCGAACCAGAATTGGGGAAAGAATGCAGTTTTCCAGAACGGTCATATGCGGAAAGAGGTTAAAATCCTGAAAGACCATTCCAGTTTGACGGCGGAGTGCTTCGATATCCGGACGATCAGCACGGATCTCATCGCCAAAGATGCGGATTTCACCGGCTTGATGTTCCTCAAGCTGATTGATGCACCGGATAAGCGTGGATTTTCCCGACCCTGACGGCCCGCAAATCACAATCCGTTCTTTCTGCTTTACTTCGAGATTGATGTCATGAAGCGCATGAAAATTGGCGTAGTATTTGTTGAGGTCCGATATGGCGACGGCGTTGGCTGTTGAATTGTCCATGACTTACCTTTCGTTGACACTGAGATGCTTCTCCAGAAATCTGCCGTAGCTAGACAACGAGAAGGAGAGCATGAAGAAGACGATCGAAATGAAGAGATATACTTCGGCGACCGCGACACCCCATTCCAGAGTGCCGAATGCAGCCGCGCCTGAAGCGAGGACTTCAAAGAAGCCGATGATGCTTATCAATGGCGTTTCGAGGAAGATGATTACGATTTGATTGATCGTTGCCGGCAAGGTTATTTTGAAAGCTTGCGGCAGAATGATCCGGCTAACGCGATGGCGATAGGACAAACCCAGTGCCTTGGCGGCTTCGTCCTGCCCCTGTGGCAAACTCTGGATGCCACCGCGCAAGATTTCGGCTTGGTAACAGGCATTGTAGAATGCAAACCCAAGGATAACCCGGTATAGCTTTTCGCCGATCAGCGCATCGGGCAATCCGAACGGCACGATAACCGCTGTTACGAACATCACCACCAGCAAGGGCATCGACCGGACAAAATCAATGATCAGCTGTGTAGGCTTCCAAATCATGTACAGCGATGACTGCCGAAGCAAGACGAGCACAACAGCGAGCGGCATGGTTAGGATTGTACAGGTTCCGAACACAAAGAACGTCAGCGCCAAACCACCCCAATTCTGCACGGTCACCGGTTTCAACCCGAACACACCGCCTCCCATGAGGATATAGAATACGACATAACCAGCCACCCAGAGGATCGACAACCGCTTAAAGGTCCAGAACCGCGGGAAACAGGATGTGATCGCAGTGGCCAACATGACGGCGCATGCAATCGCCGAACGCCACTGTTCATCAAACGGGTAGAGACCAAAGAAAATGATCCGCCAGCGTGCGCCGATGACAGCCCAGCATGCACCGACTCCTTCTGCTCGGCAGGCCTGGGAATCTGGTGCAGACCATATTCCGCGAAACACCGCCCAATCCAGAATAACAGCTCCGAGCCCGATAATGACAAGCAACAGCAGCGTCGAAAAAACAAAAATCACCGGATGCTTGTTTGCATAATGGCCGAGCCTGCTCATAAAGTTTCTCGGCCTATGCACCACAGAGCTGTCACGCTTTACGTATGGTGTTGAGATGTTCATTTACGTGCCTCCTTGGCATGGAGCCTGCGGTCAAAGCGGTTCATCAGGATGGTAAAACCGGCGTTCACGGCCCAGAACGCTCCGGCCAGAATGATCACAAACTCGATTACGTGGCCTGACTGCACGATGGCTGACACCACAACGTTAAAGAGATCCGCGAAACCCACCGCTACACCCAGCGCGGTCGCCTTGATCAGCCAGACATAAAGATTGGTCATCATCGGGATGATGTTGCGAATTGCGATCGGGAGCCGGATTTTCATAAAGATCGACCAACCCGTCATACCCAGCGCCTTGCCGGCTTCCAGCTTTGAGGTATCAACCGATAGGAAACCGCCCCTGATAATTTCCGCCGCGAAGGCAGAGCCGAACACTGTTACCCCGACCAAAATGGTTGTAAGCTCAGGTGGCATTGTAATGCCGCCAGAAATATTGAACCCTTTGAGCGCGGGATACGATATCAGGGGCGTATCGGGCAATCGCAGTACAGCCATAATCGCACAGATCAGCACCAAAGAACCCGCCATCACGATCGCGGAAATCTTTAGTTTTTGTAAGCTCTGGTGAAACATGAAACGCTTCCCGAGCGCGATCCAGAGCAGCCCGGCGATGCAAATCAGCGCGACCAAGCAGGACAGCACAATGGCCATCCCGGATACATTTGGTGCCGGAACATGAAGCCCCCGCGCCGTGAGCAGAACACCGCCAAGAAACTCCAAAGCTTGACGCGGCGGCGGAAAGGCCGTGAACACTGCGTACCATGCGAGGATCTGGACCAACGGCGGCACGTTGCGTATCAACTCAATGTAGCCCACAGCGATGGTGTTCAATACCGAGCTGCCCGAAATTCTCATCGCGGCAACACCAACTCCCAGAATGGTTGCCAATGCTATTGCAGCATAGCCGATGACAACTGTGTTCATCAGAGCCAGCAGCAAAGCATACCAATATGGATCGCTGATTGCGGTTGGCATAAAGGCGAACCCCATATCCCACCCGATCTGACGTTCGAGGAAATAGAAACCCGAAGTGATGCCTTGTTCCTTAAGGTTGAAATAGGCATTCAGCAGAAAGCCAACAATCAGGACAAGAAGCAGGCCCACGAAGGAAATCTGCAACAGAATATCGCGCAGGCGACGGTTCATGCGGTCCACCTTTCTGGATTGGGTCGCCGGGGCCATCTCGGCCGGCCCCGGAATTATGGTTGGCTATTTAGTCGAGCGTGAGTGGGTAGAGCACACCGCCATTGTTCCACAGGTTGTTAAAGCCCCGCGGAAGCTTGTAGGGAGATTTGTCGCCCATGGTTTTGTGATAGATCTCGGAATAGTTGCCGACCTGTTTGATCACGTCATAGGCCCAATCATCTCTAAGCCCCAACCGCTCACCAAGGCCCGGATCCACACCCAACAGCTTGGCCACGGTGGGGTTTGTCGGGTTGGCACGCATTTCGTCAACATTTTGCGAGTTCACCCCTTCGAATTCGGCCTGCAACAGAATGCTGATAAGCCAGTTCATCGAGTCGACCAACTGCTGCTCGCCTTCACGCATGGTGATCGACGCCAACCCGAAGTCTACGAGCTCTGGCAACACCATGTTTTCTTCGGTTCCGCCTTTCGCATTCGTGAGAAACACAGCCAGGTTTGGACCCCACTGGATATAGCTGTCACAACGTCCGGCGTTGTAAGCGGACTGTGCTTCTTCATCCTTTTCGAACTGGATCATCTTGAATTCAAGACCTTGACCTTCCAGCCAGTTGGACGCGAACCGGACAAGCGATGTCCCGGCGGCGACACAGATCGAAGCACCGTTCAATTCCTTGGCCGAGGTAATGCCCAGATCTTTACGAACAGCAAATTGGGTACCACCAACAAAGTAAGGCATGGAAAACTGTAGGTTTTGTTCGGTGTCACGCGACATCGTCCAACCTGTCACTTTGATGATAATGTCGACATCACCAGATTGAAGGGCAGGAAACCGCTGCGCCCAACTCAGTGGCACCAGCTCGACTTTTGTCTTGTCGCCTAACATCATGGTCGCAACTGCGCGGCACAATTCAATATCGAGCCCTTGCCATTCGCCCTTGTCGTCAACTTCTGCAAAACCTTTGTAGGTGCCAACGTGACTGGGACAAAGCAGATGGCCTCTCTCTTGCACTTGTTTGATTGTAGGGGCGGGCTCTTTGGATTGAGCCTGGGCCATCGGGGCGCCAAGTGCCATCAAGCCAACGACAGCCGCGTTGCTTGCTATCTTGAAAACGGTTTTCATGAGGAGTCTCCTTGTTGTTGGGTTTGTTTATTTTTTGAATGTCCCGGGTTTCTCCGGGTTAACCGCACAGCGACTTATTGCGCGGGAGTGAACATCACGCCGGGCTTGCCTTTATCTGGGATGCAGGTCCGGCTTGGGTGTTCTAGGAAGGTGCTTGATCAGAAAGCCTTATGAGCATTGTCCTTCCATAGTGTTCCGCGCTGCCAGACAAGCAGGCGGGTCGTATGCGCGCACTGGCGGCAGAGGGCCGTCGAAACGCTCGATAAATACGAAGGTTATTTGGCCGGTACAGCCTTGAGACAAACGTGAGGTTCCAATGTCTTTGGTCAACACGTTGGGGTTCCCATGGACACAAAGCGGTGCCTCGCCATTCGGGCATTCAGGGTCATACCAAGCCCCTGTCGGCAAATTCACCACGCCCTGTAGAATTGCATCGGTTAATGCCACTCCTGCAAGGCAGGCACCTCGCCGGTTAGAAATCTTGACGATATCGCCGTCTCCAACACCCAATCTCTCAGCATCTTCAGGATGCATCCTGAGCGTTTCGCGTTGTGATGTCTTACCAGCGACGCTATGGGCACCGAAATCCAGCTGACTATGCAACCGACGCGCTGGTTGGTTCGCGACAAGATAAAACATGTCAGGTGTCATCGGCACCTCCGTTGGCTCCAACCAAACAGGATGGCCCGGACAATCGTCGTAACCGAATGATGCAATCGTCTCAGAGAACACAACAATCTTGCCAGTTTCCGTGGGCAGCGGCGATCCTTGGGGATCTTGCCGAAAAGCGCGCAAAATCCCTCCGTCGTCCGGGTCTTGTGGCAACGCAACTTCGCCCTTGCTCCAAAAGCTATCGAAGTCGGGTGCATCTTCGCCTCGTTCAAGAAGTTGTCGGCGCGTATTTTCATAAAAATGCCGCACCCATTCGTCCGCACTGCGTCCCTCGGTGAACGCCTGCTCAACATCAAGCCGACGCGAAAGAGCTGCAAAAATCGAAAAGTCATCTCGCGCCTGAGCAAAAGGAGGCGCCACCTGTTGCATCGCAATCATCGTGGGGTCTGATCTTCCGCACGCCAGATCGTTGCGCTCCAGCGTTATCGTCGCTGGAAGAACCACATCGGCGTATCGCGCCATCGGCGTCCAGACGGATTCGTGCACAACAAGCGTCTCTACCTGGTCAAACGCCGCCTTCAAACGGTTAATATCTTGGTGGTGATGAAATGGGTTGCCCCCTAACCAATAGATCAATTCTATCTTTGGATAGGTCAGCTTTTGACCGTTATAATCATATCCGGCACCTGGATTCAGCAGCATATCCGCGATCCGTGCGACCGGGATAAACGTCTCTACGCCGTTTTGACCCTGTGGCAATGCAGGCAGCGTCGCACTGCCCTGTTGGCGACCGTAGTGCGCCAATGATCCAAGCGCGTAGTTGAAACCACCGCCAGGCAAACCAATCTGTCCCAACATTGCCGCAAGGGTCGCGGCCATCCAGATCGGTTGTTCGCCGTACCGTGCCCGTTGCAGCGATTGTGCCGTCACGATCAAGACACGTTTCTTAGGCAAATCAAGTGCTAACGCACGAATTCGATTTGCATCAATTCCCGTGATCTCCGCGGCCCATTCCGGTGTTTTCGCAACGCCATCAATGCGCCCCATCAGATAGGCTTCGAACCTGTCATACCCTGACGTGTATTGATCCAGAAAACCGCGATCGTGCAGCCCTTCGGACACCAACACATGCGCCAGCGCCATCATGAAGGCCACATCGGTTGATGGCCTTGATGCAAACCAATCAGCCTCGACCTCGTCGATCATATCATCGCGCATTGGACTGACTGAGACGAACCGCGTGCCTTGGCGATGAGCGGCGACCATGCTGGGCCGCTCAATATGCGAACTGATGCCTCCGCTGGCAACCGACGTGTTTTTGGTTGGCAACCCACCAAAGGCCAGCACTATGTCTGTATGCGCTTCGACCTGTTCCCAGGTTACATTTCGCATAGTTACATCTGCGTAAGGTCCGAAGACATACGGCAAAACAACCAGCGCCGCGCCAGCGCTATAATTGTTGACCGAGCGAACGTAGCCGCCCATCGCCGTGTTCAGAAACCTGTGCACCTGGCTTTGCGCGTGATGGAAACGCCCTGCAGAAGCCCATCCATATGACCCACCAAAAATGGATTCCGGTCCATGCTCGTCACGCGTAGAGCGAAGTTTTTCTGCCAAGAGGTCTAGTACCTCATCCCACGGCATTTCGATGAAATCATTTCCGGAACGCCGACTTCCCGCTCCCTTACCTTCCAGCCACCCCTTTCGGATTGCAGGCCTCGCGATCCTCGCTTTGTGACGCAGCGCATCCGGGATGTTCTGTAGCAATGACGACGGATCAGGATCATCAGCCCGGGGCGTGACTTGCAAGCGCTCACCGTCCCAGCGGGCACGAAACGCCCCCCAATGAGAACTGTGCGAACGAAACTCGTCTCCGAGGTGCTTCATCTCTGTTTTCTGATCCATCGTGTCGTTCATTTTCATTGATTAGGACGCTCGCGTCCCCGCCTTGAACCAAGCGTCCACCTGAGCGCCTTGAGGATTGCCCAGTTGCTCTTGAATTCTCGCATAGTGATGCCACGTCCAGTCAGAGTGCACCTTGTGCCCAAGTCTCTCTGAAAAGAGCGCACGAGCCCTGAGCATGTCTTGGCTTGATTGGGTTACGTCTAGCAAAATCATATGGAAGAGATCGCGTTGTGCCCGGCTTCCGCCGATCCGGTCGAGCGCGTATTTCACCGGTTCAATATGATCGGCAGCGGCGGCATATTTCCCGTCCCGAGCCAGCCTTAAACCCTTGGCAAGAGCAAGCCCGCTTTCGGCGCAAACCTTCGCTTGTGTATCACCAAGCTGCGACCATTTCTCTATGTTATCGATCATCTCTTCCGCGGCTTCCCTGTCACCACCTGCAACCAGCGCCATCAGGTAATGCAGCGAAACAAAGATAAGGTCCGTGTCCTTCACATGGGTTCGCGCCACGGCAACAAGATCGGACCAGCGGCTCCCCACATCCACGCCGAACATCTCGAGCCTCCAAAGGAGCGATGAGGCATTGCAGATGTCGAGATAGAAATCCGAGTCGATATCCGAAACTATTTGCTCGTCGTAGAGCGCAAGAACCGTATCGAACTCGCCTCGCTCCAAATGATAGAGGCTCCGATGCCAGTAGAGGTGGAAACGGAAATTGTTGACGGTCGACCAATGCTCCTCGAGCCCTTTAACCCAACCGATACCTTCCTCGTGGCGTTCCGACATCTCCAATACATGCGCGACGGAATGGACCGACCAGGCGTCAGCTGGGTTGCGTTCAACCGCTTGTCGCCCAAAACTCTCGGCTTTCCCATACTCACCGCATTCCTCCAACCCAAAGGCGTACATCCCCAGTAGGAACCCGTAGTCACGATGGTTTTCCGACCAGAGCGGAAGGATACGTGCCATAGAATCTCGCATCCGACGCGGATCACCCGAATAAAAATGGGTAAAATGGGCCAGTCGAAGCGCCATCCCGTCATTAGGATCATCCAGCAATATCTCTTCCCAAAGCTGAGACGCCTGATCCAATTCACCCGCGCACCACGCCGTTAGAGCAGCAGCATGATTTTGTTCTCGATCGGTCGCATTCACACGCTCAAGAAGAACGTTCAATTCGCCACTGATTTCCTGTGCTTTCCTCGACTGGTTGCTACTCCCAAACAGCTTTGCAAAATAGCCCTGCGCGCAACGTGCCATGGGCATGTCGGGGTCTTCCGCGAGCATGTTTTTAAGGATTGAACCGGTATCCCTGCGAAAGCCCATGTATGCCGAGCTCAACTCCGAGAAACGGTTCGCACTTTCGGGGGCACTAGCCGTAAAAACCAACCCGTCCATGTTCTCGTAATGCTTCATGCGATACCGTCCTTTCTAAACGTCCAACGGCCTTATTTGGCTGCCACTGTTACGCCATCAGCTTTACTGAAAAGCCGAGTGTAGCCATCTCGAGTTTGCGGCGTCTTGATTCCCAAAACCGCTGCCGCGACCTGAGTTCGTAAAATTTGGGCAGTTCCCCCGGCGATGGTGAACATTCGCGCATCGCGCACAGCGCGTTCCAACGGAAGGTTGCGTGAATACCCCATTGAACCGTGGATCTGCAGAGCATCGTTCACCACCTTCTGAGCGGTTTCCGAAGCCAGAATTTTGGCTTGCGCAGCGGCGGTAATATCTGGAAAGCCGCCAACCTGGGTTGCTGCAGCGGATCGCAACAAAGCGCGGGCCGACTTGAGGCCTATGGACATGTCGGCGATCATCCACTGCAAGCCTTGAAACTCGGCGATTGGCCGGCCGAACTGCTCTCGATTTCGCGCATAGTCCACAGCAATGTCGAAAGCGCCCTGCGCAATACCAAGTGCAACGGTGCCGGCCCCTACGCGTTGCGCGTTATACGCACGCATTAGTCCAGCAAAACCACGTTTGATGCCTTCTGGCGGCACTACGATCATGTCTTCAGGAACCTTCATGTCATTGAAATGAAGGTATGTTTCTGGAATCCCGCGCACTCCCATGGCCGGCTCGCGCTCGCCAATGATCAGACCCTCGGACTTGCCCCGTTCCGCGATAAACCCAGCGATGCCCTTGAATTCGCCATCTTCAAAAAGCCGCGCAAAAATCAGGTGCAGCTTCGAAACACCCCCGCCTGTGATCCAGTATTTGGTGCCGTTCAATACGTATGTGTTACCTTTTTTCTCAGCAGTGGTCGTCATTTCGGTCGCAGCGCTACCAGCGCCGGGTTCCGTAATACAAATTGCAGGCTTGTCGCCGGACAAAACGAGATCAGCAGCAAGCTGTTTTTGCTTTTCGCTGCCGTATTGCATAATGGCGCCAACCGCACCCATGTTGGCCTCCACGGTGATCCGGCCCATCGTGGCACAGCACCGTGCCATCTCCTCAACGACTGTCACAGCAGCAAGGTAAGAAAGACCGCGTCCACCGTACTCTTTGGGAATCGTCATCCCCATAAAGCCGGCATCGCGCAACTTCGCCACGTTGTCCCACGGATAGGCTTCGGTGGCGTCAACTTCGGCCGCCCGCGAGCGAAACTCCCCTTCCGCTAAAGCGCGCGCCTCAACGGCGATCTCATCCAAAATGGCTTGGCTTTCAGGTATCATTTGTTTCAACTTCCGTTTCTGCGTTATTTTCGCGCCACAACCCGAATTCGCGCAGTACCTCTTGGGTATCTGCACCGCATGTGGGTGGCGAGCGCCTGTAGGTAACCGGTGTCCGGCTAAACTTGATCGGATTGCCAATCAGGTTGATTTCACCCTCCAGCGCATCTTTGCTCGGCATGGATATCTTCATTGCCCGCGCCCCAACCTGTTCCGACGCGAACACTTCATCGAGACGGTTGATCGGGCCGCTTGGAACACCGGAAGCTTCCATTTTCCCAAGCAAACATGACTTGGAATGCGTGCGCAGCTCTGCTGCAATAATCGCGATTAATGCGTCACGATTGGCGAGACGCGCCTCGTTGGTCACGAACCGCGAATCTTCTGCCAGCGCAGGGCATTCAAGCACCCTACAGAATGCCTGAAACTGCGCGTCGTTACCAACTGCGACAATGACATGCCCGTCACTTGTTTCGAAAACTTGGTAGGGTACGATATTGGGGTGTTGGTTGCCAAAACGCTGGGGCAATTCGCCCGAGACCAGATAATTGGTTGCCCCATTCACCAGCCATGCCACCTGCGTATCCACAAGCGCTAAATCGATATGTTGCCCTTCACCAGTTTTCTCCCGGTGATGCAAAGCAGCAAGAACGGCTGAACTGGCATACATGCCGCACATAACATCAGCTGCGCCCACGCCAACCTTCATTGGCTCGCCCTCCGGTTCACCGGTTAGGCTCATGATCCCGCCAAAAGCCTGCGCCAAAAGATCATATCCAGGACGCGTAGCATTGGGGCCCGACTGGCCAAACCCTGTGATCGAACAGTAGATCAAGCCGGGATTGAGCTGGGAAAGCGTTTTATAATCCAGCCCATATTTCTCAAGTCCCCCGGTCTTGAAGTTCTCAACCAAAATATCGCAATCGCAGGTCATTCTACGCACGGCTTCGGCATCTTCCGGCAGGCTGATATCCAGCGCGACCGAACGCTTGTTCCTGTTGGAGGACACGAAATAGGCGCTTTGATCTGTCGGGTTGCCATCACGCCCCATTACGAACGGCGGGCCCCAGCGACGTGTGTCATCGCCTACTCCCGGACGCTCTATCTTGATTACGTCCGCGCCCAGGTCACCGAGCAATTGAGTGCAGGTCGGGCCAGCAAGAATTCGAGACAAGTCAAGCACACGAAGTCCGGCGAGTGGCCCAGTCGATTTGGATTGTGGGTCTGTAAATTTGAACATGAAGCGAGCGTAGATCAACAATTGTCGCAAACCTAACGCAAACATTTTACGATTTAAGTGAGAAAAATTTATGTTAAACGTAATCAGCCACACATAGGATGCTCTCATGAACCTCCGTCAACTAAGAACAATTACCGCTTTTCTAGAGACACAAAGCTTTGCCGCTGCAGGCGGCACCGTTGGCCTCAGTCCGTCAGCTGTAAGCATTCAGATGAAGGAACTCGAAGCTCATCTAGGAGCACAATTGTTTGATCGAAGCAGTCGCCCTCCAACGCTCACTGCAGAGGGAATCGCTGTCGCCAACGCCGCTCGCAAAGCATTGGCAGAAATTGAAAAAATCAGAATAGCAGCAAGTGGCGAAGAGCTTCCCGCACAGATTTCAATCGGTTTCGTCCCAACCAACCTGCAGGAAATACTGCCCAGGTTCCTTACCGATTTCCGCAATGCCTTTCCTTCGATTCAACTTCTGATCAAGTCGGGTCTCTCAGGTGAATTGGCGAACAAAGTGCTCGCCCGCGAAATCGATTTCGCGCTCGTTACCTCGCCAAGGATTGCCCATGAAGAATTAGAAGTAACGAGCATCGCTGAAGAACCAACATATGTGATCGGCCCGAAATCGCTTGCTAACATCGAAACCGACCGCGAACGCCTTCTCGCCCTGCCCTACATTGCCTTCAACAAGCGCGCTTGGTTGGGCCAGCGCGTGGCTGCGCGCCTGCAATCCCGCGGAATCAACGTACACGAAGAGATGGAACTCGACGCACTCGACGCGATGGAACGGCTTGTGGCTTACGGTCACGGCGTATCCATCGTCCCGCAAAGGTTGCTTGCTCCACCGTTAGAGCAAAATCTATCGACCATACCGTTTTGCACGCCGAGCCTAGTGCGCCAACTTGTCTTAATTCAGAACCGCCGCGGGCGCAGATCCGAGGTCGATCTTCGCATCGTCGAAATCCTCCGCGCAATCGGTCAACAAACATGGCGAAAGAAATTGAGCCACGACTTAAATTCGTAAAACCGTGCGCAATTATTTTTTATAATCCTGCCCTCCAATTAAGAAGACGGATAAGCAGAAGCTCATGGCGTACATTGTCGCGACATCTGCTACTAAGCGAAAACACACTCCATGAGCCTTGCTGAGCAACCGCAAACTTGGGCTTTTTTCTCTAAATTGGCCCGTGCGTTTAAAGTTGTTTACGCGCCGGTAACAGTCCGCGGCCATAGGTTTTTTGATACCCCCCCCCCGGTCCTTTACTTCCATTCGAGGTAAACGAAGATAATTGATGCCAAGAGGCCGCTCTGCTCTAACTCGCACCAAGTGTATGGTATTAAGGATGTCTCCAATCTGAAGACAGAGTCCCATCGACTTATGACGCGAAACGTTGCCAGATTGATGATGGCACGTTTCCGTTTTAGAGAAGGGGCTCCACTAAACGTCACTGATATGCTGACAGGTCCGTATCGCATTTAGATACAGGGATTTTGTTTTCCGCGCTTGCCCGAGGGATTGTTGGCATGGTGTCGCTTGACCTCGAAGTCTTTGCCACTGCGCCATTTGAGGTACAATTTCCGAGGGCTTTGATTTGGCATGCCGATATCTGTGAGTTCATAGCTAGGGCCACGGGCCTCTCCCTCAACACCAAGAGCGCCAAGCTGCGTAACAACGATGAACCCTTTGGCTTGCAATTCGTGGAACGCCCGCATCGTGGCGTTGACTCCAATGCCAAGACACTTCGAAGCTTGCCTGCAGCTTAATTTGATCTTGCCGTTGTTGTTGGCGCGGCTCCCTTTCCATTCAAGACGCAACCAAATGTATAGCATTTGCGCCTTGGGAGACATTGTAGCCCAAGCTTCTGTAGAGATTAGGCTCCTCGGAATGAAGGTTCCGTGCTCGTATTTGTTGCGTCCTTTTTTGTTAACTTTAGCCATTTATTTAGCCACCGCGCTATTTTGCTTTCCATGTGCGCGTCCATCCATCCAATCGTCCAACGCGGAACGCTTGTAGCGAACAGCGCGTAGACCAACCAGAATGTAAGCTGGTCCTTCTGTGCGGCTGGTTCCCATACGAAGTTTCGCGAGATAGCTTTCACTCAGACTGGTATAAGCTGCCGCTTCGCGTGCGGTTAGGTATTCTGCGGGCATGTCACTACTCCTCAATAATGCTTGAGGCTTCACAGTGAACTTCGTTTACAGACGCTTCATGGGCAGCTCAGGGGTTTTCTTCAGCTGTCCTACCCACATGCCGGCTCCAGCCTCTGAAGGCTGAAACTGGGTCCTCAGGGTGTTCCATTACATCAAAGACATCCGAGAGAAGCCTGTAGAAAGGTCCAGCGTTGTTCATATGCTTGGGAACCTGGATATAACCTGGCAAAAGTTCACATACTTCCACACACGCATTCACGGTTCTCCAAGCCTCCAACCCCTTGTTCCCAACAGGCGTGCCAGAATTTGCCACACGAGTTGCCGCTTCAAGCAACGGTAAGATTTCGGGCACGTGCTCTTCAATCGAAACCAGAAACCTGTGAGCTT
The DNA here is from genome assembly GCA_025916135.1 of Rhodobacteraceae bacterium D3-12. Taxonomy (NCBI): domain Bacteria; kingdom Pseudomonadati; phylum Pseudomonadota; class Alphaproteobacteria; order Rhodobacterales; family Roseobacteraceae; genus Phycobium; species Phycobium rhodophyticola. Next base: position 592,076 of record CP104793.1, on the reverse strand, counting down.
TATAACTCGGCAGCATTTCCAGAAAACTATCTGAGCGCAGTTCTGCCCCCCACCCCAAATCCGCTACTGGACCGACAATCGGCCTGATCGCCGCAGATCGCAGTTCGTCCGAAATTGCATCTGGGAGCCGTTTCAAAATAGCCGGGATCCCAATCAAATATCGTCGGAGGGCGGCCAGATCATCAAGCACCTCGTTTTTGCTCCAGAACTCATTCAAAGACGAAAATCGACGCTTCCAGAAAAAATCCGCGACAATCCAATAGTCGAGTTTCTCCCTGCTTTTAAAGTGCTGCGAAAACACCGCCTTCAGTTGCACCCAAAACGCCTTGAACTCTTCCGGTTCCGCATCGAAGAACTCTTCAGGGTTCCTCCTCAAACCTCCGTTAGCACGCGGGAAATAGCCCTCGTCTAAAATCCAATCTCGAGACGCGCCAGCTTTCTTGTCAGACATTTCACGTAATCCTGGTGCCTATTTCTTTACACGCAATCTCCATCGGGGCTCGCAGCGCATCAAGAGAAGGCTTTACGTACCTTCGCCCAGTAATCGACAACGGCGTGTGGTTAAGTAGCCGCCCTACAACCTCCTCCATAATCCCGGCTTCCATCGCCACGGTAGCAAAGGTTCGCCGGTGCGCGTGCGGGCTCCAAGGGATAGAAGCTGGGTTGGTTATGTAGCCAGTCTTTGATTTTGGAGATGGGAACACCCATTGGCGGCTTAGATTGCGCATAGGCGCTAGAATCTCGTGATGCGCTTGCAGGATCGGCAAGTCGAAGCTGCGGCCGTTTTTGGTTACGGGCAAGTGGATATGATCTTCGTGCACATTTTTCCATTCAAGGGTCAATGCTTCGGTTTTGCGGAGTCCTGTGAACAATAGTAACTCGTAGAAAACACGATGGATTGGGTTAGGCAGACCTTTGACAGATCGGCTCCAGTTCTTCAGGTCCTCGATGATATGCCCGGCTGGCTGCTCTTCATACCACTCGATCGCAATCGTAGGAGGTTCTGGAAGATCATGCACCCGTCGGGCATGATTCCAAACTGTTCTGAAATACTTCAGGGTATGGTTCGCTGCCGATGGGCGATCCGCCATTGACCGATGTTTCTCCACCACCATTTTCTTGGATATCTCATCGAGAGGAAGCCGCAGCCACTCTTTCAAGTGCAAGTCAAACTGCTGACGTAGGGTAGATTTATGCGCATCCGATCTCAACTTCGGCCGAACCAAATATCCCTCCATGGCAGCCTCGAGGGTGGGCGCGCCAGCTTGGGCCATTTTACCTGCCCCTCGCCCCATTTCCAACGCGAGGCCCAAAGCAGTTTGGCGTGCTGCTTGAGATGAGATTACAGGAAAACGGCCGATCAGTACCCGCTTGGTGACACCGCCGACGTCCTTTTGGAAATACCATGTCTTGGACCGTTTGCCGACGAACAGAACTAGCCCTTTAATCTCGCTGTCCCAGTGCTTGTCTGTCCCCGTTTTTGTCTGCGGAACTTTGCGAGCGAAGGTCTCTGTGAGCTTTGGCATTTTGTCAGCTTTTTGTAGGTATTGAATTGAAACACAGGGAAACAACAGGAATGACCCTGCAACAATTTCTTGCATGAACTGAATGACTTGGCAACTCAAAGAATGTCAGGGAAACATATGTTCTGTGCTTGGAAGGCTAAGGTCTTACCACTACACAACGCCCGCTCAGTGAGTTCATCACATATTTCATGGACTCCACAGCGTCAAGCAACTGATCTCACACAAGTCCGATCTCAATCAACAAATATGCACACGGCGCAGAGCTGCCGTTGGCTAGGTATGCCTGTGCTGCTTTGCAGCTTCACCAAAACAGACGTTGATGGGGCCAAAAAGAAACCGGCACGAGACCTGAAAAAGTGCTTGAGGAACCGAAGCCCACGCGTTCACCGGCCGCGGCCGAGATCGTACGCATGGAACTACGGAAAGACCCCGCCACCCAACCTCGCGCGCTAGTCTGGTACGGGACATGGAAAAACTGCCTGAAAACAATTATATAGTAGTTACGTTGAAGGATTGAGGGCAAGATAACAGGTCACAGGATACGAACCCTTTGCAGTTGGGAGATACTGCTATTGCTCCGGGTGGGTTTATCCTGCCCGGAGCTTTTTACTTCCCCCTAGCCTCTTGCGCCCTTAAATGCGAAGTTGACGACGATCGGAAGAAACCCTTCCTTTTCAATCGTTAACAGACACCGGCCATTTCGCCGCAAGAGCAAGAAGATGATCCGAAACAGCCGCACACCTACCCCCATGCACCTCACCCAACAGGAGGCCCGCCCATGTCTCGCCTGACCGATCTCATCGCGCAGGCGAAGGGGAAAGACGCCGATCTGGGGCGAGAGCTAGAACGGGAGTTCAAGGCACTGACCAACCGTCGCGCCTTTGGCCTTAACTTTGAACGGCACCGGCCCGAAAGCGTGGAGCTGCCGGGGCGGCCAGTGCGCAAGGGCGACAAGGTGCGCGTCCTGCCCCCGCGCGGCGAGACGTAGAAGGGCGACCAAAGGCTTTGGAAGGTGCGCAGCCTGTCCGGCAGAGGGGCCGAGCGTAGGGCCCAGGTGGAGCTGATCGGCGCGGCAGAGCCGGAGACGCAGGAAGTTGCCGTGGCCGATCTGATCGTGGTCGCAGAGTTTCGCGATTACATCTACCCCGGCGTTGTCAGCACTGGAAAGGTCGAACGCGGCGGCGACAAGCCCTATCACACCGTAATCAACGGCGAGAACTTCCATGCCTTAGAGGCACTGACCTTCACCCATCGCGGGAAGATCGACGTGATCTACATTGATCCACCTTATAATTCGGGAGCAAATGACTGGAAGTATAACAACGACTATGTGGGGAAGGACGATCTCTACCGACACTCGAAGTGGCTTGCCTTTATTGAACGACGGCTCAAAGTTGCGAGAGACCTTCTTAACCCCAAAGCATCGGCGCTTGTTTGCAGCATCGATGAAAAAGAGTTTCTCAATCTTGGGCTATTGATAAAACAGGTTTTTCCCGAAGCGAGAGTGCAGATGGTTTCATCGCAAATCAATGCGAAAGGAATTATTCGCGATAACGAATTTTCGCGCACCAACGAGTTTCTTTTCTTTGCATTTCTGGGCGCTCACAGGATTAAGCCAGAAGAAGTTGACGTTGCTGGCGGTAGTGTTCGCTGGGCCAGTTTGAGGCGATCAGATGTTGAGTCGGCAAGAGGGACTCCCAAGGGCGGCCCTGAGCAATTCTATCCGATCTACGTAGACAAAAAGACAGGAAGAATTGTTGATGTTGGCGAACCAATGTCTCCCGACGAACCAGCAACTAGCGCATCAGATTTGGACGGCTGTCTCACGGTGCTTCCGATTCGCGACAAGGGCGACATTCGAGAAATGAACTGGGGCCTTACTGCTCCAACACTAAAAGAGCGCCTGAAGAAGGGATTCGTGAAGGCAGTATTTTCCGGGCGCGGGAAGAAGAAGGTAACAATATACTATCTGACAACGGGTCCGATCCAAGATATTGAAGAGGGCCGTATCAAGATTACTGGTTACGAGGAAAGCGGAGCAGCGATTGTCAGCTTCGTAGAGGGAAAACGGAAAAACCCGACCACTCAGTGGGCTATCGAGTCGCATAACGCCCAGTCACATGGAAGCGACCTAATCCGGGAGATAATACCAGGTCGAGAATTTCCTTTCCCTAAAAGCCTCTACGCTGTCGAAGACGTTTTGAGAATACTCTGCGGCGATAACTTTTCCGCTGTCGTGTTGGATTTCTTTTCAGGATCGGGGACTACAGCCCATGCGGTCATGCGCCTGAACCGACAAGATGGTGGTCGCCGTCAATGCATTTCAGTGACGAACAATGAAGTCGCCGCCGACGAACACACAAAGTTGCGTACGACTGACCTTCGACCCGGCGATCCCGATTGGGAAAAGTGGGGCATCTGCGACTACATCACAAAGCCCCGCATCGAAGCTACCATAACCGGTAAGACGCCAGAAGGCGCGCCAATCAAGGGCGACTACAAGTTCACCGACGAATTCCCGATGGCCGAGGGCTTTGAGGAAAACGCCGAGTTCTTCACCCTCACCTATGAAACCCCGGTCAAAATCGCCCACAACCGCGCTTTCGCGCGGATTGCCCCGCTCCTATGGATGCGGGCAGGCAGCGAAGGGCGGCGGATCGACAAGGAGCCAGCGGAAGGTTGGGAGGTGGCAGATACCTATGGCCTTCTGACCAATCTCGACCGTGCCGCCCCGTTCTGCGCGGAGATCGCAGCCAAGGATGGTATCCGCATCGCCTATATCGTCACCGATGACGAACGCCGTTTTCAGGCCATCACGCGGGAATTGCCCGCCGGGGTCGAGCCTGTGCGCCTTTACGAATCCTACCTGACCAATTTCCGCTTCGCGATGGGGCGCTGAGACATGAAATTTACGCTTATCGACTATCAGACCCAAGCCGTCGCGGACGTGTTGGACAACATGAAGAAGGCGCGGGTGTTCTGGCAAGACCACGACATGAAAACCGCCTTTTCCCTCGCCGCCACCACCGGCTCCGGTAAGACCGTGATGGCCGCCGCCGTGTTCGAGGCGCTGTTATTCGGCAATGACGAATTGGAGTTCGAACCCGACCCCGGCGCGGTCGTGATCTGGTTCAGCGATGACCCGTCGCTCAACACGCAATCCAAATGGCGCTTGCAGGAGGCCTCCGACAAGCTGACCATTTCCGACCTTGTGACGGTCGAAAACACCTTCAACCGTGAGACCTTGGAAGCCGGGAAAATCTACTTCCTCAACACGCAGAAACTTTCCAAGAGCAGCCTCCTGACGCGCGGCCACGACCCGGACGACGACAGCCTAGAAACCGCAGACGGGCAAAAGATCATGCCCGACATGCGCGCCTTCACGATTTGGGACACGATCCGTAACACCATCGAAGACCCCGAGTTGACGCTCTACCTCGTGCTGGACGAAGCACACAGGGGCATGAAGGCCGATGGCGGGGTTGCCGCCGCTTCTGGCAGGCAGACCATCGTCAAACAGCTCATCAACGGCTCTGGCAGCACGCCTGCCATTCCGATTGTCTGGGGTATCTCTGCCACCGTGGACCGCTTCAACAAGGCGATGAAGGATATGCAAGGACGCACGATCCTGCCGCATGTTCAGGTGGACGCCGGGTTGGTGCAGGCATCAGGCCTTTTGAAAGACACGATCACGATGGACGTGCCCGACGAGGTTGGCGATTTCGAAACCGTGCTTCTACGCCGTGGGGCCGACAAGCTGCGCGAGATCACCGAAGCCTGGGAGGCCTATGCGCAAGAGCAGGGCGACGGGAGCAAGGTGCAGCCGCTCATGGTGCTGCAAGTGCCAGATGCACCGAACCCTAAAGACATTGGGAATTGGCTGGACGTGATCCTTGAGCGGTTTCCAGACCTGCCCGAAGACAGCATTGCCAACGTGTTTGGCGAACACAAAACCGAGACCTTTGGGCGGCACACCGTTCCCTACATCGAGCCTCAGAGGGTCCAACAGGACGATTGGGTGCGCATCCTCATCGCCAAGAACGCGATCAGCACCGGTTGGGACTGCCCCCGCGCCGAAGTCATGGTCTCGCTTCGCGCAGCGTCCGACAAGACCCACATCACGCAGCTTTTGGGGCGGATGGTGCGAACCCCACTCGCGAGGCGGATTTCGGGGAACGACCGGCTAAACGCCGTGGACTGCCTTCTGCCTCACTTCAACAAGGAAACCGTGACGGCAGTCGTGGACGAGCTGATGAAAGGCGGTGAAAGCGGCGAAGAACTGCCCGGTCGCCGCGTCCTGATCAATCCGCGTGAAATGAAGCCTAATCCGGCGATCCCCGAAGGGGTTTGGGACAAGCTAACTTCGCTCCCCTCCCAGACCTTGCCAAAGAAGCAGGCCCGCCCAGTCAAACGCCTGACAGCGCTAGCGCATGAACTGGCAATGGACGACCTCTTGCCCGACGCTGGTAGAAAGGCCCATGAAGCGATGCACGCTGTTCTGGACGCCGCTCTGGTGACCCATGACACACAAATCAACGAGGCCCGTGCATCAGTCATGACCGTGGAGGGGAAAACCCTGTCGGCAGACACGAAGACGCAAAAGATGACCTTCAACGACTTCGTTGAAGCTGCTGACTATGCCGTTATCGAAGACGCATACAAACGAGCCGGACGCGCCATCAGCCCTGACCTTGCCACGACCTATGCTGAGCATTTGGCCGCAGGGATGGAAGACGAAGAGGATGACGAAGAAGCACTGATCGAGGCGCACACGATCATCGCCGCAATCGGACTGGTGCCCAAGATCAAGGAAGACCTAGAGGCCGAGGCGGAGAAGCTGGCCAAGGAATGGCTTGCTGCGCACAAAGAGGCGATCAAGGGCCTTACCGATGAGCGGCAGGAAGCCTACCGCCAGATTAGGGAAATGAGCACGGACCCGCTTCCAGTCGAAATCGCCCGCCCGAATATGTGGCTACAACCCACATCGGCACGCGAACCTAACGGCAAGGAATACGACCTTGATCGGTTCGAGCGTCATCTACTTTGCGATGAGGAAGGTCTGTTTCCAGACGCCTTCAATTCATCGTGGGAACCCGCCGTCCTACGTGCCGAGCTTCAAAAGGAAGGCAGCATCGGTTGGTATCGTAACCCGGCACGAGCAAGCCAAGACTCCCTTGGGGTTATCTATGAAGAGGCGGGGGAAAACCGCATGGTCCGCCCAGACTTCATTTTCTTCGTACAGAAGGACGATGGCACCATCGCAGCCGATTTGATCGACCCACATGGGGATCATCTCGCGGATGCATTGCCGAAGCTCAAAGGGCTGGCGAAATATGCTGCCGACAATCTAGCAACCTTTCGACGCATCGAGGCCATAACCAAACTGAAAAAGACGGGAACCTACCGGATGCTCGACCTGACCAAAGAAGATGTGAGAAAGGCGGTTGAAGACGCCACGAGTGCAGAAGGCTTGTACAGAAGCGCAGAAGCAGAAGACTACTTAGCGTGAAACGGGGTAGCGGTTGAAGGTGACCTGAGCCCCTGAATCTCCTCCAGATTTGTGTAGAGTCCGGCCAACAAAAGGACGGACAAATGAAGGCACGATTTACGGACGAACAGATCATAGCGATGATCAAGGAACAGGAATCTGGCGAGAAGACTGCTGATGTATGTCGGCGGCACGGGATCAGCTCGGCGACGTTCTACAAATACAAATCGAAGTATGGTGGTATGGAGCCGTCTGACGCGAAGCGGTTGCGAGCGTTGGAAGACGAGAACGGCAAGCTGAAGAAGCTGTTGGCAGAACAGATGTTGGACAACGCAATGTTGCGAGACATCAACTCAAAAAAATGGTGACGCCCGCCGTGAAGCGGAAAGCTGTGGCGCACCTGATGGAGCAACATCAGGTCAGCCAGCGGCGGGCGTGTGATGTGCTACAGATTGATCGATCCACGATACGATATCCGTCGCGACGTGGCGATGATGCTGAACTGCGAGATGCCATCAAGCGCGTTTCGAGGGAACGGCGTCGGTTTGGTTGCCGTCGGATCCATGTAATGATTGCGCGAGAAGGCTTTGAGGTGAACCATAAGAAGGTCAGGCGTATCTATCGCGAGGAGAAGCTGCAGGTGCGGCGCAGAGGCGGCAGGAAGCGCGCATTGGGTACAAGAAAGCCGATGGTGCTGCCGGATGGCCCAAACCAACGCTGGAGCTTGGACTTTGTATCTGACGCGCTGACGGATGGTCGCCGCTTCCGCATCTTAGCGGTCGTGGATGATTACAGTCGAGAGAACCTGGTGCTGGTTGCGGACACATCATTGTCGGGCCAACGGGTTGCGCGTGAGCTGGACCGCATCATCGCTGAGCGTGGCATGCCAAAGACGATTGTCTCGGACAATGGAACCGAGTTCACCAGCATGGCGATCCTCAAATGGGTGCAGGATACCGTCATTGATTGGCACTACATCGCGCCAGGCAAGCCCCAGCAGAACGGTTTCATCGAAAGCTTCAACGGCAAACTCAGAGATGAATGCCTCAACGAAACACTGTTCGGCACATTGCTGGATGCAAGACAAATGTTGGAACAATGGCAGGAAGATTACAATTGGCGCAGACCACATTCAGCCTTGGGCAACCTGACACCGATGAAATTTTTGCAGAGAAAGGCAATGGACAAGATGGCGGCTTAACGCCAAAGATTTAACCCTAAGGACTCCGCGCAAAGATGGAGGGAACTTGGGGCGCAGGTCAAAGCCAATCCATATCGCATATTGTATGAATTCAAGAAAGATATTCACGTTTGCGAACTTTATTCCTTTGCTTATGTTGTTTCGGATTGCAGCCCTCATTTTATTCAGTTTTCCAGCTGCCACAGCAGCGGAGCAGTTGGGAACGGTTTCGATCATATGGGACGGTGAAGCACAGGACTGGTTCACCATATCGGACGGTACCGGCGACGCCCTGATAGCATCGGCAAGCCTCAAGAGTGGGGAGCGTTTGTCAAGCATCAGCATTCAAGCGCATCCAAAGCCGAAGTTCTCGTCAAAAAATGTCCTCAGCATCAGTTTGACCTATTTGGGTGCCTTAGTGCCGGACACACCGCCCACGGCGGCAGAATTTATTTACACGACGAACGGGATGCGCCCGCCGTTCTACACCAGCGCAGGCGCGCCGGTTGCCCCCACAGTAAAGCTGGAGGGGTACGAAGCAATCCATCAAGACGGGCAGTTAACGGGTACTTTTTCCGCTACACTGTGTCTCGCAAATGACCTCTACGGCGATGTCGATACCGACAATTGCAAGGAACTTTCCGGAAGTTTCGATACCGGCATCCTGTTGCGGTGAGCTTTACGCGTAGCGGTTCATGCAATGTTACGCACAGCGTGTGCGGGCAGTCTAGCCAGGCTAGCCTCTCTGCCGACGGACAGTTCGGCAACTTTCTCTTTTGGTGCGATAAATATTGGTTTGTTTGACGCTAGTTGGAGGAAGGTTCTGGTGGTTGAAGCCCCGTTTGCGTTGATTTAGACCAACAAGTCTTGCATCATCTTTGGGTAATTTCTTGTCAGTCGGATATTTCTTGAAACTGTAGGCCCAACTGACGTGACATCTGAGGATGCGACGCGATGAGAGCCATCGCATTGTTCTTTATATTGAGATCAGCTCAAGCGTTGACTGCGGGCGATTGTCACAAACCTTTCTCTGCAAGCAAGCTTGAGAGAACGGCCTTGAATGACCGTGATGGTATCGAACTGTTCGCTGAGGCCCGTGGCTACCCGGAGATAATCGCTGGTGCGCTGTCTTTTGGCCTTAATATTGAGCTTGCAAGGCTCAATCTACGGGCGGATTGGACCACTTTGATGCAGCAAACGGTTGGGAAAGCGCACGTTTGACTAATTCGAGATGATCCTGACCGTAAAACGGGTCTCCATCTACAATATAGGTTGGTGAGCCAAAAACGTTCTGCTCTCGAGCCCAAGTAGAATTTTCTTGCAACTTGTCTTGAACCGTTTCCGACGCCGCCTGCGCCAGCAGCATATCCGCATCATGTCCCAAATCCTCAGCTATCTTGGCAAGCGTTTGAAGATTCGAAAGGTCGGCGTCGTAGCGCCAATGGGCTTCGAGAAAGGCGTGCGCCATCGTATCGATATGTGTGCCCGTCTCCCCGAGCGTTAGGATCATTCCGGAGGCGAGGCTGTAGTCGGCATCGTGGTAAGTCGGTCGGAAATTGATAATTGGAACATCGCGATACTCAGCCCATCTTTCAATCTCGCGCCCGAAGAAATAGTCCACATGCGCCTGCGTTCGCGCGCGAAATGGTTGGCTGCTTTGCGCTTCCACAACTGGAGATAACAAAATCGGCTTGTGGATCAAGGTCACATTATATTCGACGCATAGCTTGCTCAATTCGGCAGAGCCCAGATAGGCAAAGGCGGAATGAACTGAATAGATATATTCGATGACAGGCATTTTATCATTATGAAGGATCTTGCACCGGATGCCCAGCATGTTCGACCCAAAGCGGACATTTAAACGTCAAAGCAAAAGACCCATATTTTCTATTTACAGCAGAACCCTCTGCTCCCCTTACGACCGACATAAGTTTACAAGCTCAGCCTTACTCCAGCCGGATTGACAGTCCCGTTTTGCGCGGTAGGCTTGTGGCATGGTTACGCATGAGAATCATTATCGGTTTCTGCTACTGAACCGCCCCCGTCCCCGGGTGGCGCACGCTTAGGCGTTTCTACAACCCCCGGGGCCTTCTCAACTACATCCTTGAGACTGCAATCCTTTACGGGGGACCATCATGCACATCAACAATCCCATGAGTCGGCCGACTGCCGATGCTTTTCAACCTACGGCCAAATGCCCTTCTATGATGGGTCGATTCCAGCTGTCCCGCGCCGATTGGATCGGTGTTGAACGGCTATTGAGCCTCGGACTGACGGCCGAGTGCCCGAACCCGACGCTCATCGAAGGCTTTCTACGGCACAAGTTGCGTCTCGCACGCGCCGCACCCGAGCCGACGCCGGCTGATCTCGTCACCGTCGGCAGGCACGTTACCTTCATGACCAGCGGTCGCAACGAACGCTCCGGCATGCTAACGCTCGTGTCCGATATGCAGCCGGGACGCATTCCCGTGACCTCTTTTTTGGGTGCGACGCTGCTTGGCATGCACAAGATGCAGAAAACGCCGCTCCTGCGTGAGGACGGCTGGATCGACAAGCTCGTGGTGCTCGGCGTGCAGGGCGCCTAGGCGCCCATCAATTCAACCCTCACATCCATTCAACAGCCTTAAAGGAGACCAGAATGTCCACCCAAACAAATCCGCGGCGCAGCAGGCGCCCCAATATTGTCCTCAGCAATACAAGGCTGGCGGAGCTGGAGGTCCCCTTTCCGAAAGGATGATGCGCCGCAACCCCGATCTGGCCGAGCTGTTAATCGAAGAGTTAAGCCGCGCACGCGTAGTCGCACCTTCCCGTCTGCGGGGGGATGTGGTCGATCTCGGGCGGAAGTTCACCTACCGCGACGAGACCGAGGGCAAGGATCACACAATCACCCTTGTGTTGCCGGCTGAAGCCGATATCTCTGCCGGCCGCATCTCCGTCATGACCCCGATCGGCGTGGCTTTGATCGGTCTTGCCGAAGGGGCGGTCTTTCACTGGGAAACACGCGACGGGCAGCGGCGGGAGCTCAAGGTCCTTAAGGTGTTCACCGATAATCAGAACACGTTGCAAAGTGCCTGAGATGCAATTCCCCAACATGAGGCCCTGCGAAAACCATGGGCATCCCGGGAGGCGCGATACCATGCTGTAATCGACATGGCGCACCGTCCGGTATTGGAGCTCGACGCGGCCTCTGCCACTCCGCGGTCATCCCCGGTGAGGCGCCTGTGCGGCGCGTCATTGCGAACATTCTCGGCCTCGGCCAGATCGAAGCGTCGCCGCCAGATTGCGCAGCCGACAAAGCGAACCTGCGGTTTCGGGATACCGTCCAGCGCAAAGGTCTTCTCGCTTTAGGGAGTTCACCTAGCCTATGCTTGTGCGCACAGCGTGTTCGATGCAAACGGCTCGGATACGTCCTGCCCTCGCCAAAGGAAACCGGCCATGAAACTTCAGATTGGCGTTGAGATGCATTACACGGTGGAGTCCACGACGGACCTTATCTTGCAGGTCGAGGTTCCCGATTTTGCAGACCAGCGTGTCATCCACAAATCATTCACCACGAGTGATACTCTGCACCAGTCCAAAGTATCGGCAGAGGACGGCGTGGGAGAGCGCCGGCTGCTACAGGTAGAACGGGACTTCCAATACACTTACGTCTCGCATGTCGTGGTCGATCGCCCCGCTCTGGATATCTCGCAATTGCCGGCGACACCGCCCCATCAGTTGCCAAGTGACGCGATCCGATACCTGATGCCCTCGCGCTACTGCCCCTCCGACGAATTGCAGAACTTTGTCGCAGCGGAATTCGGATCGAGCGAGGGCGGTGCGCGCATTGCGGAAATGCGGGACTGGATCTTTGAAAGCTTCAAATATGTTCCGGGGTCGAGCAACGCGCAGACGACCGCTCTGGATACTTTCGTGCAACGTCAGGGCGTTTGCCGTGACTATGCCCATGTGATGATTGCCCTGTCACGCGCTTCTGCCATTCCCGCACGGTTTGCCAGTGTCTATGCGCCCTACGTCACGCCGCAGGATTTTCATGCGGTCGCCGAGGTCTATCTTGACGGCACATGGCATCTTGTCGATGCAACGGGGATGGCCGCCGCAAACCAGATTGCACGTATTGGTGTCGGAATGGACGCAGCAGAAGTTTCTTTTCTAACCAGCTTTGGTCAGGTCAGCTTGCAAAATCAGTCGGTCGAGGTGACGATCTCCGCATAGTTCGACACACCTGCGCAGGTTTGCTTAAGGATTGGGTTGAGGCGGAGCCCAAGTGCCTTTTCGCATTAATCTGGCCATTTGGGGAAAAGATCGCTGCAAAACTGATCCATGTTTCACAGAGCTACGTATTATAGTTATGATGATACAGACCTTAACCAGCCCGTGCAGCACCAAGCGTGCTCTTCCGCTGCCTCGCCACGAAAGAAAACCTGTGTCGAAAAGCAAAGTCGGTCTTTCGCAACAGACCACATGGATGATTGCGGTTCGCGACAATCGTGATCGCGCTGCATTTGGGGAGTTGTTTGATCATTTTGCGCCGCGGCTAAAGGGCTTCATCATACGTTCGGGGGCATCACCGCATCAGGCAGAAGAGATCGTCCAAGACGTAATGTTAACGGTATGGCGCAAGGCGGCGATGTTTGACCCACACCGCGCACAAGTCTCTGCCTGGATTTATCAGATTGCCCGCAACCGTCAGATAGACATCACCCGCAAGGAAAACCGGCCTTTGCCGGAGGAACTGAAACAACCGCCCGATACAGAACCTGATGCCAGTCAGATTTTGAGCCTAGAGCAAGACGCCGAGCAATTGAAACAAGCGTTGGGCAGCTTAAAGCCCGAGCAGCGCGAGATCATCGAACGGGCCTATCTGGGTGAGCTAACTCATCAGCAGATCAGCACCCTGACCGGCTTGCCCTTGGGAACCATAAAATCACGCATCCGGCTAGGGCTGGAGCGCCTAAGACACGAGTTAAAGGACCTCAAGCAATGAGTGCCATCACCCACCATATCCCAGATGCCATGCTGGCGGCCTATGCGGCGGGCAACCTTCCGCATTCTTTTGCTGTTGCCGTGGCAAGCCACGTTTCAGTGTGCGCGCAATGCCGCGCAGCTTTAGAAGCTCATCAAACGGTCGGTGGGACCGTTCTGGATGAAACCCGAACTGTCGCCATTTCCTCTTCTTTGAAGGACGAGGTTCTTGCCCTGCTCGACGCGCCAGTTACGCCTGAGCCGGTTTACGAACGCAAAGGCATATACCCTGGTCCGGTTATGGAGGCCTTGAAAGGACGCGCGCCGCGCTGGAAAAACTGGGCATGGGCGTGCAGCAGGATATCTTGTCAGCCGATGCGGAGGGCTCTGTGCGCCTGCTCTATATCCCGCCAGGACAGGCCGTGCCGGATCACAGCCACAACGGTCTGGAGCTGACCCTCGTGTTGCAGGGTAGCTTTAGCGATGAGACGGGCCATTTTGGCGTTGGCGATATTGAGATTGCCGATGAAACACTGGAACATTCGCCGGTAGCGGATGAAGGGGATGCTTGCATTTGTCTCGCCGCAACCGACGCGCGCCTTCGTTTCAGAGCGCTGGTTCCTCGCTTATTGCAACCGTTGTTCCGGATTTGAGCTGTGAGCCGTAAATGCTGAAACCACCGGGTCTCTGGCGGCCTCATTGGGGTCTATTGCCTTGTGTATTGGCCCCCTCACCCTACGCTTTCTCCGACTATTTACCGCGATAAAGCAACCAGTCGGGAATAAATGCCAAACTGCGGATCGCCCATGAAAACGGAGCGGGAAAATCCGTCCGAAATCGCCGCTTGCGCATCGCTTTCAGCACCTTTTCCGCGGCTTTTTCGGGCGTCATCAGCATCGGCATGCGAAATTCGTTCTTTTCAGTTAGCCGGGTCTTGATAAAGCCGGGATTGACCAATCGCACTGTCACGCCCGTGCCTTTCAGATCAAACCGCATGGTTTCAGCAAGGCTGACCAAGGCTGCTTTGCTCGCCCCATAGCCGATCGATTTGGGCAATCCATTATACCCGGCCAGCGAACCAACAAGCGTGATATCCCCCCGCCCCTTTTCGATAAGCCCGGGCAGCACATTACCGAGAACACGCATCGCGCCGATGAAATTTGTTTCGCACATCATCAGCGCCGAACCTGCGTCCCATTGCGTCGCCGGCATCGGCTCGTAGGTGCCTACGTTGTAGATCATTCCATCCACGTCACCCACCTTTGCAGCGGCCTCGAGCACGGCATCGGCGTCGGTTACATCAAACGCGACCACTCGTGCTTCAACCAACTGAGCACGTAGGCTTTCCAACCGCTCACCATTGCGGGCAGACAGGATCAGCCGCGCGCCCTCGGCGTTCAGCTTGATAGCCAAGGCACGGCCAAGCCCCTCGCTCGCTCCGATAAGCCAATAGGTCTTGCCAGCGATATTCGTCATGTGTCTACACCGTGAAAATTGTGACTATCGGTCATCATGCGTTTCGGCGCGGTCTGCTTTCTCAAAAATGGAGCGCGTTTGAGGTAAAGGATCGCAGCTTGCCAGTGGATCAAGGCCAGCACCCGCAACGACCCAAACGGGCGGCGCACGGCGGCCTTCAACAATGATGCACTGGTCGCTGTGCGGCGTTTGCCCGATAGTGTCGCGACAACACCCTGCTCACCGTTCTCAAACGCAATGCGAATGTTGATAGCATCATCATCCATGCCAAAGCTAAATCGATATGTGCCGGCTATCTTTTGAAACGGCGACACATGCATCAGCTTGTCAACGGTCAGGGTATCGCGCCTATTGATCGGGCGAAAATCATCATGCGCACAGAAATAGCAGTGCCGCTGCCCAAAGGTGCTGTTGACCTCTGCAACAAATGCACATGGCTTCCCATTGCGCAGCGCGATCCAGAAGCTGACAGGGTTGAAGTTGAACCACAAAAAGCTGGGCTGCGTGAGCAGCAACAACTGCGCCCCGTCCAAGGCAAAGCCGCGATCCGCCAACACATCCTTAAACCACTCAACACCACGACCGTGCGCGCGCATACCGCCATGGTTATGATCCCATACTGACCACAGATTGAACCGATTGCGCGAGAACAGCCAAGGCTTCGCTTCAGTAAGATCGGTGAGGACATAATCAACACCGTATCGAAACGCGTTCTTAAGCTTGCCACGCCGTGCATGTGCTGTCTGGGCTTGGATGTGTTCTAGCATGATACATTGATTACGCGCTCGAACTGGTTTCGGATCATTTCTTTCTGGAAAAAATTCCTGCCAGCGTTGGCGCAATTGCACCTCCACGCCAGTCCCCGATGAAATCTTTCTTGAATCGTGAATGATCCATCCCGGTCGAGTCTGCGTATTACCATCATAACGACCGACAAATGATGAGGACGTAATGCTGGATAAAACCTTAGGGCCGCGCAAGAAAATCGCTATTGTAGGCGGTGGCATTTCGGGCCTTTCCGCAGCCTATTATCTATCGCCGTATCATGACATCACCTTGTTCGAAGCCGCACCCCGACTTGGCGGCCATGCCCGCACGGTGATGGCTGGAAAAAATGGCGATCAACCGGTCGATACCGGCTTTATAGTTTTCAATTATGTCACCTATCCCAATCTCACCCGGCTCTTTCGCGACCTCAATGTCCCGGTGATCAAAAGCGAAATGAGCTTTGGGGCCAGTATCGATGATGGCTGGCTCGAATATGGCCTGACCTCACGCCAATCCATTCTGGCGCAAAAAAGAAACCTGCTGCGTCCTCAGTATTACAAGATGATCGCCGACATCATCCGCTTTGGCAAACACGCCGAAGCGGCGGCCAAGGACGACGACAAAACAATTGGCGAGCTGGTAGATGAACTGGGTCTCGGGCGCTGGTTCCGTGACAATTATCTGATGCCCATGTGCGGCGCGATCTGGTCTACTCCAGTTACCGAGGTTGACCAGTTTCCCGCAAAATCCTTGGTGCAATTCTTCCGCAATCATGCCCTTCTGGCCGGGACAGGCGAGCACCAGTGGTGGACCGTCAAAGGCGGTAGCATCGAATACGTCAAACGCCTTGAAATCGCTCTAATTGCGCGTGGTGTCACTCTACACACCGCCACCCCGGTCAGCCATGTTGAGCGTGGCGAATTCGGCGTCCGACTTACCGCTGGCGATGCGCCAGTTGAAACCTATGACGAGATCATCCTCGCCTGTCATTCGGATCAGGCCCTTGCTGTTCTGGGCACCGATGCATCTGCGGCCGAACGCGACGCTCTCGGTAGCATCCGGTACCAATCCAATACCGCAGTGCTGCATTGCGATCCGAGCCACATGCCCAAGCGCCGCGCTTGCTGGTCAAGCTGGGCCTACCGCTCGCAGAACGGCAATATCGGCGTCACCTACTGGATGAACAAGCTGCAGAACATCCCGGAAAGTGACCCTCTGTTCGTCACCCTGAACCCATCAATCGAAATCCGCGAGGAGGCGATCTACGACACCGTCGAATACGCCCACCCGGTGTTCGACAGGGCCGCCCTCAAAGCTCAAAACGCTATTCGCCAGATGCAAGGCACGAACCGGACATGGTTCGCCGGTGCCTGGAACCGCCACGGTTTCCACGAAGACGGCATCGCCAGCGCCATGCGCATCGTGCGTACTCTCAACGAACATCACCAACTCAAAGGAATGGAAAATGCGCTTGACCGACAAGGCCTTGAAAATGGAATTCCTCTCGACCTGCGAGCGTCTGCGTGAAGGCCGCCTGACTCTGCGCACGCCCGAAGGCGAACGCTACAACTTCGGCACGTCCGGCGCCGAAGCAGAGTTGGTTATTCACGATTGGGCGACCGTCTCGGCGATGGCTGCGCATGGCCAAGTCGGATTGGGCGAAACCTATGTCCAAGGCCTCTGGGACACGCCATCAATCGAAACGCTGACGTCCGTGGCGATGCGCAACCGCGACCACCTTGGCAACTACGATCAGGCCAGCACCTTTAACAAGGCGAAATTCCGGCTGGTTGATACCGTGCTCCGGGCCAATTCCAAGCGCGGCTCGCGCAAGAACATCCGCTCGCATTACGATGTCGGCAATGAATTCTACGGTCTCTGGCTTGACGAAGGGATGACTTATTCCTCCGGCCTGTTCGATCCTACGGAAAACGATCTTGCGCGGGCACAATCACGCAAAAACGCGCGCGCTTTGTCTCGCTTGAACGAAGGCGAGCGCACTCTGGAAATCGGATGCGGCTGGGGCGGCTTTGCCGAAGCGGCAAGCGAAGATGGCCGCGACGTTACCGGCGTCACCATTTCGCGCAACCAGCACAGCTACGCCGAATGCCGCCTTGACGGGCGCGCAGACATCCAGCTTCGCGACTATCGAGACATTGACGGCAAGTTCGACAACATCGTCTCGATCGAAATGATCGAAGCTGTCGGCGAGCGCTACTGGCCTAGCTATTTCTCAACGCTCAAGAATAGCCTCGCCGACGGCGGGCGTGTGTTGTTGCAAGCCATAACCGTCAAGGACAGTTTCTTTGACACCTACAAAAGCTCGTCCGACTACATACGCCAATATGTCTTCCCCGGAGGCATGTTGCTCTCTGATAGCGTGATCGCTGACCAAGCCCAGAAAGCCGGCCTGCAGGTGCGTGACAACTTCGCCTTCGGGCAAGACTACGGCAAAACCTGCCGTATCTGGGCCGAGCGCCTGAGCGCGCAGAAACGCAAGATCACTGAGATGGGATACGGCGAGGCCTTCTTTCGCAACTGGCAATACTACCTTGAAATCTGTGCCGCCTCCTTCGCGATTGGCCACACCAATGTTGTGCAGGTGGAGCTCGCTCATGCTTAAAATCGCCCTGCCCCTTGCCTTGCTCATCGCCCCCGCAGTTTCTCAGGCCTCACCCGTCGACACGGCCCTCTCGGGTGCTGAATTGCGCGGCGCGGCGACCTTCCGCTGGGTCGGGCTGCCGATCTACGAAGCCCGGCTTTACACCAAATCCGGCGCGCGGCTCGATTGGGGCAAAGACTTTGGGCTTGAGCTGAAGTACCTGCGCAATCTGACCAAATTCGACCTTGTCGAAGGCACCATGCGCGAACTTGAACGCACCGGCACAGCATTGCCGCTGCGTGCGCAGCTCGAGCGCTGTTTTGACAACGTGCGCAAGGGCGACCGCTACGTTGCCGTGTCTGACGGCCAAGACAAACTCCGCTTTTGGCGCAACGGCAGACGCATGTGCACGCTCGCCTATCCCCAAATCAAAACCCGGTTCATGGCTATCTTTCTGGGTGATGACACGCGCTCAAAATCCTTCACCCGCCGGTTGCGGGGCGAGTGATGCTTTACCCGCGAGTCAGCCTTTATGCGCTGATGTTGGCAGCGGCAGGCATCCCGCTCTACATTCATCTGCCGCGCTTTGCATCGGTCGAACTCGGAATCGGGCTGGGCACAATTGGAACGATCCTTCTGCTGATCAGGCTCGTCGATTTGGTACAGGGCCCCTGATTGGATGGGCGATCGACCGCTGGCCACGGCTGCAAGGCGGCTTTGCGTTTTTGGCGGCTGCCGGGCTTGCCATCGGCTTTCCGCTGCTCTTCATGAAGCGGGACGGGCCGAATGTAGTCGTCGAACTGGTTGCGATCCTCGTGTTGTTGTTCTCGGCATATAGCCTCGGCATGATCTTGCTTTATGGCCGTAGCGCAACCCTCGCCAAACGCCCCGAAAAGCGCGAATTGATGACCGTGGCCGCCTTCCGCGAGGGCGGCATGATGGCCGGGGTGATCATCGCCGCCATTGCACCGGCGATATTCGTCGCGCTTGGCTTCGGCGCTCAAGGCTACCCTGCGTTTGGCGTCTTCCTCGGAATGCTGGCAATTCTGACGGCGGTTCTCACCTTTCCGATATGGCAACGACCCGTGGTTGAGGGCGCGCAACTCTCATTCACAGGTCTGGCCCAAGCAGGAGCGTTGCGCCTTTTGGCCTTGGCGCTGGTCAATTCTCTGCCGGTTGCTATCACCTCAACCCTCTTCCTGTTTTTCGTCGAAGATCGCCTACAGTTGACCGGAATGGCCGGGCCGCTCTTGATCCTGTTCTTTGCAAGCGCCGGGCTCAGCGTGCCTCTCTGGACCCGGCTAAGCCTGCGGGTCGGCACGAAAACAACCCTGCTCATTGCCATGCCGCTGGCCATTCTTGGCTTCGTCGGCGCTGCGTTTCTTTCCCCCGGCAACGCGGCTGGTTTTGCGTTGATCTGCCTCACCTCCGGCGCGGCGCTCGGGGCGGATATGGTCATATTACCCGCGATGTTCTCCGTCGCGCTGACTCGTGCCGGGCTAAAGGCATCGACAGCGTTCGGCATCTGGTCCTTTGCCGGGAAACTGAGCCTCGCAATTGCTGCCTTCGCTGTTCTCCCATTGCTCGAAAACAGCGGCTTCGCCCCCGGCGCAAGCAACACCCCTGCCGCACTGGCAACCCTCAATATCGCCTACGCTGTTATCCCCTGCGTTCTGAAACTCGCAGCGCTAGCCCTAGTTCTTACGCTCCCAACCGAGGATCAAACCCTATGAAACTTTTGTCCGCCCTACTGTTCCTTATCCTTATCGCCCTGTTGGCGAAGGATCTGTTTCTCAGCTTTCGCGCCCAAAGCCCGTCTGACTACGCCGATACTGGCCCAAGGTTTTCCTTGAAACAGCATCTATCTGGCGAACTCCTGTCTGAAGGGCTGATCTATGGCCCAACCGGAAGGGTGACCAATAGTTTTGTCGCCAGAATGGTTGGCGAATGGCAGGGGGAAACCGGCACACTCAGCGAAGTATTCACCTATTCGAACGGCAAGACGCAAAGCCGCAAGTGGTTCCTTAAAATCGTCGATGGAGATACGTTTACCGCGACCGCTGATGATATCGTAGGGGAAGCGCGCGGAACGATCTCAGGATCAACGATCAAGATGGAATACCAGATCGTCTTGCCTGACGATGCGGGCGGCCACACGCTAAGCGCTACGGATTGGCTTTATCTGACGGACAACGGTGTCATCATGAATAAATCTGAAATGCGCAAGTTCGGCGTCAAAGTGGCTGAGCTGATCGCAACCATGCGCCCAAACCCGCATCTGCACCAGTAAACTCACCCGAACGGAGATCACCGCGCCTGTTCGCGCTGGCGCGGTTGTCCTGCCCTGCTTGCCTGACGTCAGCGCCGATGTGTCCAAACAGCGTTATTTGATGTGAGCAGGGTTTGGCTCTTCGTTGCCACTAAAGAGTGGACGATGAGACAGACAACAAAATGCTCCGTCGCGCCGGTCGACAATGGCATCAAGCCCGCGGCGCGTAACCTGCCACCCTTCATGTCGAAATGAGACTGTCGGAGAGTCACTCTGCAAGTTTGATTTCACCGGTATCCAAAACTGGCGACGCGTCCATATCTTCTGCGTCCAGCATGGCAGCCACACGCTCGAGGTTTGCAACCAGCATGGCCTGTTCCCAATCTTCCATGGCGGCAAACTTGCGCACAAACCGTTGTTGTAACGGGTCTGGCGCTTCATCCAGCACCTTACGGCCTGCGCCGGTAAGCAAAATGTTTGTTTGACGCCGGTCTTGCGTAGATTTTTCGCGCACGGCCAGACCATCGCGGACCAACTTGTCCACCAAAGAGGTCACCGTAGCTTGGGAAACCCGCATTCGCACAGATATGCCTTTGGCAGTCGCGTAACCTTGCTCTGAGACAATCTGCAGAACACGAAATTGAGTGGGAGTAACGCCAGTGGACTGGCGGATTTCGCGGCCGAACAACTCTGTCGTGCGGATTATTCGTCGCAGGGCAATCAAGCTGCTATCGATACGGTCCAAATCTGCTCCATTGGTTTGACTGGCTAAGCATACTTAAGCGACGCGAAGGGCGCAAACCACAATTTATTTTGAAAAGCTAAGCTATTTAGAGCCATTTTGGCCCAAAAACCCGCAATATCACGCATTTCAGACAATTTTTGCTTCGACTGTTGAACCTTAATTGCCGCCATGTTAGTTCGCTGATCAAAGTTATAGGAGCCCGAGATGCAACATCCTTCTCACCCGATGCGCGTTGATCTGCCGTCCCTACGCAAACCCACCGCCAAAGATGGCGCTGCGATCTGGACTCTTGTCCGGTCCTGCCAGCCGCTTGATGAGAACTCCATGTATTGCAACCTTCTGCAATGCGATCACTTCGCTGACACCTGCGTCGTGGCCGAGTTGTCGGGCGAGGTTGCAGGCTGGGTCTCTGCTTATGTGATGCCCAACGAGCCCGACACTCTGTTTGTCTGGCAGGTGGCGGTGTCTGATATTGCGCGTGGTCAGGGCTTGGGTGGTTTGATGCTGCAAAGCATCCTCAATCGCCCAGAGTGCAAAGACGTGACCCGACTGCAAACCACCATAACTGCGGACAACGAGGCATCCTGGTCCTTGTTCCGAAAATTTGCGCGCCGTCAGGGCAAAGATATGGATATGACTCCCTATTACACTCAGGCTTTGCACTTCCAAGAACGTCACAAAACCGAGCACATGGTCACAATCCCGCTGGCCAACCGGGCGAGGTTGGCGGCCTGAGCCATGCGCCAGCCACTGCTAACCCACCATTTATTCCCCCAACACCCAAAACCCGAGAGAGGTCGTATGTCTACGAACCCGTCTGAAATTGCCATTTTTAACCGCCGCGAATCCGAAGCGCGCAGCTACTGCCGGGGAATTGACCCGGTGTTCACATCGGCCCAAGGGTCCGAAATGATTGCCCGTGACGGCACACGTTACATCGACTTTCTGGCCGGGTGTTCCTCCCTCAACTACGGCCATAATGACCCGGACATGAAGCAGGCGTTGATTGCCCACCTTCAGTCTGACGGATTGGCCCATGGTCTGGACCTGCACACCAACTCAAAGGCCAAGTTTCTGGATGTCTTCGACCGTTTCATTCTTCAGCCGCGTGACATGGATCACAAGGTGATGTTCACCGGCCCCACAGGGGCAAACGCAGTTGAAGCGGCAATGAAACTGGCGCGCAAAGTGACTGGCCGTACCAACATAGTTGCCTTCACCAACGGGTTTCACGGCGTAACGACGGGGGCGCTCTCAGCGACCGGCAACAGCTATCACCGGGGCGCTGCCGGCACCACTTTGAACGGCGTAACCCGAATGCCGTTTGACGGTTATTTCGGCGAAAACACCGACACTGCCGATTTCCTTGAAGCGATGCTCAATGACAGCTCGTCCGGAATTGATGCCCCCGCGGCCATTCTTCTGGAAACGGTACAGGGTGAAGGGGGGCTTAATGCCGCCCGCCCGGAATGGATCCGCCGGATCGCCGCGCTCGCCAAGGAACATGGTGCGCTTCTGATCGTTGACGATATTCAGGCCGGCTGTGGTCGGACCGGTGATTTCTTTTCTTTTGATGGCATGGGGGTCACCCCAGATATTGTCACGCTGGCGAAATCCGTGTCTGGCTTTGGCCTGCCCATGGCGTTGCTCTTGGTGCGCCCGGAATACGACGTCTTTGGCCCTGCCGAACACAACGGCACCTTTCGCGGCAATACCCACGCCTTTGTCACCGCCCATGTGGCCGTAACCAAATTCTGGGCCGATGATCGCATGAAGAATGCGACCGCCGCCAAGGCGCTTCTGCTGACAAACGCGTTGACAGAAATGTCTGAGTTGCTGCCAGGGTCTAAGCTCAAAGGGCGCGGCATGATGCAGGGACTGGATGTCGGTTCAGGCGAATTGGCCACCGCCATTTGCGCCCGCGCGTTCCGTGACGGTTTGATTATCGAAACCTCTGGAAACGAGGGGCAAGTGGTTAAAATTCTGGCCCCGCTAACCACGGATGAAGACACGTTACTCAAAGGTCTCATGGTGTTGCGGAACGCCATGCGCCTTGAAACTGATTCAAGCAAATTTGCAGCGGAGTAAGAGACATGATTGTTCGTGATTTCAATGAGATCATCAAAAAAGAGCGCGACCGCGTCGTATCGGATGCGCAATGGAGCAGCGTGCGCATGCTTCTGGCCGAGGACGGAATGGGTTTCTCCTTTCACATCACCTTTCTTGAGCCCGGTTCGGAACACACGTTCGAATACAAGAACCACTTCGAGAGCGTCTATTGCATGCAGGGCACCGGTTCGATCACCGATATCGCAACCGGCGAAACCCACGCCATCAAACCCGGCGTGATGTATGCGCTGAACAAACATGATCGCCACATCTTGCGCGCTGACGAAGAGTTGGTGATGGCGTGTTGCTTCAATCCGCCCGTGACCGGCACAGAGGTGCATCGCGAAGATGGATCCTATGCCGCTGCTGACGATCTGCAAACAGCCTGAGAGGCTCCGGCGCAAACCGGAAGATATATCGTGAATTTTCCAGAACATACCGTCGAGAAAATCGGCGGCACCTCAATGTCGCGCATCCACGAGCTGCGCGACACCTTGATCATCGGCGACCGTGCTGCAGATGAGCTGTTTCACCGGATCTTCGTGGTCTCCGCCTTTGGCGGGATCACCGATCTGTTGCTCGAGCACAAAAAAACTGGCGAGCCCGGCGTCTATGCCCTCTTTTCGAATGATGACAACGATCATAGCTGGCTGGATGCGCTGACCCGTGTGGCCGTCGCCATGGGCAAATGCCAAGCCGAAGTGCTGGACAATCCCGCCGACCGTGCCCTGGCCGAAGATTTTGTCCGCGACCGGATCGAAGGCGCACGCAATTGCCTGTATGATTTGCGCCGCCTGTGCTCCTACGGTCATTTCCGACTGTCCAGCCAGATGATGGTCGTTCGTGAGCTGCTGTCGGGTCTGGGCGAAGCGCATTCCGCCTATGTGATGACGCTGATGCTGCAACGCGCCGGGGTCAACGCGCGTTTCGTAGACCTGAGCGGCTGGCGCGATGAAACCGAGTGCAGCTTGCAGGAACGTATCGCAACCGCGTTTCAGGACGTGGACCTTGCCACGGAACTTCCGATCGTCACGGGCTACGCCCAATGTCGCGAAGGTCTGATGCGCGAATATGATCGGGGCTATTCCGAAGTGACCTTCTCTAACATTGCGGCGCATACGAAGGCGAAAGAAGCGATCATCCACAAGGAGTTCCACCTTTCCTCGGCTGATCCGGCGCTGGTTGGCGCAGGGGCGGTGCGCAAACTGGGGCACACGAACTATGATGTTGCAGATCAACTCTCCAACATGGGGATGGAGGCCATTCACCCGAATGCGGCAAAGATTTTACGCCAGTCCAACGTGGCGCTGCGCGTCACCAACGCGTTTGAGCCCTCTGATCCGGGAACCCTCATCGACGAACAACTTGCTGAAACCCCTGCGGTAGAAATCATTACCGGGCTGAATGTTGTCGCGTTGGAGCTGTTTGAGCAGGACATGGTCGGCGTCAAAGGCTATGACACTGCCGCGCTGGAAGCCCTCCGGCGTCACAAAGTGCGCATTGCCTCCAAAACGTCAAATGCCAACACAATCACCCACTATGTCGAAGCGCCCCTCAAAGCTGTGCGCCGCGTCATATCAGATTTGGAAACAACCTTCCCATCTGCCAACATAAGCGCACGCAACGTGTCCATCGTTTCGGCAATCGGGCGCGACCTTACCGGACTAAAAGCCTTTAGCCGGGCACTTATCTCGTTAGAGAACGCGGAAATCGACCTTATTGCCGCCCATCAAACACCACGCAACGTGGACATTCAATTCGTCGTCCCACGAACATCGGTCGACGATGCAGTCATCGCTCTCCACGCGGCTTTGGTAGAAGCGCCTGAAACGAAACACCTCCGCAAGGCCGCATGACGCCAACAAAGCCCAAGCTTGCCAAGACAAAGCCAGCCCTCGTCTGCGCAGACTAGGGCTGGCGGGTTACGATCACGGTCGCATCGTCATTTAGCACGCTCACACGCAATGCTCCCACACACTGCTCCGAGCTGTTGTGACTGCTCACCAATGGCTTCTTGGCCGCTCCTTTTTGGTGTCAGCGCCCCACGACGTCTCGGATTGCCCCGAATGGCTCGCGGCAAGCCTCACCAAGAGCCTTGCAGCAAGGTAAACAACTCGGTGAGGATCGGACTTTTCTTACGCCGCTCCAAAGTCACAAAACACAGGCACGCAGGCACAGAAACAGAATTGCACACAGCAAGACCAAAGGTTTGCTTTTGATGCAGCGCAATAGACTCGCGGCACAAACTCAACCCAATGCCAGAGCGCACCATCTCCAGCATCGAGGCCTCTTGATCGACACGAGCAACCACATTCAAACGATCGTCAAAGTCAGGATAGACCTTGGCCATCAGACGGTGATGAACAGACCGCTCCGGCGTCCCGATCCAAGGGTGTGTCGCCAGCGTCGACCAATCAGCGGTCCCTATTTTCTCTTGCCACCCGACCGGGCCGATGACGCGGTAACTGAAATCGGCAAGCTTTATCGCGTGAATCTGATCTTCGCTTTCTGTTCCCATCTGCAACAGATCTTCTGGCCCGCACAAATAAAACCCAGCATCAATCTTGCCCCGTTTCAACCAGGCCATGATATCCCCGCTGACGCCATGCATCAGTTCGGTCTCGATGTCCGGATGCTCCAATTGCAAACGCGCCAGCATCCGGCCCAGCCGGATAAACTCTGGGTCAACGATGGTCCCGATCTTAAGCTTACCACTGACCCGACCAGAAATTTGCCGGGCGCTCCGGTGGAAATCAGTCATCGCTTCAAGGATATGTTCCGCTTTTGACAACACGGCCGCACCGTCATGACTAAGCTGCAAACCCGCAGCCGTGCGGTTGAACAACGCGATTCCTGTCTCCTCGCTCAGCCGCTTTATCTGGTGGCTAATCGCTGGTTGCGTCAGGTTCAACACCTCGGCGGCGCGCGAAACACTGCCTTCGCGGGCCACCGTCACAAACGCCAAGACGCTGTTTATATTAGAGAAACGATCCATATAAAAAATTTTAATATTGCACTGTGGCATTTGTCATTAGGTTTTTTCAAACTCCTCCCTCAAAGGTCATCAAAATTCGCGTTCTAGGAGGGGACGTGACTGGACCGTAATGCTTTTGCCTTCATGGCAAATCACAGCGTTTCGTTCATCACCCCCTTTCCTGCGGTATCGACAATACACTGCAACGGCTGATGGATGGATGGCGACATGGCTCAAGGTTCAAACGGATTTGACTATATCGTAATCGGCGGTGGCTCCGCCGGGTGCCTGTTGGCCAACCGCTTGAGCGCGGATCCCGCGAACAAAGTGCTCTTGCTGGAAGCCGGCAAAGCCGACACCTATCCATGGATCCACATCCCAGTTGGCTATCTCTATTGCATCGGCAACCCGCGCGCCGACTGGATGTATAAAACCGAGCCGGACAAAGGCCTGAACGGGCGCACCCTGCTCTATCCGCGCGGCAAGACGCTCGGTGGATGTTCCTCGATCAACGGCATGATCTATATGCGCGGTCAGGCCCGCGATTATGACAACTGGGCCGAATTGTCCGGCGAAGAGGCTTGGAACTGGGAAAACTCCCTCAAGAATTTCAAGGCGCACGAAGACCACTACAAGCTCGATGATGGGGCTGATCCGGTCACCGGCGACAACAGCCGCTTCTCTGACATGCACGGGCACGGCGGCGAATGGCGGATTGAAAAACAACGCCTGCGATGGGACGTATTGGACAGCTTTGCCGACGCCGCGACAACAACCGGCATCCAGAAAACCGACGACTTCAACAGCGGCGACAATTCCGGCGTCGGTTATTTCGATGTAAACCAGCGGTCCGGCTGGCGCTGGAACACGTCCAAGGCGTTCTTGCGCCCGGCCAAGCAACGCAAAAACCTGACCATCTGGACCGAAGCGCAGGTCGAAAAGCTGACGTTTGAAAAGGCAGCGGACGGCGCGCTGCGCTGTGTTGGCGCCAAGGTGCATCGCGCAGGCCAGCCTGTAACCGTGACCGCCCGCAAAGAAGTTGTTCTGTCTGCGGGGGCCGTCAACTCGCCTCAAATCCTGCAATTGTCGGGCATCGGTCCCACTGCACTCCTCAAAAAGCACGGCATCGACGTGGTCATGGATCAACCTTATGTCGGCGAAAACCTGCAAGACCACCTGCAAATCCGCGCCGTGTTCAAGGTCAAGGGCACGAAGACCATGAACACTCTGGCCAATTCGATGATCGGCAAGGCCAAGATCGGTCTGGAATACCTGCTCAAACGCTCTGGCCCGATGAGCATGTCACCCAGCCAATTAGGCGCCTTCACGCGCTCTGACCCCAATCGCACGCACGCCAACCTCGAATACCACGTCCAACCCCTCAGTCTCGAGGCATTCGGCGAAGATCTGCATGATTTCCCGGCGATCACGGTGAGCGTTTGTAACCTGAACCCAACCAGCCGCGGTCACGTGCGCATTGGCTCGGGTGACTTCCGCGATGCCCCCAAGATTACGCCGAATTACCTCGATACCGAAGATGATCGCAAAGTCGCCGCAGACAGCCTGCGTCAGGTGCGCGAAATCATGGCGCAACCGGCGATGCAGCCCTATGAGCCCGAGGAATTCAAACCCGGCATAAAGTATCAAAGCGACGATGATCTGGCCCGGCTCGCAGGCGACATCGCCAGCACAATTTTCCATCCCGTTGGCACCGTCAAAATGGGCCGCGCCGATGACCCAACCGCCGTTCTCGACCCGCACCTGCGCTTCAAAGGCGTCGCCGGACTCCGGGTGGTTGATGCCTCTGTCATGCCTGAAATTACCAGCGGCAACACCAATTCCCCCACGATCATGATCGCGGAAAAAGCAGCGAGCTGGATTCTGGCAGGGCAATAAACCTGCCAGCCCCCCACCCAGCATACCTATCAGCCGAACAACCCAATCGTCATTGTTGGAGATCACATGCGTAATTCGTTTTCCAAACTGCCGCTTACCGGTGTAAAAGTCGTCGACTTTGGTCAATATATCGCAGGCCCCGCTGTCGCGATGCTTCTTGGCGATCTAGGCGCCACAGTCGTGCATATCGACCCACCCCAAGGCGCGATGTGGGATAGCCCGGCCAATGCCACGCTGAACCGCAACAAGCTTATCGTGAACCTTGATCTGAAATCCGACGACGGTCTGGAACAGGCCCGCGCGCTTTGTGCCGAGGCCGATATCATCGTCGAAAACTTCCGCCCCGGCAAAATCGCCAAGCTGGGTTTTGACTTTGCCGCCATGCGTCTGGAACGCCCGGAACTGATCACGGTTTCCGTGCCCGGCTTTGCCTCCAATGATGCCGAACGCCGCGAGTTGCGCGCCTATGAAAGCATCGTGTCAGCCAGCTCGGGCGTCTTCACCGACATGGGGCTGAACCGGGTTCTGATGGGCTTGAACCCCTCTTTCTCCCCTCTGCCGCTGGCGTCGGCCTATGCGTCACAGATCGCAGCATCGGCCACGGTGCTGGCGCTGCAATCGCGTCAGATCACCGGCCTTGGCGATCAGATCGAAGTCCCGCTGGCCGCCGCCGTAATGGAAGGCCTGTGCTATAACTCGATCAAAATCGACGGCCTGCCCGAACGCTATCTTACCCAGCGCGAGACCGAAATCGAACGCCGCCGCGTCGAAGGCCTGCCGATGAACGTCAGCTACGAAGACCTGCAAGAGCTGATGGACCCGTTTTTCCGCAGCTACATGTGCAAGGACGGGCGGATGTTTTACGTCGTCTGCCCCAGTCACAAAAACCACGCACGTCGCTGCCTTGAGGTGCTTGGCATCTATGACGAACTGGTCGAAGACGGGCTGACCTCGGAAGAGAACACCTACAAACCATGGTCCGAATGGGAACACGAAACCTCTCTTGGCGTGTACCCCATGCCCAAGGATTGGGCCGACAAGATCGCTGAGCGCATGAAAGAGGTCTTTATGACCCGCACATCGCACGAGTGGAAAAAGATGTTTGGCCGCGGCCTTGTTCCCGGCGCGCCGCAGCGATGGTTGCAGGAATGGATCCACGACGAATACGCCGAAACCTCGGGCCTGATGATTGATGTCCACGATCCGGTTTACGGCGATATGACCCAGCCCGGCCCGGTCGTCTGGATGGAAGAAAGCGGCGAAGAAGCCCTGACACCCGAACCCCGCCGCTGGGTCGACTTCGACGAGGCGCTAAAAACCCTCCAAAAAGTCCGCACCGAAATCCCTGAGCCAGCAGATGCGAGTGACATAACCGACACTGATCAGGAAGGGTGGCTTTCGGGCGTCCGGGTGCTGGACCTGTGCAACGTGATCGCCGGCCCGCATGCCGCCAGCTATCTGGCGCGTTTTGGTGCCGAAGTCATCAAGCTGGAACCAGCCGAGCCGATGTATGACAGCTGGAACACCGTTATCTACGGCATGTCGCAAATGCGCGGCAAACGCTCGATCCTTGCGGACATCACTTCGCGCCATGGCCGACAAGTGTTCGAAGACCTCGTAAAGTCTGTGGATGTCATCATCTGGAACGCCCCCGACACCCAAATCAAAAAGATGGGGCTGGACGCAGATAGCCTGCGCAAACTCAACCCCGACGCCTTGTTTTGCAAGCTCGACTGCTTCAGCGGCGTGCGCCGTGGCGCCCGTACCGACTATATCGGCTATGACGATCTGGTGCAGGCGACCACCGGCATCATGCTGCGGTTCGGCGGCGCGATGGACCGCCCCGAAGAACACGCCCACGTTGGCACGATCGACGTGATGTGCGGCTTTGGTGGCGCATTGGCCGTCGCCGCTGCCCTGTATCAAAAACACCGTCACGGTCGCATTGGCCGTGGCCGCACCTCGCTGTCATCTAACAGCGGACTACTGCAAGTGGCCTTCGCCTTCGACTTCAAAGGCCGGGGGCTGTTTGACGAACCTTCAGGCCCCGAAGCAAGCGGCTATGACGCGCTAACCCGCTTTTACAGCACAGCATCGCGCCACCTCCTGCTCAGCGCCTACGAGGGCGACCTGCCGCGGTTTCGGAACGTCGAAGGCCTCGAAGAACTCCCCGATCTGCCAGAAGAAGACCGCGCCGCATTTCTTGCGACCGCTTTTCAAACCCAAACCGCCGCGGACTGGGTTGAACGGTTACAAGCCGCCGACATTGGCGCCGTCATCTGCGAGAACCTCGACGCGCTTCGCGCCAGAAACCTGCGCGACGCCGACGGCGATCCCGGAACATCCAACGGCAGCTATTCTTTCTCGCTGTATGCGGATCATCCCAGCGGCCACGAAGTTATCCAGCTTGACCCCTACGCAGTGCGCACCACCCGAAGCAAGGTCAGCGCCGTGCGGCCAGCCGAAAAATTTGGCGCCTCAACCCGCGCGATCCTGTCCGAACTCGGCTATGTGGACACTGCAATCGAGGCCATGATCAAAACCGGCAACCTGAGCAGATCTTGGAGCGACGAGTATCTACCAAGCTAACCAGATTTGATGCTTAGCCCTGATCGCTGCGCCCTGATTGCTCCGCCTTAACATTGGCACGCACATCCTAACGCACAGCCCCGGCTAGGCATCTCGCCAACGTCCCTATCCCGGTCAGACACTAAAACGGTCACGCGAATACGCTTCGCGTGGGAGGCCCGTTTTGTCTGACATCCACCAGCCATTCAGGAGGAAACATGGCTAATAAACCCCCATTGATGGATCTACCCATCCAAACCGCGGATCGCGGTTTCTATGCTGGCTTCAGCAAAGATGTTGCGATCACGTCCAAAATCCTGATCGCCGCCCTCATTGTGTGGGCGATTGCGGTGCCAAAGACCGCCGCAACAATCCTCGGAGACCTGAACAGCTCGCTGCTTGGAACATTCTCAAGCTGGTATATCTACGTTGTCGCGCTGTTCCTGCTTGTCTGCGTTATTCTTGCGTTGATCCCAAGCACCGGTCGGCTCAAACTTGGACTGGAAGGCGACACGCCAGAGTTTTCTAACTTTTCTTGGTTCTCGATGATGTTTGGCGCTGGCATCGGCATCGGCATGCTGACCTTTGCAACCGCTGAACCGATGTACCACTTTGCCAACAACCCAAATGTTATCATGGGCGAAACGGGTGCCTCCGCTGCAAATAATGTGAATAACGCCTACCTCTGGTCGTTCCTGCACTGGGGATTTTCCGCATGGGCATGCTACGCCATCGTTGGGCTTTCGCTTGCGTATTTCTCGTACCGTCGCAACCTGCCGCTCACGATCCGCTCCGCGCTGACACCGCTATTTGGCGAAAGACTGTCGGGCATCTTGGGTCATATCGTGGATATCGTCGCCGTCGTTGCAACCATTCTGGGTGTGGCGCAGACGCTGGGCTTCGGGGTTGAGCAATTTGTGTCCGGCCTGCACCGTATCGGGTTTGGTGATTGGCTCATCGTTGCAGAAACCGGATCGCCCTCCACGGCTGGTGTGATCACCGCATTGCTGATCATCATGGGCGCGTCCACACTGTCGGCCCTGTCCGGCGTTGGCAAAGGCATCAAATGGCTTTCAAACATCAACATGGGCCTCAGCTTCTTCTTGCTGGCGTTCTTCTTGCTGTTCGGCTCCACCTTCTTTGGCCTGAGCGCCCTTGTTGAGGGGCTGCTCACCTACATCATTCAATTGCCACAACTCTTGTTCACCGTCTGGACAAGCGACGGTGTTGACGGCAGCGAAGCCGCCCAACTGGCAAGCTGGCAAGGTGGCTGGTCGGTTTTCTACTGGGCTTGGTGGATCGCATTTGCACCTTTCGTGGGGGTCTTTCTCGCGCGTATCTCCCGTGGCCGATCACTGCGCGAATATATTCTGGGGGCGATCATTATCCCCTCCATCATGTGTTTCGTCTGGTTCACCATTGTAGGTGGCACCGCGATCGACCTGACCTTGAATGGTGGCGCGAATGATGTGATCTCCGGCGCTGGCCAACAGAACCAGCTGTTCGCGATGCTCGATTTCATGCTCGGCTCCGGTGTGGCGTGGATCATGGCCGTAATCGTTGTGGTCTTGCTGCTCACATATCTCGTGACCACAGCAGACTCCGCGATCCTGATCGTGAACACAATCAACGCAGCCGGAACAGAAAAGCCATCCGGTCGCCCGCACATCATCTTCTGGGGCTTGGCCCTGTCGTTGGTTGTCGGTGGTCTGTTGATCGCTGGTGGCGTCGAGGCGATCAAATCCGCCATGGTGATCGGCGCTCTGCCCTTCTCGCTTGTGATGGTTCTCATGTGCGCCTCGCTCGTCAAAGCGATCTGGAAAGATGGCCTGCGCGAAAGAAACGGCGTGCAGTCGGTTCACGCTGCAGAATAACCTATGGCAAAGGGGGCCACGCGCCCCCTTTTTTCGCCCGACCTCACCTGCCCGGCAATCGCTGGGCCGTTTCCCTTTGTTCCAACAGCTTACTGCGTGAATTCGCCAAGCTGACTCTGCGCCAGAAATGCACAGCGCGCCTCATAAGTGCGATGCAAGGACAAGGCGAAATGCATTTTGACATAGGCCATTTCGGGTGTCGTATCGCGCCCGTCGACCACATTGTTATCCCGCATCACCTGCCCCGCAGCATATGTTCCCAGCTTCATCCCGCCCTCGGGGCATTGACTGACTGCGATCACCGGAACGTCGCGGCGTCTCGCCCGGTCCAAAGCCGCGCGCATCTCCGGCGTATCCGGCGCGGTCCCCGACCCGTAACACCGCAAAACCAAACCGTCACAGTGGTCCACAGCAAAGCCTAGCACATCCGCGCATGGCCCCGGCGTGACAGAGAAAACACTCACCTTTTGCGGCGACAGTTCATTCAATCCCGCGCGATTTGCGGCAAACACCGGGGGGATCTTGCTGGCCTCCGCCTCAAAAGCGTCAAACGCGCTCGAATGGGATTTTCGCACCCGTCCGCCATGCAACAAACGCCCCGCGAATTGCACCCAAACACCCGGCCCGCTGGTCGTCGCCGCGCTCAACGCATCGCGCAGATTGCCCAGCCCATCGCTGCCCTCCACCGTCAAAGGCAACATCGAGCCGGTCACAATCACCGGCTTGTCGAGACCCGCGAGCGCCAGACAAAGCGCCCCCGCCGTAAAGGCCAACGTGTCAGTGCCATGGGTGACCACCACACCGTCACAGGTTGCACCCGCCGCGTTGATACTCTGCGCGATCCTGATCCAGTCGCCGGGTGTGGCCTGCGCACTGTCAATCAACGGCTCAAGCGCATGGATCGTAACGCTCGCCGCTATCTCTTTCGCAGCAACCAGCCCCTGCACCGCGTCCTCAACGACGCCCGCCAGCGGGGCAAACCCGTCTTTCGTTTGGGTCATCCCGATCGTGCCACCCGTATGAATCAGAAGTATGCGCATTCAATCTCCCCACGCGGCACCGCTACACAAGACGCTGTATTCGCCCTGCGTATCCGTCCACACCAGCGCGCGCAATACACGCGCATATCCCGCGCCGCACAGGGATTGCCTCATGCTTCAGGACATGTTCTGAACAGCCCGACACTGACGGCATTACATCAAAGGACGCCCCATGACATTTTCGATTGGTATCGGCCCGAACATTCGCAAATCAGCCTATTTTGATGCCACCGTGCGCGACGGCGTTCACAGTTTCTCGGTCTATAACCACATGTATATTCCCGCCCACTTTGGCGATCCCGACGCCGAATATGACCGCCTGCTCAATGGCGTCGCCATGTGGGATGTGGCCGCGCAACGACAGGTCCAGCTTTCTGGCCCTGACGCAGGGCGGCTGGCGCAATACTTGACACCCCGCGACCTAAGCAAAACCAAAGTGGGTCAGGGCCGCTACGTGCCGCTCTGCGATCATGACGGCTGGCTGATCAACGATCCCGTTCTGCTGAAACTGGCCGATGACCGCTATTGGCTGTCCGTCGCAGACAGCGACATCCACCTCTGGGCCGCCGCTCTGGGGCGCGAAAAAGGATGGAACGTCAAGGTCAGCGAACCCGATGTCTCGCCCCTCGCCATACAAGGGCCAAAAGCCAAAGATGTGGCCGCCAAGCTGTTCGGCGACAAGGTGCGCGATTTCCGCTACTTCGGGTTCAAAGAAACCAGCCTTGATGGCATTCCGCTGGTGCTCGCCCGCTCGGGCTGGTCCAAACAGGGCGGGTTCGAACTCTATCTTCAGGATCAGACCCGCGGAACCGACCTGTGGAATCTGGTAAAACACGCCGGCGCGGGTTTTGGTATCGGCCCCGGCGCGCCAAACGATGTCGAACGGCTGGAAAGCGGGCTGATTTCATATGGCGCCGATATGCGCTGGCAAACCCACCGTGCAACGCCCTACGAAATGGGGTTTGGCGCTTTGATCGACCTGCAGGCCGATATTGATTTCGTCGGCCGCCAAGCGCTTGCCGATCTCGCAACCACCCCGCCAAGCCGCCGCCGCATTGGCTTGGTCATTGACGGCACCCCACCGCTTGTCGGGCATCCGGTTGCACTGCTGCACAATGATACAAACGCCGGGTTTGTCAGCGAATGGGCTTTCTCAAGAAGGCTGGGCAAAACAATTGCCGTCGGGCTCATCCAATCCGACCTGCCGGACACTCCCCAGCATCTAAGCCTCCGCATCAATGGCACCACCTATGCGGCGCAGGAACACGCCATTCCGTTTGTGACATAAGCCGGTGTTGACCGGCGCCACCCTCAAACCGGCTCTAATACGGGGCCGGCCCGCGCTTGGAAAAGCCACCCCACCGCACGAGCTCCGCACGCCTACGAAACAGCCCGCTCAACCTTCTCCGCGCGCTCCGCAAGAAGCTTTGCTCGAAACGCTTCTTCAAGATGTCCGATATGAACAGCAAGCTGTGACACCGCCTGTTCGGTCTGCCTTGCGGCGACCGCTTCGATCAAGGCAAAATGCTCCGCCATCGAACGATCCGAATTTTCGCTCATGATCGTAAACAGATGCGTTCGCAGCGCCTTAAGCGGCGAAACGGTCTGATTATAGGTCTTCGTCAATGTCCGGTTTCTCGCGCCTTCAACGATCGCATTGTGAAACTGGTGGTCACCCATTGTGTATCTATACGCGTCATTCGACTTCAAGGCGCGCTCCATTTCGGTGCTGGCTTTTTCAAGCTGCCGCAACACATCCGCATGGTTGCGCTCGATCCCAAGCCGAAGCGCTGCGGTCTCAAGGATGGCCCGGTGCTCACAAAGCTCATCAACAACCCGCAAATCGGGGGTAAAAACAAATGTGCCTCGCTTGGGCAAAATCGCAACCAACCCTTCAGACTGCAACACCGCCAGCGCATCCCGAACAGGCGACCGGCTCACCCCCAACGTATCGGCCAGCCGCTGTTCTGACAATTTGGACCCCAAAGGCAATTCACCCGCGACAATAGCATCGCGAATTTTTTCTGAGGTCACTTCCATCAAAGACTTCGGACGGTCGACGGGTTGCATGCGGCTGCTCCTGCTAAATCTCGGACCATCATCCTTGAGGACGCTGGCATTGTCAAACTACCATGTTACATGTTACTTGACAGATCAATCTAACATGTTGGATGGTAGATTACCCGAGTCGACAGCTGCCGCCACGGATGGCGTCACACAGCCCTGCAAAGCGATTTTGATGATTGAAGCCAGCTCTAACGCAACCGCCAACACAGTGACCGACGCCTTTCGCGCCGTCGTGGGCGATACTTATGTTCTGACCACCCCCGAAGACGTCGCGCCCTATCTCACCGACTGGACGGGGCAATTTACCGCGAGCGCGCTCGCGGTTGTCCGCCCGGCCACAACGCAACAGGTCAGCGAACTGGTCACACTCTGCGATGCCCACAACATCGCGGTTGTCCCCCAAGGTGGACGTACCGGCTTGTGCGGCGGCGGCGTGCCTCTGGACAATCGCGCGTCCATTGTCATCTCGCTCAACCGTCTGAACGCCATTCGCGCGCTCAACCCACAGGCCCGAACCGTCACCGTCGAAGCCGGTACAGTGCTCGAAACCCTCCACAACAAGGCGCTTGAGCACGATTTGATCTTCCCGCTGATGTTCGGTGCCAAAGGCAGCTGCACCATTGGCGGCAACCTGTCGACCAATGCGGGCGGATCAAACGTCCTGCGCTACGGCAACACACGAGAGCTGTGCCTCGGCATCGAAGCGGTCATGCCGGACGGGTCGGTGATCAATGCGCTCACCGGA
This sequence comes from Rhodobacteraceae bacterium D3-12, assembly GCA_025916135.1. NCBI lineage: Bacteria > Pseudomonadati > Pseudomonadota > Alphaproteobacteria > Rhodobacterales > Roseobacteraceae > Phycobium > Phycobium rhodophyticola. The sequence goes on along the minus strand of CP104793.1, from coordinate 555,784 downwards.
CTGCGCAAAGACAACACCGGCTATGATCTCAAAAACCTGCTGATCGGCGCCGAGGGCACATTGGGCATCATCACAGCCGCTGTTTTCAAACTTTCCCCCGCGCCCGTCGCCCGCTCAACCGCGTTCTTGTCGGTTGATCAACTCGCGTCGGCCCCCACCGTCCTCAACCGGCTTCAGGACCACACAGGAAGCAGCGTCGAAGCCTTCGAATACATGCCAAACGCTATCGTTGAGACCATCTGCAAGGCATTTCCCGCCATGCGCCGCCCGCTGGACGGACCCGTCGCCACGGGCATTCTGGTCGAAGTGGCCTCCTCTCGCGCCCATGACGCCGAACAGATGGAAGACGGCGGCATCCGGCTCCAAGCTGACGTCATGGCGCTTTTGGGCGATCTGATGGAGGAGGGGCTAGTGCTTGATGCGATGATCGCTCAATCCGAACAACAGCGCGCCGATCTTTGGAAAATGCGCGAAGCAACTCTGGAATCAATCACCGAAAACGGCCCTGCCTATCACCTCGACATCTCGCTGCCTCTGGCCGCGATTGCCCCCTTTGTCGATGCCATGGATGCAGAGATGGACGACCTCGGCTTTCAACCATTGACGGTAGGCCACCTTGGCGATGGCAACCTGCATTATGCCCTGTCTGCGTCCAACGGGCAGACATGGGATGCCCTGCCGCTCGAAACGGCCAAGGCCAAGGTTTTCGCCAAGCTGACCGAGCTTAACGGCTCGTTCAGCGCCGAACACGGGATCGGGCAAAGCAAATTGGCGGTGATGAAACACCTGAAAGAACCCGCGCAACTGGCGGTCATGCGGTCGATCAAAGCGGCCCTTGACCCCAACGACATTCTAAACCCCGGCAAACTCTTGCCGCCGGAATAGTCTGAATTTCATGCCATCCGAGGGAGGAATCGTTATGGTAAACCTGTTAAAGTCACTCAAAAACACGGTGCGCGCTGCCGCGTTGCTGAGCATCGGCGCGGCCGGAGCGGCATCGGCCGAACCCCTGTTCGATGGCTGCCCGTCAGGGCCGATCATCCAGCGCTTTATCGAATTTGGAAAGACGGGCAAAATGCCCCCGGATTTGGGCAAATGGCTCAACACCCCTGCCGATCAATACGTCGAGCCATGGAAACCCTTCGATAATGTCGATTATGTCGGCGTCTGCTGGGTGTCGGCGTGGCTGGTGCACACCGATGACGGCGTAGTCCTGATTGATACGCTCTACGGTCCTTTCAAAAAGACAATCGTTGAGAACATCAAGAAAACCGGCACCAAACTTGAAGACATCAAATATGTGATGATGACCCATGGCCATTTTGACCATGTCGGCGGTGCCGTCGCGCTCAAACCTCTGTTGCCCAACGCAAAATTCATAATGACCAAAGAAGGCTGGGAAGAGGCCGTCACATCCGCAGCCAAATCCCAAGGCGGCCCGCGGGCTTGGGACATGATCGCGCCGGAAATTGTCGTCGCCGATGGTGATGAAATCACCGTGGGCAACAACACCTTCAAGGTCATCGAAACCCCCGGCCACACTTGGGGCACCGCGTCATACCTCTATGACGTCAAGGACGGGACCAACACCTACCGGGCCATCACCATTGGTGGCCTCGGGCTGAACGCAATCGAAGGTCCGCCCCAGATCGAAGCCTACATCGAAAGCGTTGATCGGGTGCGCAAACTGGTCGAATCCCAAGACATGCCAGTTGAAGTGCATTTGACCACACATGGCTTTTCAGCCAACCTCGACGAAAACCGCAAAAAGCTCATGACCCGCAAATCGGGAGAGCCGAATGTGTTCGTCGATCCGCAGGCATTGCTCAATCAGGTCGCCGGCCTGCGCGAACGAGCGGTCAAACGACTCGCACTTGAAAAATCGAAACAGTGAATACAAACGTGAAAACCAAGGGAGGAAACCTTATGAAACTTAAATCAAAACTCATGGCCTTGGCGGCAACCGCCGCAATGGCCCTCGCCGCACCGGCTGTTGCGGATGACTGGGCGCCTGCTGGCCCCCTGACCATTCAGATCGGGTTTGGCGCCGGTGGCTCCACCGATACAATGGGCCGCGTGCTTGCCGAAGTGATGAAAGAAAACACCGGCTGGAATATCGTGGTCGAGAACAAGCCCGGCGGTGGCGGCGTTGCCATGTTCACCGGCCTGTCACAGCGCCCCGTCGACAACCTCACAATCGGTATGGGCGTGAGCATTCCAGTGCACGTTCAACTGGTGCAGCGTGGCGACCAACTGCCGTTTGATGTCTCAAGCTTCGACTACCTCGGCACCGTCGCCAAAGCCGAACTGGCGCTGGTCGCAAGCAAGGACGCCCCCTTTGACGACCTCGAAGGGATGATCGCCCACGCCAAGAAAGAGGGCACCCTGCCCGTCGCCACAATGGCCCCGCCACAGGTGCTGGTGATGAAGCAAACCATGGCCGCCAAGGATGCCAAATTCAATCTGGTCACAGCCGATGGCGGTGCCGAGGTGATGAAGCTCATCCTCGGGGGGCAGGTTCTTGCGGGCTTCGGCTCGGGCGAGCAATACCCCTATCTTGAGTCCGGCGATATGAAGGTGATCGCAGGCGCCAACCAATCCCGCCTCAGCTATGCACCGGACAAAAAGACATTCATCGAATCCGGTGTAAACGCCTATGTCGATCCTGTCTTTTTCCTCGCCATGCGCAAAGGCACTGACCCGGACGCGATCCAAGCGATTGCCGCCGCAATCGAAGAGGCAACCAAGTCTCCTAAGTTCGCCGAGATCGTCCGGAATGCCGTCAAAGGTGACCCCATCAACATGGGCGTCGAGGGCACTGAAAAAATGATGATCGACGGGCTGGCCAACGCCAAGGTGGCTGTTCGCCAAATAAGCTAAACTAAACACTCCGCCGCGCACTGCGGCGGGGTGCTATTTCTCTGGGGAGGGGACGATGACCACAACAGCAGATCGCATATCTGGCTTGTTCTTTATGCTTTTGGGGCTTGCGATGTATTTTTGGGTCAATCCCAACTTTATCGAAACCGTCGAAAGCGGAAATATTGCGCCCGCCACTCTCCCCAATATCATTTCCATTATTCTCGCCATTTCGGGTGCCTACGTGGCAATCAAACCCACGACACATCAAACCCGCAACCCCGTCCTAATGGCCAAAACCGCGCTCTACGTCGCGCTTTTGTGCATCGGCATCTGGGCGATGTCGAAACTCGGCTTTGAATATGTCGCGCCGGGTCTCGCATTGGCAATCATGTGGCTGATAGGAGAGCGCCGCCCCCTGTGGCTTGGCCTCGGAGTGATCGCCATGCCCCTCCTCATCTGGTTCCTCGTTTCCGAGGTGCTGGGCCGCGCGCTGCCCTAAAGGACTCCAGTCATGGTAGAATTTTCGACAATCCTCGCAGGCTTCGCCGACGCCTTTTCGCTCTACAACCTGCTGTTTGTGCTATTCGGTGTCGTGCTCGGGCAATTTGTCGGCGCGGTGCCCGGCATTGGCCCGATTATGGCCATGGCAATCGCCATTCCCTTCACCTTCGGACTTGATCCGCTGCCGGCAATCGCCTTCCTTGTCGGGGTGAACAAGGGCGGCCTTGTTGGCGGCGCTGTTCCCGCCGTGCTGATGAACACCCCCGGCACACCGGATGCCGCCGCAACGGCAATGGATGGCTACCCGCTGGCCAAACAGGGCAAGCCGCTCAAAGCCACCAAAATGGCGCTGTTCTCCTCTGTCACCGGCGACACATTCAGCGACATCGTCCTGATCACCGTGTCTGCCCCCCTCGCGATCTTGGCTCTGAAGATGGGACCGGTAGAGGTCTGCGCGTTGATGATCTTCGCGTTTTCGATCCTCGCAGGGCTGATCGGAAACTCGCTGGCCAAAGGCATCATCGCTGCCTGCCTTGGCCTGCTCGCCGCCTCCATCGGCCAAGACCCCGAAAACTTCACGCCGCGCCTGATCTTTGGCTATTGGGATCTCTTCGGTGGCCTCGCCCTGCCTTCTGTTGCCATCGGGATGCTGGCCATTTCCGAAATCCTGCATCGCCTCTCCGAGGCCCACGGCAACTTGCGCCCCGCCATCGTCGCCAAGGACACCGGCAACCCCGCTGACCGCCGCGTGTCTTGGGCCGAATACTGGTCTTGCCGCTACACCATGCTGCGCGGCGCGACGATCGGCACCATTCTCGGCGCCCTGCCGGGGATCGGCTCAACCGCTGCCGCCTTCATGTCCTACGCCATGACCAAGGCCAGCTCGAAAGAGCCCGAAACCTTTGGCAAAGGCAACATCCAAGGCATCGCCGCATCCGAATCTGCCAACTCCGCTGTGGTCGGCGCCAACCTGATCCCGCTGCTGACGCTTGGCATCCCCGGAAGCGTCGGCGCCGCGCTGATCATCAGCGCCTTCACCATCCACGGCATGCAGCCCGGTCCGCTGTTGTTTGAAAACCAAGGCCGCCTCGTCTACGGCCTTTTCGGCGCGATGATCATGGCAAACTTCGTCAACCTCTGGGTCGGACAACTCGGCCTGCGCCTCTGGGTCAAGGTCGTCTCGGCCCCTGAATCCATCATCTTCTCATCGGCGCTTCTGCTCTGCTTTGTCGGCGTCTCAATGGCCACCAACGGGCTGTTCGGCGTCACGATCATGTTGATCTTCGCGGTCATAGGTTACCTGATGGCAAGCTTCGGCTATTCGCTGGTGATTTTTATCATCGCGTTTTTCCTCGGTCCCCGGTTCGAGAAATCAATCGCCCAATCCCTCGCCTTGACCAATGGCGACCTCACACAGGTTCTAAAAAGCCCAGTCGCCGTGGCCCTGCTGGTCCTGTCGGCGGTCTCGGTCGTCTGGTTCCTCAAGAAAAACGCCCAAGAGAACCCGGCATGACAGCGGCCACGCCGACGCCCCTAACGCGATTGGAAACCCACGATGACGATAAAATCCATCCTGAGCGCCTATAGCGGCGACGCCTCCAAAGGCAGCGGCCTGCGCTATGCCCTGCGTCTGGCAAAACACCATAACGCATGGGTCACCGGCGTTTTGCGGCATAGCCAGAGCGATCTCGAACGCACCCTGCGCGGCTCTGTCCCGAAAAGCTTCCTCAAAACCTTTTTTGACGCCCAGTCCCAGCGCCAAGCGGAAATCGCCGAGCGGTTTCGCACCATCACCGCCGAGGCCGGTTTCGAAGACCGATCCGACTTTGTTGACCTCAACGCCGGCGACGGGACCACCCTTTCCGAATTTGCGCGTGCGTTTGATTTGGTCGTGACCGGCGCGCATTCGCATCTTGAAACCGAAGCGCATCTGTCCGCCAACCCCGACCTGATCGCCCTGCGCAGCGGCCGCCCGGTGCTGGTCATTCCCGACGGCTATGAGGCCGAAGGGCTGGCCGAACACGCGCTCGTGGCATGGGACGGCAAACGCTCCTCCGCCCGCGCGATTGGCGATGCGATGGTTGGCCTTGAAAAGAAAGCCCAAGTCACCCTGCTGACGGTTGGATCACAACAAGCCCCTGGAACGGACTATTTGCTGCGCAACCTCGGGCGTCATGGGATCAACGCGCAAAGCGTTGTTTACCCCCGTAAGGGCTCCATCGCCGAAACCCTCTTATCCGCAGCACAGGACCTGTCCGCCAAACTGGTTGTGATGGGCGCATTCGAACATAGCAAATTCAGTCACGATGTCTTTGGCGGTGTCACAACCGATGTCATTCGTGACGCCAAGGTGCCCGTTTTCCTGTCGCACTAAGCCGACAAATATCGCCTTCAAACCCGCCCGCCGTCAAAGGAATACAAAGTTGCCAGACCAAATAGAATACATGCACCAATCCATCGCCCAAGCCGTGCGCGATCATGACATCGACACCATGTTCGGCCTGGTCGGAGACGCCAATCTCTTCATGGCCAACCACTTTGTAAGCGGCTGCGGCGGAACGCTCGTGCCTGCCGCCCACGAAGGCGGCACAGTCTTGATGGCACAGGCCTATGGCCAAGTGACCGGCAAAACCGGCGTCGCCACCGTCACCCAAGGTCCCCGGCCTGACCAATTGCTTCACCGCGCTGCGCGAAGGCGTGGTTGCCCGCCGCCCTATGGTCCTTTTGTGCGGCGACACGCCCGTCATGGCCCCGTTTCACCCGCAAAACATTGATCAACGCGAAGTCGTCAAAGCCACGGGCGCAGGCTTCGAACAGGTCAAATCACCCGACACTGCCGCGCGTGATGTTGCCACCGCCTTCTACCGCGCCCGCAAGGAACGCCGCCCCATTGTGCTGAACATCCCGTCAGACTTCATGTGGGCCGAGGTCAAACACGAGACCGTCGTTTTCCCCTTCTCCCAACCCGCAACGGTCATCACCCAAGGCTCCGAGCATGAAGAGGCCATCGGCATGATCGCCTCCGCCAAACGCCCCCTGATCCTCGCAGGGGCGGGCGCTGTGTCGGCCAAAGCCAACCTGATTGCCCTGTCCGAACGGCTCGAAGCACCGCTCGCCACCACCCTCAAAGGCACCGGCCTGTTCAAAGGCCACCCCAACAACATCGGCTACTTTGGCACGCTCAGCACAGCAGAGGCCTATGACGTAATCGGCGCTGCGGATTGCGTTATCGTCTTCGGAGCATGGATGCACTTTTTGACAACCGACCGCGGCGAATTGCTAAAAGGCAAACGCGTCATTCAAGTCAACAACAGCACCGCTGATGTCGGCGCATTCTATCAACCCGATGCCGTGCTCATCGCCGACGCGGCTGAAACCGCCGACAACATCCTCTTCTGGATGGACGAAGCCGAAATCGCCCCCTCCGGCTTCTCCAAAGAACTGCCCGCACACGATCTCTCCGTCCACCCGAAAGGCGATGCAACCATCGCCTCAGACGGCTGCATCAATTTCGAATACGCTCTGGACCGCTTGAACGAGGCGCTCCCGGAAAACCGCATCATGCTTACGGATGGCGGGCGTTACATCACCGAGGTCTGGTGCCGCATTGGCGTGCCTGATCCCAACAGCTTCCACATGAGCGATAACTTCGCGGCCATCGGCCAGGGGATGCAGCAAGCAATCGGCGCGGCGCATGGTGCTCCCGACCGTCCTGTTGTGCTCTTCATGGGGGATGGCGGCTTCATGATGGGCGGCGCGAATGAATTCAACACCGCTGTGCGCACGAACCGCGATCTCATCGTGATCATCTGCAATGACTCCGCATATGGCGCGGAACATATCCAAATGCTCGATCGGCAAATGGACCCGTCCCTGACCGAGTTTCAATGGCCTTCCTTCACCGAGGTCGCCAAATCTCTTGGTGGCGAAGGGATAGAGGTCACCTCCCCCGAGGGCCTCGAAGACGCCATCAAAGCGATCGACGAACGCAAAGGCCCGATCATTGTTGAGCTGAAACTTGATCCCAACAAAGTTCCGCGCATGCGGATGTGAGCGGGCCCGCGCGCACAACTGTAATCTAGGTTTGCGTTTGTTGCTGCATGAGCAACAGGCGCACCACCTGCCCACCGCGCACCACAGCCACCCGCATCGGCCCCTGACAACGCCACCATTGCAAATAGTCTCCCCTTTCTGAAAATCTATATATTGACAGCAACACACCATTCACATCTATATGCTGTTGCTTTGGTGTTCGCGACTCGCATCGCGAGCGAATAGGGAAACCGGTGAGACTCCGGCGCTGCCCCCGCAACTGTCAACGGCAAGCCAAGGCCCGAAACCACTGGTGCAACAGCACCGGGAAGGCGGGCCAGAGGCATTCGAGCCGTAAGCCAGGAGACCTGCCAAAGCCAAATGAACGACGACCGCGGACGGAGGGTCCGGGCACGTGATTTTCGGGGCGCAGCACCACGCGCTTCCCTGTCTCGTGTCCCTTTCCCGATCTCTGCTCAAACATTGGAAAGACCGACATGACCATCACCGTTTACTCTAAACCCGCCTGCGTTCAATGCACCGCAACCACTCGGGCGCTCGACGCGCGCGGCCTCGCCTATGACCTCATTGACCTGACACAGGATTCCACGGCGATGGACCGGGTTCAGGCCATGGGCTATCGTCAGGCCCCCGTCGTTGTGGCTGGTGATGATCACTGGGCCGGGTTCCGCCCAGACATGATTAGCCGCCTGTCCTAAGCCGGGCCTGAAGCGGGGGCGCGCGGATGCAGCTTGTCTATTTCTCCGGCGGATCGGGCAACACTGCTCGGCTTGTTGCACGCCTCGGCCTGCCCGCGACGCGCCTGCCTTTGCGCCAGTCTGACCCCCTGCCACAGATCGGTGCGCCTTTCGTGCTGATCTGCCCGACCTACGCCGATGGAATGGGCCGTCACGCTGTCCCCAAACAGGTGATCCGCTTCCTGAACGCACCCGCCACCCGCACCCTGCTGCGCGGCGTTATCGCCGGCGGCAACAGGAATTTCGGCACCACCTTTGCCCGCGCCGGGGATGTCATCGCTGCCAAATGCGGCGTCCCCGTGCTCTACCGTTTCGAACTGGCCGGAACCGACACCGACCTCTCCAACATCCGTTCCGGCCTCGCCCGGTTCGCCGCTGCCCAAAAGGACACCCCATGCTTGATGCAAGCGTAACCGCCGATCTCGACTACCATGCGCTGAACGCGATGCTGAACCTTTACGACGACAAGGGCCACATCCAGTTCGAAGCCGACCGTATGGCGGCCCGCCAGTATTTTCTGCAACATGTGAACCGCAACACCGTGTTCTTCCACTCGCTGGACGAAAAACTGCGCTATCTCATCGACGAAGGTTACTACGACCCTGACGTGCTGGCGCAATATGACCGCGCTTTCCTGCACACAATCTGGGACGCCGCCTTCGCGCTGAAATTTCGCTTCCCCAGCTTCCTCGGCGCGTTCAAATATTACACCTCCTACACCCTGAAAACCCGCGACGGCAGCCGCTATCTCGAACGCTACGAAGACCGCGTCGTGATGAACGCCCTGACTTTGGCACGTGGTGATACCGACCTTGCCATGCACCTGATGAACGAGGTGATCTCGGGTCGCTTTCAGCCCGCAACCCCGACCTTCCTCAACGCCGGAAAAAAGGCACGCGGCGAATTTGTCTCCTGCTTCCTGCTCCGGCTCGAAGACAACATGGAAAGCATCGGGCGCGGCATCAACTCGGCCCTGCAACTCTCCAAACGCGGCGGCGGCGTGGCCCTGATGCTCACCAATATCCGCGAGCACGGCGCGCCCATTAAAGGCATCGAAAACCAATCCTCCGGCGTGATCCCGGTGATGAAACTGCTCGAGGATTCCTTTAGCTACGCCAACCAACTTGGCGCGCGCCAAGGCGCCGGTGCCGTCTATCTCAACGCCCACCACCCCGACATCCTGCGTTTCCTCGACACCAAACGCGAGAACGCAGACGAGAAAATCCGCATCAAAACGCTCTCCTTGGGCGTGGTCATCCCCGATGTGACCTTTGAATTGGCGAAAAAGAACGAAGACATGTATCTCTTCTCGCCCCATGACGTTGAAAAAGTCTACGGCTGCGCCTTCTCCGAGATTTCCGTGACCGAGAAATACGCCGAAATGGTCGATGACCCGCGCATCCGCAAATCCAAGATCAACGCCCGTGCGTTCTTTCAAACCATCGCCGAAATCCAATTCGAAAGCGGCTACCCCTACATCATGTTCGAAGACACGGTGAACGCCGCCAACCCGATTGCTGGCCGCATCGCCATGTCGAACCTCTGTTCGGAAATCCTTCAGGTCAACGAAGCCTCCGAATTCAACGACGATCTAAGCTATGCGCAAATGGGCACCGACATTTCCTGCAACCTCGGTAGCATGAACATCGCCCGCGCCATGGATGGCGGCGATCTGGCCGGCACCGTTGGCACAGCAATTCGCGCGCTCAACGCCGTGTCGGAAATGTCCGCAATCGACAGCGTGCCCTCGATCCGCAAAGGCAACGACCAAGGTCACGCCATCGGTTTGGGCCAGATGAACCTGCATGGCTATCTCGCCCGTGAAAACATCCACTACGGCAGCCCGGAAGGCATCGACTTCACCAATATCTACTTCTGCACGGTGCTGTTCCACGCGCTTACCGCCTCAAACGCGCTGGCCCGCGAACGTGGCCAGATGTTCAAAGGGTTCGAGGCCTCCAGCTATGCCGATGGCACGTTTTTCGACAAATACGTAAGCCAAGACTGGCAACCGGCAAGCGACCGCGTGCGCGACCTCTTCGCCAACTCCGGTATCGCCATTCCATCCCGCGACGACTGGAGCGCCCTGCGCGATGCGGTCATGGCCGACGGGCTTTACAACCGCAACCTACAGGCCGTGCCGCCCACCGGCTCGATCAGCTATATCAACTACGCCACTTCTTCGATTCACCCGATCACCTCGAAAATCGAAATCCGCAAAGAGGGCAAAATCGGGCGCGTCTACTACCCCGCGCCCTATATGACCAACGACAATCTCGACTACTATCGCGATGCTTATGAAATCGGCCCCTACGCGATCATCGACACCTACGCCGCCGCCACCCAACACGTGGACCAAGGCCTGTCGCTGACGCTGTTCTTCCCCGCCGATGCCACCACCCGCGACATCAACCGCGCCCAGATCTACGCATGGAAAAAGGGCATCAAAACAATCTATTACATCCGCCTGCGCCAAGAGGCCCTCACCGGGACCGAAGTGCAAGGCTGCGTTTCCTGCTCTCTGTGAGGCCCGCCATGAAAGACCTGATCACCCCCGCCCCGTTCCTCAAGCCGTCAACTGGAACCGGATCGAAGACGACATCGACCTCGACGTCTGGAACCGCCTCACGGTGAATTTCTGGCTGCCGGAAAAAGTGCCGCTCTCCAACGACATCCAAAGCTGGTCACAGCTGACCGACGATGAACGCCAGCTCACCACCCGCGTTTTCACCGGCCTCACCCTGCTCGACACGATCCAGAACAGCATCGGCGCGCCCACCCTGATGGCCGATGCCATCACCCCGCACGAAGAAGCCGTGCTCAGCAACATCGCCTTCATGGAGGCGGTCCATGCGCGCAGCTATTCTTCCGTGTTTTCAACCCTCTGCCAAACCTCGGATGTCGACGAAGCCTTCCGCTGGTCCGCCGAAAACGAACATCTACAGGCGAAATCCCGGCTGATCCTCGACGAATACGACACCGCCGCGAACCCGCTCAAGAAAAAGATCGCCAGCGTGTTTCTGGAGAGCTTTCTGTTCTATTCGGGCTTCTACCTGCCGATGCATTGGTCCTCGCGCGCGCGGCTGACCAACACCGCCGATCTGATCCGCCTCATTATCCGTGACGAGGCGATCCACGGCTATTACATCGGCTATAAATTCCAGCGCGGGCTGGAACGCCTGCCAGAGGCCCAGCGCACCGAACTCAAGGATTTCGCCTTCTCGCTGCTGTTTGATCTCTACGACATCGAAGCGCGCTATACCGAGCAGCTCTACGACGGGCTCGGCCTAACCGAAGACGTGAAAAACTTCCTGCATTACAACGCCAACAAGGCGCTGCAAAACCTCGGTTTTGAGGCTCTTTTCCCCGATGACGCCTGCAAGGTGAACCCGGCCATCATGGCCGCCCTTTCGCCCAATTCGGACGAAAACCACGACTTCTTTTCCGGCTCGGGGTCCTCCTATGTCATCGGCAAGGCGGTCGCGACCGAAGACGAAGACTGGGATTTCTAAAGGCGCATCCCCAAATACCCCGGCGGCTCATCCCGCCGGGGCGGCGCAACCGCTCAATGCGGCGCAGTCCGTGCAATCGCGATGTTAAGCAGAACCTGCCGCCGCTCGCTAGTCGCCACCTTGATGGCCCGCTCCAACGCAGCAGGAAGATCCGCCCCGTTACTCACCGTCTCGGTCCAGGCGCGGCTGGCCTCGGCGGTGCGGGTGAAATTCGGGCTTGGGCGAAGCGAGGTTAACGGCACCTCATTCGCGGCCCGCGCCGCGCCATCGGGGTATAAACCCTCAACCGAATGGCGCACCGCCCCCCATTCCTCGTTGTTCAGAACCAAAACAATCACCGGCACATCATGCGCCTCGGCCACAAGATGACAGGCGGTCGGGTTGGCGAACATGTAACTTCCGTCGCCCATGGTGGCGAACACCAACCTATCGGGGCACGCCATCTGCGCCCCGATCGCCGCCGGCAAACCCCAGCCAAGCCCCCCGAATGCGGCTCCTGAAAATAGCTGTCAGGCTGGTCCAGATCGAGCGGCATCAAAGGGCAGCCCAACTCGTGAAAGACGGTGGAACGACGGCCATGCTCTTGCGCCTGCACCTTGATCGCCTGCCCCAGACACAGGCTCACCCACTCCTTGCTCATCGGTGCGCCCGCCCCGGCTTGCGCCGCCTTGACGGCACCTGCCCGTGCCGCCTCCGCCGCATCCGCAATCCGCGCACGGCGCGCCACCAACTGCGCGCTCTCGGGCGTCTGGCTCTCCAACACCGCGTTTAGCGCCCCAATCACCCGATCCGTCGGCCCGGCAAGCGTGATATCGGCCGCGAAATTGCGCACCGGCGTGCGGGTAAAAAGCGGGTCCGGCCCGGCATGGATCACCGTCACATCACCGCGCAGGCTGACCTTGTCGGGAAACCACGGCGCCAGCGAATCCAGCACCAGCACCACATCCGCCTCTTGCAGCCACGGACCGGGATCGGCCCCAACCTGACAGGGATGCGACAACGGCATGGCCAACTGGTTCGACCAATAATGCGACAGCGGCAGCGCATAACGCTCGCAAAGCGCCTGAAGCGCGGCAAATCCCGCCGCGTTCCCCGCGCCGCGCTGCGCAATGATCAGCGGATTTTGCGCCCCCGCAAGCGCCTGCGCCGCGCGGGCCAACGCCTCCGGGTCCGGCGCGGTGCTCACCGGCGCCATCCGCGACGGCGCATCCAGCCCCTCAGGCGGGCAAGCCTCGCACAGCACCTCTCGCGGCAGGCTCAAATAGACCGGCCCCTTGGGCGTTGAATTGGCAATCGCCCACGCCCGATCCATCAACTCGGCAATCTGGTCCGCAAAGCGCAGCTCATAGTGCCACTTCGTCGTCTCGCGGATCAACGCCTCCTGATCGAACATCTCCTGACCCCAGCCAATCGGCACCGTGCGCGCCCCGAACCGGGTGTGCTCGCTCACCGGTGTGCGCCCCGACATAAGGATCATCGGCACCTGATCGCACCACGCGTTGATCGCCGCCGTCGCACCATTGGCCAGCCCGACATTGGTATGCAGCAACACCGCCTGCGGGCGCCCCGTCACCTGCCAATACCCATGCGCCATCGACACCGCCGCGTGCTCATGCGGCACAGTAATCGGTGTCGGCAGATCAAGCCCGGCACGGCGCGCCTCCACCAACCCTTCGATGATCGGCGGAAAATCCGTGCCCGAATTGGCAAAGACATAATCCACGCCCAGCGCCTTGAGCTTGCCAAAGATCGCACCGCCTGCGGCAATCGCCGAATTATCTTCCATTCAACACGCCTTTCCCAACGCTTCTTCTGATGCCCCCACCCTGCGCACGCCCTACAATTGCAGATAATGAGATTCTATTTGCATATAGTGAGGTGAAAGGGCAATTTTGGTCAAGTCCCCTAAACGGAGCCTCCCCCATGGCCACCCCGATCAACCTCTCGGTGATGAAAGCTTTCGACGCGCTCGACCTTCTGAACGACGCCCGCCCCGAGCTGACGGTCGAGGTGGTCGCACGCGAATTGCGCCTCTCCAACGCCACCGCACATCGCTTCCTCACGACGCTCGAAGCGGTCGGGGCGCTCACAACCGTGCGCCGTGGCGCCTATGCCCCCGGCCCGCGTCTGGCGCGGCTCGGTCGTATGGCCGAAGACCTCGCCCCCCTGCCGCCGGGGCTTCAACTCTGTTTGGATCGCTTGCAACAGGAGCTGGGTGAATCGGTGATGGCCTGCCGCTTCACCCCGCGCGGGCCGCTCTGCGTGGCGGTGTCTCTGGCGCAGCGCCCGATCTCGGTTCATATCCGCACAGGGACCACGCTGCCAATGCTGCCAACCGCTCAGGGGCGGCTGTTCCTTGCCGGAATGTCGCCCCGCGAACGCGCGCAATGGGCCACCACCCAAGGCACCCCGCCCGAGGAGCTGGCCGCGCTTGAACCGGTTCTCGCCCGCGTGCGCGCCGACGGGCATGCGCTCAATCGCGGCGACAACGAACCCGACATCGCCGCTGTCTCGGTCCCCGTCACACCCACATCGGGGCGCGCCTCGCTGACCCTCTCGGCCTTCGGCACGCTCAGCCGGTTTGACGCACGGTTTACCGCCCGCGCCGAACCCGCCCTGAAACGCGCCGCCACAGACCTCGCCACCGCGATCAAAAGCTAAACCGCCATCAAAACGAGGAGACCCAGAATGCACGACGCCCCCAAGCCCAGTGAAGCCAAGACTGAAAAATCCACCGCCCCCGGATCGGGCCCCGAATCCGGCCCCGAATTCTGGCGCGACCTTAAACCGATCACCAAAGTGTTTCAGCCCGACGCATCGCCCGAAGTCTACCTGCCCAACATCGCCGATGACGACATGCGCTACTATGTGCCCTTCACCGAAACCGTGTTCTCCAAACCGCTCTGGATTTCGCCCAGCAAGAACCAATGGTGCGATGTGCTCATGGCCACCGGGCCGGGGCTGGTGAACCGGCACTACCACCCGCATGAGGTCTTCGCCTACACGATCTCGGGCAAATGGGGCTACCTTGAACACGACTGGATCGCGACCGCCGGTGATTTCGTCTATGAAACTCCGGGCGAAGGCCACACTCTCGTCGCCTACGACCACCCCGACCCGATGAAGGTCCACTTCAAGGTCACAGGCCCGCTGATCTGGCTCGACGAAGATGGCGAACCCGATGGCTATTTCGACGTCCACCAATATATCGCCATGTGCAAGGAGCACTATGAAAAGGTCGGCCTCGGCGCCGCTTATATCGACGGGTTGTTCCGCTAGGCTCACACCGACATGCCGCCATCGGCCATCAACAAATGGCCGGTGGTGAACCCCGATTGCGCCGACGCCAGATAGAGCACTGACGCGGCAATCTCTGCCGCCGTGCCGTGGCGCCCCATCGGGATCATTTCGTTGAAAAACGCGGTCCCATCCCGCCCGATCTCGCGGCCCAAGCCATCCTCCACCGCTTTTTGAAAGCCGTTATCAACCGGCCCCGGCGCGATGGCATTCACCCGAATGCCGCGCGGTGCCAGATCCTTGGCCAGCACCCGCATCAAGCCGGTCAGCGCATGTTTCGCCGTGATATAGGCGTAAACCCCCGGATCGCCGCGCGTCGCCGCCACGCTTGAGGTCAGCACAATGCTGCCCCCCTTTTCCATCTGCGGCACGCCATGTTTGGCCAGCAAAAACGCCCCGCGCACATGCACCGCCATGACGGTGTCAAACACCTCGGTGGGATAGTCCTCAATCGGCGCCACGGTGCCAAACACCCCCGCGTTCGAGATCAGCACATCCAGCCTGCCAAACCGCTCCACCGTGCGCGCAATCGCGCGGCGCACCTGCGCCTCGTCGGTCACATCCGCGGCGATGCACAGAACCTCTCCCGCCGCCGCGCCAAACGCCTCGCCACAGGCCGCGTCAAGCGCCGCAAGGTCGAGATCAATCAAAGCCAACCGCGCGCCCTGCGCCCGCAAAAGCCGCGCCGACGCCATGCCAATCGACCCGGCCCCGCCAGTGACAAGACACACTTTGCCCTCAAGATCGAACATCGCGCGCCCCTTAAATCGGGTACTGCGGCTGACCATCCTGAACGGTGATCCAGCGTAGCGTCGTGAATTCCTCAATCGCCGCCATGCCGCCAAACCGGCCATAGCCCGAGTCCTTGACGCCGCCGAATGGCATCTGCGCCTCGTCATGCACCGTGGGGCCGTTGATGTGGCAAATGCCGCTTTCGATCCGCCGCGCAACGGCCATGGCCCGCACGGTGTCGCGCCCGAAAATGCTCGCCGACAGGCCATATTCGGTGTCATTGGCCACCCGAACCGCTTCGTCGATGCTGGCCACGCGCACCACCGATGCGGTCGGACCAAAGCTCTCCTCGGTATAGATCCGCATCGACGGCGTGACATGATCAAGCAGGGTCGCCTCCATCAAAACGCCATCCGCATGGCCGCCCGCGACGATCTTGGCACCCTTGTCCTCGGCATCGCGCACCAGCCCCATGATCCGCGCCACCGCGCCGCTGTCCACGACACAGCCGAGCGAGGTATTGCCCTCGCGCGGGTCGCCCACCGTCAGACTCCGCACCTTCGTGGCAAGCTTTTCGACAAACTCGTCGGCCACCGCTTCATGTACCACCAACCGTTCGGTCGACATGCAAATCTGACCTTGGTTCATATACGCACCAAAAGCGGCAGCAGCGACCGCAGCATCAAGATCGGCATCCTCCAGCACCACCATCGGGGCCTTCCCACCCAGTTCCAGCAACGCAGGCTTGAGGTTCTCGGCCGCCAGCTTGGCAATGATCCGCCCCACCCGGGTCGAGCCGGTGAAATTCACCCGGCGCACAGCCGAATGCTCAATCAACGCTTGGACAATCTCATTCGCATCATCCGGCGCGTTGGACAGCACGTTCAACACCCCCTTGGGCAATCCCGCCTCCTGCATCGCCTCAACGATAAGCGCATGTGTGCGCGGGCTAAGCTCGGAGGATTTCATCACCACCGTGTTGCCACAGGCCAAAGGCATCGCGATCGAGCGCACCCCAAGGATCACAGGCGCGTTCCAAGGGGCCATCGACAACACCACACCCGCCGGTTGGCGGATCGCCATCGCCATTGAGCCGGGGCGGTTCGACGGGATGATCTCGCCCTTGATCATGGTGGTCATCGACGCTGCCTCGCGCAGCATTCCCGCCGCCAACATCACGTTGAACCCCGCCCAGGCCGCCGTTGCGCCCAACTCCTCTGCCATGGCTGCGGCAATATCCGCCCCGCGGGCCTCAAGGTTGTCCGCCGCCGCCATCAACAGGCTGCGCCGCGCCGCCGGGCCGGTGTTCGACCATTCTGGAAACGCCCGCGCGGCGGCATCGGCGGCCCGGTTGGCATCCTCAACCGTGGCGGCGGCGGCGGCCTCGGTCGCCACCCCTCCGGTCAGCGGGTTGTTGCGGGTAAACGTCCGCCCCCCTTGGCCCTGCACTTTCTCACCATCAATCAAAAGGTCCAAAACGCTCATGTTCTTCTCCATTTACATATCGCCGCCCAAAAAGGCGTGCCTGACAGCCGCATCATTCATCAATTCATCCGAGGTGCCCGCGCCGATGATCCGCCCCGCCTCAAGCAGGTATCCGCGATCTGCATGGCGTAGGCTGATCTTCACATTCTGCTCGACGATCAACAGACCCACGCCGGTCTCGCGCACCCGCGCCAGCGCTTTGAACATGTCCCCCACCACAATTGGAGCAAGGCCAAGGCTCGGCTCGTCCAGCAACAAAAACTCGGGCTTGGACATCATTGCGCGCCCCACGGCCACCATCTGCTGCTCGCCGCCCGACATCGTGTGAACGAACTGTTTTCGCCGCTCGCCCAGCCGTGGGAAAATGTCCAGAACCTGCGCCAGCGTCTCTTCCTCGTGGCTGCGCGCCCGCGCCGGGGTCGCCCCCAGCCGCAAGTTTTCCTCAACCGTCATGCGCCCGACCACGCCGCGCCCCTCAGGCACCAGCGCGATACCGCGATTGGTGACCTTATGCGCCGCCACCCCGCTCAGAACCTCATTGTTTAACGTCACCGCGCCCCCGGCGGTGGGAACCATCCCCGCGATCGCCTTAAGCATTGTCGACTTGCCCGCGCCATTCGCGCCCAACACCACGACAACCTCGCCCTTGCTGACGGCAAAGCTCACGCCATCAACCGCCAAATGCTTGCCATAGCGAACGGTCATATCCTTCAGCTCAAGCATGATCATCCCCCAGATAGGCCTTGATCACCGCTGGCTCCTGCAACACCTCGGCTGACAGCCCCTCGGCGATCTTCTCGCCCGCGCTCATCACGATGCACCGCGAACACAGCGCGCGCACCGCCTCCATGATGTGCTCCACCAACAGCACGGTCATCCCCTGCCCCTGCAAATGCTGCACAAGGTCGATACCGATGCGCAACTCCGACGGGTTCAACCCCGCCAGCCATTCGTCCAACAACAACAGGTCCGGCTCCGAAGCCAGCGCACGCGCCATCTCCATCCGTTTCTGGTCGATATAGGTCAGGTTACCGACCTGCTCATCGCCGCGCCCCGCCAGCCCGACAAACCGCAGCTTCTCCTCGGCCAGATCGCGCGCCTCGCGCCCCCAATGCCGCTTTTTGCCAAACGCCAGCGACAACAACACATTCTCCGCCACGCTCAACGTCGGCAACGGGCGCACCAATTGAAACGTCCGCGCGACCCCGTGTTTGGCCACCCTATGCGGCTTCATCCGGGTGATGTCGGTATCACCAATCAGAACCTGCCCGCCATCACAGGGCAACGCGCCCGAGATCATGTTCAACACGGTCGTCTTGCCCGACCCGTTCGGCCCCAACAGGCCCACAACCTCGCCGGGTTGCAACGCGAACGAGACATCCTTGACCGCAACCAAGCCACCAAAGCGTTTGTGCAAATTGCGGATTTCCAGCGTCTTGCTCATGCCCGGCCTCCCTTGCGCAGATCGTCGATCTTGGCCAACACGCCGTTCGGCATGACAAATACGATCAGGATAAACAGCAGCCCAAGGATGATTGAAAAGTGATCGGGAAAGCTGACCGAGAGCCATTCAAACAGCAAGAACAGCGGAACCGCCCCCACCATTGGCCCCCAAAGCCGCATCGCCCCGCCCAATAGCGCCATGATCAGCGTCATAAAGCTGACCGTTGGGTTAAACACAATCGACGGCTCGATATAGGTCCAGCGCGGTGCCTGAATGGCCCCGACAAGGGTGATGATCGTGGACGATATGACAAACAACAACAGCTTGATGCGCGTCACATCAACCCCGGCATGGGCGGCAACACTCTCGTCATCGCCCACCGCCTTTAGCGCCAGCCCGATGCGCGACCGCCCGATCGCCCAAGAGATCAGGAAGGTCACAACCGCCAACGCCAATAGCTGCCAGTAAATGTGGCGCCCCTCGAATGGCAGAAAGACATAGCGCCCCATCGTGTAGGTCACATTAACCTCCCACCAACTCACGGTCTGGCGCACCAACTCGGCCAATCCAAAGGTGAAGATCACGAAATACACCCCGGCAAGGCGCAGCGTCGACAGGCCGACCACCAAGGCCATGACCATGCCGATCCCCCCGGCAGACAGCAGCACCAATGGATAGGGCAGAACCTCGTTCAAAACGGCCACCGTATAGGCCCCGACCCCGAAAAACGCGACCGTCGCCAGCGACACATAACGCGTCGGCCCGGAAAACAACGCCCATGCGGTCGCCAGGGTGACATAGCCCGTCATTCCCAACAGGACTCCGGTCCAATACTCGGACACAAACAATGGAGCGAGCGCCAACAAGACAACCGCAACAGCGACCAAAGCGAAACCATGCATCGTTTTCATCGTCACGCCTTTCCGAAAATGCCGTTGGGCCGCACCAGCAACAGCGCGAGGAACACGGTGTAAACCGCCGCCAGCGTCAGCCCCGGATCAATGTAGGCGGCCACGAATGTTTCAACGAGACCCAGCAAAAGCCCCGCGACAACCGCGCCGGGCACGCTGCCCTTGCCCCCAAGGATGACAACAATCAGCGCCTTCATCGTGAAAACCACACCGGCGGTTGCGGTAAAGGTCTGAAACATCGACACAACCACACCACCGGTCGCCGCCATCGCGCCCCCAATGGCAAAGGCCGTGCGCGCCGCGCGGTCGGTATCAATCCCGAACAACGGCGCGCTTTTCGGCGCAAGCGCCACCGCCCGCAGGATCATCCCCCAACGGGTGCGGAACAAAACAACCACCAGCACCCCGCCAATCACAAGGCTCAGCACAAACGCCAAAAGCCGGTTGGCCGCCACCACCGATCCCAAAACGTTCACCGGCGTGTTAAGGAAAGTATAGCTGGTATAGCCACCGCCAAAGAGCGTCAAAAGCACGCCCTGAATGACGAACAGCAGCCCGAATGTGACCAGAATACTGTCCACCTCAAGCGCGCCCTCATCCGGCGCGCGCGCCACCAGCGGCTTCATGATCACCCGATAAATCACATCGCTGATCAGATACCCCGCAGGCACAAGGATCAGCAGCGCGACAGTCGGGTTGATCGACAGGGTGGTAAACAAAACAAAGGTGGCAAAACAGGCCGCGATGATCGTATCCCCAAACCCGAGGTTCATGATCCGCGCAATACCGTACTGTATGGTCAGCCCCATCGCGACAAGCGCATAGGTTCCGCCAAGCACGAGCCCGTTGACGACATGTTCAAGCATGAAAGTTCAAGCCTTGTTAAGAGGGGGCAGAGGCGGCGGACGTATCCGCCGCTCCCCGGCCCGACAGGTGGTGACGGGTCAGTTGATCGGAATCAGTCCCAACCGGGCTTGGGCAGCTTCACCGCAGCGGTTCCCGCGCCGCCTTTGGCCGACACCGCCACAAATTGACCATCCTGCCACTGACCAACCCAGTTGATGGCGCGCAGCTGGTTGTTTTCCAGCCGAGTCTCGGCCCCCAACACGGTCGAGAATGTGCCACTCGACAGCTCCTTGGCCACCGCAGCTTTGTCCAGACCAACCCGCTCGATCGACTGCTCCAGCATCTGCAACGATGCATAGATCAGCACCGAACCCCAGTAATCCGGCGCCCGCCCGATCACTTCTTCATGCTTGGCACGATAGTCAGAATTCAGCTTGTTGTTCGGGTCGATCCCACCAAGGCTCATAACCCCTTCAACCGAGCCACCGGCGATCTTGGGATAGATCGGGAAACCGGCGCCCACGCCAAGGTAAAACACCGGCGGGCTGAAGCTCGACACCTTCGCCTGCTTGGTCAGCGCAAAAGTATGCGGAGGATAGCTGAACGCCACAAACGTGTCCGCCTTGGTGTTCGCCGCCTCGCTCAGGATGGTCGAGAAATCTGATGTCTGGGGCGGAAATGTCTTGTCATAGCTCACTTCGAACCCGGCCTTCTCGAACGTCTCACGCGCCGCCTTGACCAGATCAATACCAAAGCCATCCGCGACCGAGATCATGGCGATCTTGCCGTTGATCCGCCCGGCCTCACGCTCGGCAATCAGCACGTCTGCAAAGGCCGCTGTGTAATCAACACTGCCCCCCATGAACCAGAAACTCGTGTCCCAGCGTTTGACAAAATCCGGCGCCTTATCCGTCACCGCCGCACCGGCCAGATGCGGATAGCCGAACTTCGACATCAACGGCGCCACAGCAAGGTTAAACCCCGTGCCCCATGGCGGCAGGATGAAATCAACCTTGTCCTGTGTCGCCAAACGCTCGACCGCGCGCACAACCTCCTCGGCCGAGGACCGGTCGTCATAAACGATCACTTCAATCGGCAAACGGCTGCCATCGGGCATCTTCAACCCGCCCGCGTCATTGACCTCTTTGACCCACAATTCGTAATTCGGCGTCACGGTCATATCCGCACCGCCCGCGTTGGGCCCAGATTTGGAAATGGCATAGCCAAAGGTGACCTTGTCGCGCGCCTGCGCCTCTACCCCGATCACGCCAACGGCAAGCGCAAGCGCCGCAACCGCACATGTCGTCAACCGGCGCGCCCTACGGGCCGCCTTTGAAAGCGAATTTTTCATCTTTTTCCTCCCAGAATGTCGCGGAACGTCGCGGCCTGTTCGACCTGCCGTCCCGATCCCGCACTTCTCCCAAAGCGGGGACAAACAAACGCTACGCCCTTCTCCAATCCACGATAATAGACATTATGTGATTATAATTGTACATTTGTGGGAATAAATCACCTCCACCCACGCAATGCGCGCCCAACCCCCATCACGCCGCCCGCCCAACACCGCCGCAAACAGGACCGCCAAATGGACCGCCAAACCATCCAGGCCGAGCGTATCAAAAGCGCACTCACCAACACCGAATTTGCCACCTCTGGCGGGCGCGCAACCTTCGTGTTGCTCGTCTCGGGGCGCGGCTCTTTTGTGTCTGACGAGGTCGAACGCGACGTGCCCGGCCCCTGCCTGATCTGGGCGCCTACCGGCTGGTCCACCCGCATTTCGCTGACCGCAGGAACCCGCGGCTATCTCATCCGCATGCCCGAACGCGCCCTTGGCCGCGCCTTACCCACTGACGTGATCTCGGCCCATGTCCGCCAAGTGGTCAGCCGCCGCATCTTCCTGCCCGATATGTCGCCCGCAATGATCCGCGCTTTCGTTGCCCTGTTTGACAAAATCGAAACCGAATTGCACGAAATGGCACCGGGAAGCGACACCGTCCTGCACCATTGCGTCTCGCTGCTGATGATCGAAATTTGGCGTGCCGCCGCCCCGCCGCTTCAAGCCGCCGAGCCACAGCCACACCGTATCTCGGACAGCTTTCTCAACCTCGTTGAACTGCATCTGCAAAACCACTGGACCGTGGCGGAATACGCCCGCCGCCTCGGCGTTTCGCGCGACCGGTTGAACGATGCGATGCGCCGCGCCACCGGCACGCCGCCGCATCGCCACATCCAACGCCGCTTGATGGAAGAGGCCAAAACCCTGCTTGTCACCACCGATTTGCAAGTGGCCGAAATCGGCTACAAGCTCGGCTTCAACGACGCCGCCTATTTCACCCGCTTCTTCCGCCGCCACGAAAGCCTCGCTCCGGCCCAATTCCGCCGCACCTACACCCCGCTCTACCGCACCCGCACAGAAGAGGTGTCATTCGCCGAATGGCCCTGAGCCCGACCAAGCCCACAGCAACGCCGAAAACAACAGCGCAAGATTTTCTCTAAGTATCAGACCCCGCAGCGCGGTATGAACCGGTTGAGCGCTTCGCTTGCCTCCAAGACTGAGAAGACTCCGTTCTTGTGTCCAAGCGTTTGGCATCTGAAAAGACCCGATCAGCTGCCTTTTCGGCCTCGATCAGAATGTCTTCAAGATCAAGGTGTGGAACCTCCCGGCGTTCCATAAGCACACGGCCATCGACCAAAACCGTATCTACATCTGCAGCATTCGCAAAATGCGTAATGCGGTTAAGTGGCATGACCGGGGGCCAGAGATGCGGTTTTTGCCCATCGAGCAGAATGATATCCGCCCGCTTGCCGACCTCAAGTGACCCGATATGATCCTGCAAACCAAGGGCGCGGGCCGCATCAATTGTGCAAAGCTCCAATGTCTTCCCTTCCGGCAAAACAGACGCATCTTGGAAGTGGCGGCGATGATAGTGCATCGCTTGCGCCATGTGGCGGAACATATCAAAGCCCCGATCTGGCGCACCGGCGTCAGACCCAAGGCTGACCGTAATGCCCGCTTCAAGAAGTTCTGGAACGGGGCATCTCCCGTTGATCGACATAATGGCCGAAGGATTGTGAATGATCGTCGCACCAGTCTCCCGCAGCGCATCAAAATCGTCCGGCGTCAGATCAATGCTATGGCCAAGCGCTGCGCGAGGAGAGAGCAAGCCCAGATCCCGTGCAAGGGCGATTGTCCCTGAGCGATGGCCGTCTTGAGTGAGCAAAACTCCGGTGCGATCCTGCAAATCCCGCATCTCGGTGGACATGTGACGAATTTCGGCCTCGTGATCCGCCATATGATCTGAAGAATAGACCGGCAGTATCAAAGCAACGCCCGTGCGTCGGCCAAGAACATCATCGTGACGTGCAATCAAATCTGCACTCACTTCCATTTGCTGATCAAAGCTCACGGGGCGTTTATCCGGGCCAAACAGTTTGGGGAAAGGCAACCGACCCGGCCCAACCGCCATGAAAGTCCTTAATCCAGACTCAACCGTTGCCGCGCAATGCGCATCACCAGCGTCGCCGGTATCTGTCCTCATCACATCGGCCCCACCGCCGAGCAAGGAAACCGCTGTGGTGACACCGCCCAAAAGACGCTCCATCTGAGCAAGCCGCGCTTCTGCGTGCCAGAACTCAGGCGTCGACACCCCGGCATAAATCTCTTCACAAATTCTGAACCAAAGCGCTCCGTCACCGTCACCCGCAGCCCGGACAAGCCCGTGCCCCGAGTGGGAGTGCGTATCAATCAGGCCAGGCAGGGCGATCAGCCCCGGACGATCTATCACACGCTTCGCCGCTGGCGGCTCGCCTTGCCCAATAGCCGCGATCTGGTTGCCATCCACAGCGATCCAACCGGAGCCAAGCACGCGGCGCTCGGCATCAACAGTGACAATCGTTGCGCAGTGAATCACAATGTCATGTGGCAACGTCACAATAGAATATCCTTAAGATCATCAGTGGTTTCGCTGTCGTCCTCAAGATCAAGCTGCTCTTCCAGATGATCAATATGGTGGTTCATCAACTCTTGCGCACGCAAGGCGTCGCCCTCTCGAATGCTCGCAACGACATCTGCATGTTCATCAGGGCCGCAATGGGTTTGGCTGCGTGTCTGATACATCGCCATAATCAGCGAGGTCCGAGAAACCAGATCCCGCAACACGTCCCAAAGATAGGGCGACCCCGCGAGTTCTCCGATCAACGCATGAAAGCCGCCAGACAGCCGGATTGACGCTTTGATGTCGCCTGCATCTCGCGCGGCCCATTCCTGTGCAACATGCGCCTCAAGCTTTTCAAGCGCTTCGGGCGTGGCCGCCTCACAGAGACGCGCAACAAGACTGGCTTCAATTGTCCGGCGGGCGAAAAAAATATCGCGCGCCTCTTCCGCTGACGGTTGCGAGACAAACGCACCACGGTTGGGCACCAATGTCACCAACCCTTCATGCGCCAAAGTGGCAAGCGCCCGGCGGACACGCGCACGACTGACCGAAAATATCTCGGCCAGCTTTTCTTCTTTCAACCGCGTGCCCGGTTTGAGCTTGCGTTCAGCAATCGACAACCAGATCCGGTTGTAGATTTCCGCCTGCGGAGTGTCGGCCTTTGGATCGGTGGCAGCCATCTCTATTGATCTCAGACTTACTTGGTTAAATTTTGCACATCTTAAATTTATTCCAACAGGATTGTCGGCACAAGAAAATAAAATTGTAGACAATTTAATTGGAATATGTGTGCAATGTAGGGGCCGCAGGTTTTCGATTCTTGTCAGATTCCCTGTGAGCACCAAAACAAGAGGGATATATGACTATGCTTCGTCAGCTATTAATGACCGCCACCGCCGTCACATGTATTGCGACAGGAGCGAGTGCTGAAACACTGCGCTACGCTACCGCGCGCGATATTTATGGACTCGACCCACATGGAACTACCGATAGTTTCACCAACATCTTCACCCACCACATCTATGAACCTCTGGTCCGCTATGACGCAGAGATGAAGGTCGAGCCCGCCTTGGCCACCGAGTGGGAAGTGCTCGAACCAACGCGCATCCGCTTCAAGCTTAGGGAAGGCGTGACCTTCCAAGGTGGCGAAACTTTCGGTGCGGACGATGTGCAGGTTTCTCTTATGCGCGCCGCAAATCTGAAATCGCCGCTCACCGGAAACCTACCCGGCCTGAAAGCGGTCGAGATTGTAGACAATCTAACCGTTGATCTCATTCTGGACGGCCCGACACCGCTTCTCAACAACTACCTGACCAACATCTTCATCATGGATAAGGGGTGGCTCGAAGCGCACAATTCGGTCGAACCCATCAATGCCGGCCTTGGCGAAGAGGGCTATACAACCAACAACGCCAACGGCACCGGCCCGTTTATTCTGGAAAGCCGCCGGCCCGATGCGCTCAACGTCTTGGTTGTTAACAAAGACTGGTGGGACACGCCCCAGCACAACCTCACACGGATTGAACACTCGCCAATCGGATCCGACGCGACGCGCGTCGCCGCTTTGCTCTCGGGCGAGATCGACCTGATCGAGCCAGCCCCCTTCAAGACGCCGCGCGCATCAATGCGGCGGACGGCGTGCATATGCTCCAGAACCCCGGTTTGCGCAGCATTATGATGGGCATCAATATGAGCGATAAGCTTGTCGACGGAAACGTCGAAGGCAACCCTTTGAAAGACGTGCGCGTCCGTCAGGCCATGTATCATGCGATCAACATGGATTTGATCCGCGACCGCATCATGCGCGGAAAGTCACGCGTAACCGGCTCTCTTGTCGCGCCCGCCGTCAAAGGCTTTACCGATGCAATGGACGAGCGCCTGCCTTATGATCCGGCAAAAGCAAAAGCTCTGCTGGCAGAGGCTGGCTACCCGGACGGTTTTGCATTCAACCTGAATTGCCCGAATGACCGCTACGTCAATGATGAAGGCATTTGCCAAGCCATGGCCGCGATGCTCGCGCAATCCGGCTTTGAACCACGCTTGGTAACAGAACCGCGTCAGATGCACTTCCAAAAGGTCGATACAGCCAAAGTTGACGTGTACATGCTCGGCTGGGCGACATTGCCAATGCTCGATGGCTTCTCGGTTCTGTCTGCGATGCTGGCAACCAAAGACGGAAACTACGGCACGTTCACACCTCCGGGGTATTCAAACCCAAAAGTTGATGAGCTTACGCGTGCCGTCGCCATCGAAGTGGATGAACCCAAGCGTCTGGCCATGATGCAAGAAGCCCTGATGCTTGCCAAAGCAGATGTGCCTTGGTTGCCGCTTCATCAGCAACCTTTGTCGTGGGCCGCACGTGACACGGTTAAGGTGCCCCAAGCACCAGATGATCTGGTTCGCCTCTGGTACGCAAACGTCAACAAGTGAGACTGCGGCGGCCGGGGGTTCCCGGCCGCCATGACTGCCTCATGCAGCCATAAGAGAGAGTTCTGCCATGCTTGGTTTCCTACTCCGTCGTATTATTCAATCAGTGTTTGTCATGCTGACAGTCGCGCTGATTGCATTCATGATGTTTCGCTTCATGGGGGATCCTGTGAACTCTCTGGTGGCCGAAAATGCCACAACTGAAGAGCGCGAAGCAGTGCGCGAGCGCCTTGGCCTCAATCAGCCGCTCTGGGTGCAATACGGACGCTTTGTCGGCCGTGCCGCGACCGGGGATTTTGGCCTGTCATGGCGCAACGCCCGCCCTGTTTCGACGCTTCTGTCCGAACGCTTTCCGGCGACGGCAGAGCTGGTCTTCGTCGCTGCCAGCTTGTCTTTGCTAATAGGCATCCCGCTTGGCATTCTGACGGCTCTCAGGCCGAGAAGTTTTTCCGCTCAAAGCCTTCAGCTTCTATCACTTATCGGAATTTCACTGCCGACCTTCGTGACAGGCATCTTATTGATCCTTGTCTTTTCCGTATGGCTCGGCTGGCTCCCGTCGTTTGGCCGGGGCAAGGTTATCGACATCGGCTGGTGGTCAACCGGGTTCCTTACGCTTTCCGGCATCAAGGCCCTGATCCTACCCTCATTCATGCTGTGCCTGTTCCAACTCACGCTGATCATGCGACTGGTACGAGCCGAGATGATGGAAGTGCTGCGCACCGACTACATCAAATTCGCCAAGGCGCGCGGATTGACCAACAACTCCATCAACTTTCGCCACGCGCTGAAAAACACCTTGATCCCCGTCATCACGATTTTCGGGTTGCAACTCGGTGGCTTGATCGCCTTCGCGATTGTCACGGAAACAGTGTTCCAATGGCCGGGGATGGGGGCGCTCTTTATCCAAGCCGTCAGCTTTGGTGATGTGCCCGTGATGGCCGCCTATCTGGTTCTGGTCAGCTTGATCTTCGTTATCATCAACACAACCGTTGATGTCCTTTACGCCGTGCTCGACCCGCGCCTGCGCGTCGACAGCGCAAGCTCCGCACATTGATCGGGAGGGAAAACAATGACAACCAACACACTATCCCGCATGTTTGAAAGCGATCTCGCTTGGAGCTTTCGACAGTCCTGGACTGCAAAAATTTCCAGCCTTTTGCTCATCGGATTGTTTGCCTTGGCGTTGTTCGCGCCGATGCTGGCAACCCAGAACCCCTATGATCTGTCGCAACTCCTTCTCTGGGATAGCGAACTTCCCCCCGTTTGGGTTGAAGGTGGCGACGCACGCTACCTACTCGGCACGGATCAGCAAGCCCGAGACCTTTACTCCTCCATATTATACGGCTTGCGCCTGTCGCTAATCGTTGGCTTTGCCAGCGTTGCCTTGGCCGCAGGTCTGGGGATCACGATGGGCTTGCTCGGCGGCTTTCTCGGCGGGATGGTCGATGGCGCGATCATGCGCGTGGCCGACATTCTGCTCAGCTTCCCGGCGATCTTGGTTGCCCTGCTCGTCAATGGCGTCGCCCGCGGCGTGCTCCCGCCAGAGCGTCACGCTGACGCCGCGATCTGGGTCATGATCCTCGCGATCGGGCTGACAAACTGGGTGCAATATGCGCGCACGGTTCGTGGCTCGACAATGGTCGAACGCCAAAAGGAATATGTGCAGGCCGCTCGGATCAACGGAGTTTCGGGCACCGGCATCATGATCCATCACATTTTGCCCAACGTGCTCGGGCCCGTTTTGGTGATCGCGACGATCAACCTTGGCATGGCTGTTTTGACAGAGGCGACACTCTCCTTTTTGGGCGTCGGCATGCCAGCAACGCAGCCATCGCTCGGCACTCTGATCCGGATCGGGAACGAGTATTTGTTCTCGGGCATCTGGTGGGTGGTCATCTTTCCTTCGGTTGTGCTGGTGGCTCTTGTGCTTGCCGTGAATTTGCTGGGCGACTGGCTGCGTGACGCTCTGAACCCTAAGTTGAGGTAGAAAAAATGACCCTTTTGACCGTCGAAAATTTGACTGTGACTTTTCCGGGTCGTGCAGGCGTCGTCCACGCGATTGAAGATGTGAACCTGTCTGTCGCACCCGGAGAGATCTTGGGCATGGTCGGAGAAAGTGGTGCGGGCAAGTCTATGACAGGCGCCGCTATCATCGGCCTCATCGAACCACCGGGAAGGATCACCAAAGGGAAGATCACGCTCGAAGAACAGCGCATCGACACCCTTCGCCCGGAAGCAATGCGTCGCATTCGCGGGCGCAAAATTGGCGCGATCTTCCAAGACCCGCTTACCAGCCTCAACCCCGTGTTGACCGTTGGAGAGCAACTGATCGAAACCATCCAAACGCACCTCAAGCTGTCCAAGGTCGAAGCCCGCGAGCGGGCCATCGACTGGCTGCGTCGTGTTGGCATTCCAGCACCCGAGGCGCGGATCGACACTTACCCGCACCAATACTCCGGCGGGATGCGCCAGCGCGTCGTTATCGCGCTCGCCCTCTGCGCCGAGCCTAGCTTGGTGATCGCAGACGAGCCGACAACCGCTCTCGATGTGAGCGTTCAGGCACAGATCATCGCACTCTTGCGAAAACTTGCGCGCGAAACCGGTGTGGCTGTGCTGCTCGTAACCCATGACATGGGCGTGATTGCTGAAACAGCCGACCGGGTCGCTGTCATGTATGCTGGCCGAATTGTCGAAATCGGTGCGGTCGAAGAGGTTCTGACCAATCCCAAACACCCCTACACTTCGGGTTTGATGGCGTCGATCCCGCGGATCGGCCCGCGCCCTGACCAGCTTGCCCAGATCGAAGGCGCCATGCCTCGGCCAAATGCGCGCCCCGCAGGCTGCGCTTTCGGCCCTCGCTGCCCGCACCGGATGGAAATCTGCGGACAACAACGGCCAGAACTGAGAACAACGCAACTAGACTCTGTCGCTTGCCACCTGCAAGAGGAGGTTTCCGCATGACCGCCCCGCTATTGAATGTTCAAGGGTTAAAGAAGTCCTTCGACCTGTCCCAACCCCTGCTCAACCGCCTGCTTTCCGGCGCGGGAAAGCAATATGTGCATGCTGTCGATGGCGTCGATTTCTCCATTGAGAAAGGGACCACCCTCAGCCTTGTCGGAGAATCCGGCTGCGGAAAATCTACCGTGGCCAAGCTGCTCATGGGGCTTGTCCGCCCGTCTGATGGCAGCATCAAGTTTGACAACAACGAGCTGTCCGACGCGAAAGCCGGAGAACCGTCCGAGGTTCGCCGTCGCATGCAGATGATTTTTCAGGGCCCTTCGCAAGCTTGAACCCGCGCTGGCGCGTCGCCCGCATCATTGCAGAGCCGATGCTAAGCTTCGCAACACACCCCGATGCAACCGCGCGCCGCAAGGAAGTTGACCGCCTATTGGAGTTTGTCGGCCTTTCCGCAGCAGACGGCGAGAAATTCCCGCATGAATTTTCAGGCGGCCAACGGCAACGCATTTCTATCGCGCGGGCGATTTCTACAAAACCCGAATTCTTGGTCTGCGACGAGCCGACATCGGCGCTTGATGTGTCGGTCCAAGCGCAAATTCTGAACTTGATGCGCGAACTCCAGCAAGAGCTTGGCCTTACATATTTGTTCATCAGTCATGATCTGGCCGTGGTGAACTACATCTCTGACTATATCGGCGTTATGTATCTCGGCCGGTTGGTCGAACTTGCTCCAGCAGATCAAATCTTCGCCAATCCCCAGCATCCCTACACGCGGCTTCTTCTTGAAACCGTTCCGGACATTTCGATGGCCCATCGCGATGTCGATCGCCCTGCGGGAGAGGTGCCAAATCCGATCACACCGCCCAAGGGCTGTCACTTCAATCCGCGTTGCCCCCTTGCAAACGAGCGTTGCAAAAGCGAAGCACCCGCATTTTTGCAACATGGCAATAGCCACGTGCGCTGTCATGCCGTCCAAGAAGGCCGCACAGATGTTGCCCCCACAAGAAAGATTGCCTGATGGACTTTGACTTCACCCAACTGCCGCCACAGGATCGCTACCGTCTTTTGACAAACTTCGTCGGGCCGCGCCCCATTGCTCTTGTGACCACGCGCTCTGAAGCAGGTCACACCAACGCCGCCCCGATGAGTTTCTTTAATGTCTTCTCGCAAGACCCGCCCATTGTGATCCTCGGGATTCAGACGCGCGGCGACGGCGGCGAAAAAGATACCGTCGTCAACATCCGCCGCACTCAGGAGTTCTGTGTGAACATGGTCGACATGGAAATTGCTGATGCAATGATCCTGTGTGGCGTGAATTTCCCGAGCGACGTTGATGAGCCCTCGTTTGCAGGGCTTTCAACAGCAGAGTGCCGCCAGATTGACGCGCGCTACGTCACGCGAACGCCCTGCGCGATGGAATGCAAGGTCGAGAGAATAATCGACTTTCCGAACCGAGCGATAATCTTGGGTGAAGTTGTCGAAATGACGGTTCGCAACGACTGTCTCGATGCTGGCGGTCGCTACGTTGACCCCGAGGTGTATCAACCCATCGCGCGGCTGCACGCAGACAATTACATCGTCGCTGACCAGCAATTCGAGTTGAAGAAACCAAAAGAAGCGGATGCTTGGGAAGCCGCTCGCTTGTCTCCGGCTGAAGGGCGAAAACCGTAATGCGTGTTCATGTCATAAACCCGAATTCAACCGTTTCGATGACCGCCCAAATCGGAAGAGCCGCGCGTCGCGCCGCCAGCGCCGACACCGAGATTGACCTTGTGACGGCAACCGGCACACCTGCTTCTATCGAAGGATATGCCGACGAAGCCCTAGCAGTGCCTGCATTGCTGGCGGCCATTCGCGCAGCCGAGAAAGCAGGCGCAGACGCGCATGTGATTGCGTGTTTCGACGACCCGGGCTTATCTGCCGCCAGAGAAGTCGCAGGCGCTCCCGTGATAGGGATTTGTCAGGCCGGGGTGCAAGTGGCTCAAACTTTGGCCACGCGTTTCTCTATCGTGACGACGCTGCCGCGCTCTGTGCCGATCATCGAAGATCTGGTCGACAGCTATGGAGCAACGCGTCATTGCCGTCGTGTGCGCTCCGTTGATCTTCCGGTTCTGACGCTGGAAACCGAAGCCGACAGCGCTTACGCGCTTATCGCAGCAGAGGTGCGCGCCGCCCGCGATCTGGACGGCGCCGAAGCGGTCGTGCTTGGCTGCGCTGGCATGGCCGAATGGTGCGAAAAACTAACGGCGGAAACCTCGGTTCCTGTGATTGACGGTGTAACGGCTGCAGTTCGCACAGCAGAAGCCTTGATCGGGATGAAATATCGAACATCAAAACTTGGTGGCTTCGCATGGCCGCTGACAAAAATCGGCGGCTTTGCCCCGGAGGTAGCATGACAGATCTTCTTATTCGCAACGTCCGCCCACTCGGCTCGGCGCCGACTGACATATTGATCAGCAATGGCCGCATTGCAAAATGCGCGGCCCAGATCGAAACGGCGCAAGCGCAAGTCGAAGACGCGAAAGGCGCCATTATGGTCCCCGGTTTGGTCGAAGCGCATACCCATCTGGACAAGACGTTCATGGGCATGGGCTGGTATCCAAATACCGTTGGCTCTGATTTGCAGTCGATGATCGACAACGAGCGCAGTGAACGGCGCCGCCTCAACCATGATCCGCACCAACAATCCATGCGACACGCATTGGCGCTCGTTGGCAACGGCATCACCCATATTCGCAGCCACGTCGATGTCGATACGGAAAACGGCCTCGCCGCAATAGAAGGCGTGCTCAAGACAAAAGACGCCCTCAAAGACGTGGTTGATATCGAGATTGTTGCCTTCCCCCAATCTGGCCTCATGGTCAGACCCGGCACCGCCGAGCTCTTGGACCAAGCAATGGCGATGGGTGCAGACCTTGTTGGTGGGCTTGACCCATGCGGAATAGACAGCGACCCCAAGGGACATTTGGACACGATCTTTGGCCTCGCTGAAAAGCACGGCACAGGAATTGACATCCACCTGCACGAAGGCGGCACCTTGGGCGCGTTTTCGATGGAAATGATCCTTGAAAGGACGCGTGTCTTGGGCATGAAAGGGCAGATTTCCATCAGCCACGCCTTCTGCCTTGGAATGCCGGATTGGAACAGAACCGAGGCTTTGCTAGAGGCCCTTGCCGATCAAGACGTGGCTATTTTGACCACAGGATCGCCCTCATCAGACGTCCCCGCGGTCAAGCGCGTTCTCGGCGCTGGCATCCGTCTGGGAGCAGGCTGTGACGGGGTCATCGACACTTGGAACCCGTGGAACCGCGCCGACATGCTCGACCGCGCACGGATCGTGGCGCAGAAAAACAATATGCGTTCGGATGCCGATCTGGCTCTGGCGCTGTCGATCTGTTCAAGCGGCGGTGCGCAGGTGATGGGCGTAAAAGGCCACGGCGTCGACCTTGGAAACAACGCCGATTTTGCACTCCTCTCGGGCACAACCCTGGCCGAGGCTATCGCAACAGGGGGCCCTGTGAAATTGACCGTGAAAGCGGGCAAGATCACGGGCCGCGACGGCAAAGCGATACAGGAGGCCTCTTGATGCTTGATCTGCTGCGCTTGGGGCAACGCCCCGAAGGCCGAACCTTATTGACCGCGCGTTGGGTTGTTGGCCATCAAAACGGCGGCCACCGTTTGCTTGAAAACGGCGAGGTGGTGATCGAGCACGATCGCATCCTCTACGTCGGCCCTCGATTTGAAGGAGAGGTCGCACGTCGAATTGACATGGGCGATGCTCTGATCTCGCCGGGGTTGATCGACCTTGATGCTTTGTCAGATCTCGACACCACCACTCTTGGTGTCGACTGTGGCCCCGCTTGGGCCAAGGGCCGCGTTTGGCCCCAAAGCTACGTTGATCGCGGCCCCTATGAAATGTATTCACAAGAGGAACTCGCCTTTCAAAAGCGCTTCAGCTTTGCGCAGCTCTTGTGCAATGGCATTACCTCGGCCCTGCCAATTGCATCACTGTTCTATCGCGAATGGGGCGAAACGGTCGCCGAATTCGAGGCCGCAGCCCAAGCGGCTGGCGAATTGGGCTTGCGGGTCTGGCTTGGCCCGGCCTTCCGCGCAGGGGGCATGGTTTGCACCGCTCCCGGCGTTCTTGAACCGCGCTTTGACGAAAGCCGCGGTCTCGCGGGTCTGGACTCTGCGGCCGAGTTTATCAACGCGAACGCGGGGCGGTTTGACGGGTTGGTTCAAGGCATGCTCGCGCCCGATCGCGTCGAAACCTGCACCGAAACGCTGCTAACAAGAACCATGCAGACGGCGAACGACCTGAATGTGCCCGTGCGTTTGCATATGGCCCAAGGCCAAATGGAGCGTGAAACGGTTCAGTCTCTGCACGGCACAACCGCGCCGCAATGGCTGGCCAGTTTCAATGGCTTGAACGCCCGGCTCATCGCGCCGCATGCGACCGTCGCTACGGAAAACGATCTGCACCTCTACGCGGATCATGGCGTAACCGTTGCGCATTGCCCGTTGGTTTTCGCCCGCTCAGGAGCGATGCTGAAGTCGTTCAGCAAATTGCGCAACATGGGGATCAATATCGGAATGGGAACCGATACGGCTCCGCCGGATATGGTGCTCAACATGGCTGTCGGTGTGATGATGGCGCGCATGGCAGGTGACAGCGTGACCGAAGCCGCCCCCGAGCACCTGTTTGACGCCGCAACGCTTGGCGGGGCATCTGCGCTTGGCCGCGCCGATCTCGGACGCATAGACGCGGGTGCCAAAGCCGATATTGCAGTTTTCGACATGTCTGACGCGATGATGGCGCCACGCGTCGACCCCATTCGCACCCTGATCTTGGGTGCAACTGGACGGGTCACAAAAGCGGTCTTTGTCGATGGACGCCTCTCTATGCGAGACGGTCAGGTGGTTGACTGGGACTGGTCCGAAGCCCGCGCCCGCGTTCAAAAACAGTTTGATGGCTTAGTGGAACAATACCCTGAGAGAACATGGGGGCATCCGGAAATCGAGCAAATATTCCCCCCGCCTACCCGCGGTTTCAGTGAACGCCCAAGTCAACCTGATACAGCCTCAATAACGCCCGCCCGACAGACCGCATTGCGCCCTGAGTGTCATCGAAAAGGGCCGGAAGTGAACGTTTGCGACAGAGGCTAACCTCAGCCCCTGGGGGGGGGCGATCCAGCAGCCGTTTTGAAGTGATTAATGCCCGCCAAACACATCCACAGACCGAAAGACGCATCCAAATCAACCAAATCGCCAGCCCAAGAGAGGGGCTGACGATAGCCGGGCACCTGCGGTGCGGTTCACCGGCTTGGTGCGCTTGCCTCTTCTGACCCGGCGCGGATGGTAAACTGAGCAGTTACAATCTCGGGTGTGCTTAGACGAAAACGCAACTCAACGCCCAACAAGGCAAAGTAAGTTGGTTTCTGATGGGGGGGTAAGTGGCGGACCGAGGAGGATTCGAACCCCCGACCCCCTGATTCGTAGTCAGGTACTCTATCCAGCTGAGCTATCGGTCCGTGAGGGCCTGACTTAGCTTCAAGCCCAGCGGTTGGCAAGAGGCAATTCAGGATTTTTCCCGCATCATTTCACCCGGCTCCCCGGAACCTTGCTCAACCTCGCCTCTCGGCAGGCGAATGGCGAACTCTGTGCCCGTTTCATCGGTGCGCTCCAGCGTCAGGGTGCCACCATGTCCGCGGATCAACTCTGCCGCAATCGCAAGGCCAAGCCCGGTGCCCTCCTTGCGCGTGCCCCCTTGAAACGGGCGGAACAGATGGTCGCGCGCCTTCTGCGGCAGGCCCGGCCCGGTATCAATAATGCGGATCACCGAAAAACCATCCTCTTCGCCCGCTGAAATGCCGATCTCTCCCGGCTGACCCGTCGCCAAAATCGCCTGACGCGCGTTGCGCACAAGGTTCGCGATCACCCGGTAAAGCTGTTCGGGATCGGCGGACAGCATATACCCCCTTGCGATATCCTCACCAAGGCTCACCTCGCCCTCACCGATCGACAACCGCTCCGACGCCAGCACATCGTCGATGATCTCGCTCAGATCGAGCTCGACAAGCCGCGGCGCAGGCTCCTCCGCCTTGCCATAGGTCATCGTCGTCTCGCACAGGTTCACGGCACGGCGGATCGAATTCACCAATTTGGGCGCCATCCGCATCACCGCCGGATCTTCGCTCATCTCGATCCGGTCCGTGAACAATTGCGCCGAGGTCAGAATATTGCGCAGATCGTGCGAAATCTTGGCCACGGCCTCACCCAATTGCGCCAGACGCTCGCGCTGCTTGAATGCGCTGGTCAGCTGGGTTTCCATCTTCTGCAGGGCTTCTTCCGCCTCGCGAAGCTCCCTCACCCCGGCCTTGGGCACGATGATCCTGCGGGCGTCTTCGGGGTCGGCGGCATAGCTTTGCATATCGCGCACCACCCGCTTGATCGGATGCACAAGAAACCCGCGCACCGCGAGAAACAGCAATAGCGCTGTGAAAACCGAAATCACCGCCGACAGCACCAAAATCCGCACGCCATAGTCAATCATCGCCATGCGCAGCGGTGCGGTTTCCATCGTCACTTCGATCAACAGACCGGCCTCGCGCACCGGGTTGCCGATCACCCGGATGACCTTTGGCTCGGAATCAAACAGCCGCGCCATCGCGTCCCGGATCAACGTCAAAGGCTTGCCATCACGTAGATCAAACGTCTCATCAATCGGCAGAGGCATCGGCGCCGCCAGGATCAACTGGCGCGCTTCGTCGCGGCGCAAAACCACGTTGAACACTTCGGCATTGCGCAGCAATTCTTCCTCAAGAGAGGCATCAATCATGTCATCCGCCAACAGCGCAAGCGAGGCGATCTGCGCCCGCTCCAACCGGCTCAGCAGGTAATCTTCGCGGAACCGCGCCACCGACGGCACAAAGATCAGGATCTCGGCCAGCATCACGAACACTGTGGTCAGGATCAAAAACCGCCCGGAGAGAGAGTTCAGCACGCGCGCGCCTCCTCCCGGCAAGCCTCTGGTCGGCAAATAACTGGCCGGCAAACCTCAGCCCGACAATCATCTGACCGCCAACCAACAGCCCACCACCCGTCCGGGCGGCCCGCTTTGCATCTGTCCGTAACCCGTTTCACCGTTTCACCGTCTCAATACCCGCCCTCACGGCAACCAGCGCTGCACCAGCCCGACCACCCGCTTCACACCCTTGCTATCAAAAAGCCGGGGCGAGAAATAGGCTCCCGCCACGCGTTTCGATATTTCCCCAATCGTGGGGTATGGCGAAATCATTGCTGCCACCTGACCCATCTTCATCTTGTTGGCAAGAACCAGCGCCCAGAGGTTTATATGTTCCCCCGCACCGTGTCCTACAATGGTTGCGCCAATGGGTCGCCCCTTAAGCACCATAACCTTGATGAACCCTTTGGTTTTACCCTCGGCGATGGCCCGGTCATTTCCGGCATACTCGAACCGCGCAATTTCCAGCTTGTCTCCATGCGCCTCGCGGGCTTCCCCCTCGCTCATGCCAACCTGCGCCAGCTCGGGCGAGGTATATGTCGCCCACGGCACATGATCGGTGCGTGCCTTGGCTGGCAGGCCGAACAAGGCCGAGCGGATGATAACCCCCGCCTGATAGCCCGCCACATGGGTGAATTGGGCGCCGCCGGTCACATCTCCGATGGCGTAAACCTTGCGGTTGGTGGTTTTCAACGAGGCATCAACCTTGATCCCCGCTTTCGTCGTCTCGATCCCTGCAACATTCAGGTTCAGCCGCTCCAGATTGGGCTTGCGCCCGACGGCCATCAGCAAATGCGAGCCCTTGAACACGCGCCCGTCCTTGACCTCGACCTCAATCGCGCCCGCCGTGCCACGGATTTCCGCGGCCAGCGCATCCTCGGCAATCACGATCCCCTCGCCGCGCAGGCTGTCCAGAACAAGCGCCGCCGCTTCCGGGTCATCCCGGCCCAGCGCCTTGGCGCCTTCAATCACCGTAACGTCACAGCCCAGCCGCCGATGCGCCTGCGCCATTTCCATGCCAATCGGCCCACCGCCGATGACCAACAAATGCGTCGGCTTTTCGCGCAACTCAAACAGCGTCTCGTTGGTTTCATATGGCACCGAGTCCAGCCCCGGAATAGGCGGCACAAACGGCGACGACCCTGTGGCAATCACCACCCGGCGCGCGCTGATGCGGGTGTCACCCGCCTGCACTTCGTTCGGTGATACGAATGCGCCGTAGGCCTCGATCACCCGCACGCCCAGACTTTCGAACCGCTCGACCGAATCGTGTGGCTCGATCGTGCCAACCACGGCGGCAACATGATCCTTGGCCGCCGCGTAATCCACCTTGGGCATGACCGGCGCGATCCCCATCGCCGCGCCCGCGCCCATCGCATGGGCCGCGTTCCCGGCGGCGATCAACGCCTTTGACGGCACGCAACCATAGTTCAGACAGTCGCCGCCCATCTTGTGCCCTTCAAGCAAGGTCACATCCGCGCCCATTTGCGCCGCTCCCGACGCAACCGACAAACCGCCCGAGCCGCCGCCAATCACAAGGATATCCGTCTTGATCTGCTTCATTAGGTCATTCTCTCATGCTGTATGTGTCGCGCTCAAAGCGCCTTGCCGCCCCGCAGCGCCTTGATCGCAATGGGAAGCGCGGCCAACGCGCAAAGCCCAAGGATCGGCAACAGGATATGCGGCTCGAAAATAATGCCGAGGTTGGGCGTCTCGCCCCGTTCAAACACCTCGCCCAGACCCGCGCCGACGCTGGTGTACACCACCGCCCCCGGAATGATCCCGACAAAGGTAGAGGCCACAAACCGGCGCAACGGCACCCCAACAAACGCCGGCACAAGGTTGGCCACGAAAAACGGCACGGCAGGCACCAGCCGGATCAGAAACAGCATCGACCATTGGTTCTCGTCGATCCCGTCCTTGATCTTCTTCACCGCGCCCTTGCTGTCTTCCAGCTTCCGACCCAGCTTCTCACCAAGCCCCCAACGCGCCGCGAGGAAAATCAACGTCGCACCAACCGTCGCCGACGCCACGTTGAACAGCGCACCGGGGAATGTCGCAAACAAAAACCCCCCGGTCAGCGTCGCCACCAACGCACCGGGCAGCGAAAATGCCACGATCGTCACATAGGCCGCGATAAACACGGCCACGGTCGCCGCATAATGCAGATCGCGAAAGGCGATCAACGCCTCGCGGTTGTCGCGCAGCGCCTCGAAACTCAGGTAATCGCGAAGCGTAAACGCCCCGATCACCGCCACTGCCAAAATCGCGACAATCGGCAGCGCGCGCACCAATGGGTGTTTCTCGTTTGGTAAATTCGGGTTCGTCATATCGCTCATCTCTGGCTCGTGCCTTTCCATTGGTGTGCCATGAAAATGCGCTTACCGCCGCTGCAATCCTACCCCTATCACGCCCCCTTGATGGGCCACGCCGCTTTTCGTGAGGATTCGGCGCGAATGTGTCAGCCTTCGTAACATTTCCCCCGTTTACCCCCCGCTTTTCGCCGTGATCACCTGTCGGCGGGGCGGAATTATTGCAATTCCCGGCAAAACCGGCGCTAAACTCTCTCCAATCCCCCTCAAACCGCCCAAACAGGTTTGACAGCGCCGCAACACCCACCTATAGACCGGGCTTCGACATTCATGGGCACTCGCGATTCCGCGCGCCTGCCCGCAATTAACGGAGACGGAGCGATGAAACGCACCTATCAGCCCTCTAACCTGGTTCGCAAACGCCGCCACGGTTTCCGCGCACGCATGGCTTCCAAAGCTGGCCGCAAGATCCTGAACGCTCGCCGCGCACGTGGCCGCAAGAGCCTGAGCGCTTAAGGAACTGGGCCGATAACCCGGCCCTGCCTTACGGCTGCTCTATTGCGACAAGCATTCCAGAACCGCCCCGGCCTCGCGCCCGGGCGGTTTTCGCTTGTGCCACGTTCTGCTAAACGCCCGCCACGCGCAGCCCGCGGAAGGACAGCCCGCACCATGAGGACTGCAGCTTTGCCATTGCCCATTTGCCCACCCCGCAATCGTCAAGGCGCGCCAACCCAATCCCGGCGCAACAGCGCCATGCCCGACCTCCCCCTAGGGAGGGCATGCCGCTGTCACGCCGCTTCAATCGCAACGCCATCCTGAGCGATTTTCAGCCATGACCCCCACGCTCGAAACCCTGCGCAACCGCCCCGATTTCCTCGCCTGCGCCCGTGCTGGCCGGCAGGGCACGCGCGGCATGATGGTTCAGGCCCGCCGCCGCGCGCCCGGCGAAACCGATACTGACCCCGACACGCCCACCATCCGCGTCGGATTCACCTGTTCGAAAAGGTCGGCAACGCCGTCGCTCGCAACCGCGCCAAACGTCGCCTGCGTGAAATCGCCCGGCTGGTCCTGCCCACCCATGGCCGCCCCGGCTGGGACTATGTCCTGATCGGCCGCAACGGTGCCACCGCCGAGCGGCCCTTTGACGCCCTCCAAGGCGATCTGATCCATGCCCTCAAACAGTTGCACAAACCATGAGCCCGCTTGCCTGGCTCTTCTCGTTGCCGGTGCGGGCCTATCGGCTGATCTTCTCGCCTTGGGTCGGCCATAACTGCCGCTATCAACCCACCTGCTCGGCCTATGCGCTTGATGCTCTAAAAACCCACGGCGCGATCAAGGGCGGATGGCTCGCTCTGCGCCGTATTTTGCGCTGCAATCCATGGGGCAGCTGCGGCTATGACCCCGTGCCCGGAACCGACCCCAATCACGACCACAAAACCTGCGATCACCACAAGCCTTAAGCCCGCTCACCCCTTACGCCCGAAGAGCGCCCCGATCAGCGGCAAGAGGACCCACATCGCCGTCTCGAACAGCCACACGTTCTTCAACCTATCGCCGTCAAGCGACAAGTCCGTCCGCCCCCACCAGCCACCCGTCACCGCGCTTTACCCGCCGCCCTTTCTGCTCTAAAGCACCGCTATGCTTGACCAGAATGACGATATCCATCCGCTCTTTGCCGGCGCTCCCAAAAGCACCGAATTCAAGAAGCTGCGCAAACGCCTCGTTCAAAACGTGCGCGAAGCGGTCGATCAAT
Source organism: Rhodobacteraceae bacterium D3-12 (assembly GCA_025916135.1). Lineage (NCBI taxonomy): Bacteria > Pseudomonadati > Pseudomonadota > Alphaproteobacteria > Rhodobacterales > Roseobacteraceae > Phycobium > Phycobium rhodophyticola. Next base: position 514,995 of record CP104793.1, on the reverse strand, counting down.
ACGGCATGATCGAACCCGGCGCAAAATGGCTCGTCTGCCTGTCAGGTGGCAAAGACAGTTACACCCTGCTCGCCATCCTGCATGAGCTGCAATGGCGCGGCCTTTTGCCGGTCGACCTGCTCGCCTGTAACCTCGATCAGGGACAGCCCGGCTTCCCTGCGACGGTCCTGCCCGCGTTCCTCTCTGAACGCGAAGTGCCGCACCGGATCGAATACGAAGACACCTATTCCATCGTCAAATCCAAGGTGCCCGCCGGGCGCACCTATTGCGCCATGTGCTCGCGGCTGCGGCGTGGCAATCTCTATCGCATCGCCCGCGAGGAAGGCTGCTCTGCTGTCGTGCTCGGCCATCACCGCGACGACATCCTCGAAACGTTCTTCATGAACCTGTTTCACGGTGGCCGCCTTGCCACCATGCCGCCGAAACTTGTGAACGAAGAAGGCGACCTCTTCGTCTATCGCCCCCTCGCCCATGTCGCCGAGGCCGATTGCGAGAAATTTGCCCGCGCGATGAATTACCCGATCATCCCCTGCGATCTCTGCGGCTCCCAAGACGGGCTGCAACGCCAACAGGTCAAGGCGATCCTTGATGGTTGGGAGAAAAACAGCCCCGGTCGCCGTCAGGTCATGTTCCGCGCGTTGATGAACACCCGGCCGTCGCATCTGCTCGACCCCAAACTGTTTGATTTCGCCGGCCTCGAACGCCGCTCCTGAACATCGGGCCCAAGGGGTTCGATTACAATTTTAGGGAAAATCTGCACCGGATGGGTGGGGCGTTAAAGTCCTGTTCAGTATGCAGTCCTAGGTTGATCCCATATTGGATATAGGAGGGCAGCAATGGCCCGGCGCAATTTGATACCTCTTTCAACAGCTCGCGCAATTCTGCGCCGTATGCTCAGCGGACCACAGGTGCTCGCCTTCCTTCCCGCGATTGTGCTCGGCGCCTATTGGACCGGCGGCGAAGGGGCGCTTTTCCTCGTCGCCCTCGGCGTGCCTCTGCTGGTGATGCTGGCCGGTGGCTTCGAACGGCTTGGCGGACCCGGGGCAGAGCCGATCGACTCCGTCACCGGGCTTCCCCTCGCCGAAACCCTTGAAACGCGCCTCGAAGACACCCTTGCCCGCGCCAACACACGCGGCTTCAAATCCGCCTGCTTTATCCTTCAGATCGAAGACCTGAACGCGCTGCAAAACCGGCTCGGTGTCGATGCCGCCGAACGCGTTCTCGATCATTGCGCCTCTCGGCTGCGCGGGGTTCTGCGTGATGGTGACCACCTCGGCTGGCTCGGCGACAGCAGCTTTGGAATCACCCTGCATGCAACCGCCAACCTCGATCTCGAAGGCGCAATTCAACTCGCCTCCCGCATTCAGGACGCCGCCGAAGATCCGGTCTTCATCTCCGGCTCCGCCGTCTATATCTCCGCCTCTGTCGGGTTCTGCATGTCGCATCGCGCCCCCAACCGGACAGCGCGCAGCATGCTCCACGCCGCCGCCGTCGCCTTGGATGAGGCACGGCGCAATGGCCCCTCCGCCATCCGCGCCTTCTCTGGCGAGATGGGCAAAACCCGCGCCAATCGCGAAACCCTGCGCGACGATGCCCTGCGCGCCCTCGAAAACGGCGAGATTGAACCGTGGTTCCAACCGCAAGTCTCCACCGACACGGGCCAAATCACCGGGTTTGAGGCGCTCGCGCGCTGGATACACCCCAAACGCGGCACCGTCCCCGCCGTCGAATTCCTGCCCGTCCTCGAACAATCCGGCCAGATGGAGCGTTTGGGAGAGGTTATCCTCTACGGCGCGTTGCAGGCGCTCAATGCTTGGGACGCCGCCGAACTCGACGTGCCCCGCGTTGCCGTCAACTTCACCGGCGAAGAGCTGCGCAATCCGAAACTGGTGGAAAAAATCTGCTGGGACCTTGATCGCTTCGACCTCACCGCTGACCGGCTGACTGTCGAAATTCTGGAAACGGTCGTCGTCGGCGCGCCCGAAGACACCGCAACCCAGAATATCTTCAAACTGGCCGAACTCGGTTGCCGCATCGACCTTGATGATTTCGGCACCGGCAACGCCTCCATTGCCGCGATCCGCCGCTTTGCCATCGAACGGATCAAGATCGACCGCAGCTTTATCACCCATGTCGATGACGACCCCGAACAACAACGCATGGTCGCCGCGATTCTCTCCATGGCTGAACGTCTCGGCCTTGATACATTGGCAGAAGGCGTCGAAACATCGGGGGAACATACCATGTTGGCACAGCTTGGCTGCCGCCATGTACAGGGCTATGGCATCGCCCGCCCCATGCCGCTTGTGCAAACCTTCACATGGCTCGAAGACCACCGCGCCAAGCTGGCCCCGCCCCCGACAATCGGGCGCACCTCCGGCTAAGCACGGGTTCCCGCCCGACACGCGCGCCACCCCGCACAACTCACGCTCTCCAGCCGCGCCGGTTTGATTTCGGATAAAAAGCCGGAACAAACCGGCGCAAATGGCCTCATTCGCCGATTAACTGCTTGACCTTCACGCCCTTACTCTGTTGAACCTCCCTCACTTCCAAAAATGCGTGTGGGCTTCCAGATGGACGATCAGAACAAGAACCTAATCCTTGCCGTCGCCCTGTCGATGCTGGTGATCATCGGCTGGTCGGTAATGTTCCCGCCACCCGAGCAACCTATTGATCAGGTGCCTCCAACCGCTGCGAACGGCACCGTTACGCCCACAACAGGCGCCGGCGCCCCGGTCGCGGATGCCCCCGCCGGCGGCACCACCACGCAGCAGGTCGCGCCCAACGAAACCGTCACCGCCCTCGCCAGCGCGCCCCGCGTGACAATCGACACCCCCTCGGTCAAAGGCACGCTGTCGCTGCTTGGCGGGCGTATCGACACGCTCGCACTCAAGGATTACCGCGAAACGCTTGAGCCCGGCGCCGATATCGTCACGCTCCTGTCGCCCTATGGCAACGAACACGCTTACTACGCGCTGTTTGGCTGGGCCCCCGGCGCGGGGCTCACCGTTGAAACGGTCCCTGGCTCGAACACGCTCTGGACCCTTGAAAGCGGCGACACCCTCGCCCCCGGCGCACCCGTCACCCTCGCGTGGGACAATGGCGCCGGGATGACCTTCCGCCGCACCATCTCTGTCGATGATAAATACCTGTTTTCAATCGAACAATCCGTCACCAACAGCACCGAAGGCACCGTTTCTCTGGCCCCTTACGGCGTTCTGGCGCGGCACGGCGAACCGGCTGATCTGAAAAACTTCTTCATCCTGCATGAAGGGGTCGTCGCCATGTCCGATGGCGAATATCAGGAAATCGACTATTCCGATATGACCGACTTTGCGATCAACCCCAACGAAGGGGCCCGCGCCGAAGTCACCCGTGTCACGGAAACCGGCTGGATCGGCTTTACCGATCACTACTGGATGACCACCCTCATCCCCGCGCCCGGACCCTTCAAATCGGTCGCCAAATACGATGCGCGCACCAATATCTACCAAACCGAAACCGTGCAGCAGACCCGTGAACTCGCCCCCGGCGCCACGGTCAGCGTGACCTCGCGCCTGTTTGCCGGGGCCAAGGAATGGGCCACAATCCGCGGTTATGAAAACGCCAGCGGCGACGCCGCCGTGCCGAAATTCCTCGACAGCATCGACTGGGGCTGGTTCTTCTTCCTCACCAAGCCGATGTTCGCCCTGCTGCATTGGCTCAATGGCCTCATCGGCAACATGGGCTGGGCGATCATCGCCCTCACCGTGGTGATCAAGATCATCCTCTTCCCGCTGGCCTATAAATCCTATTCTTCCATGGCCAAAATGAAAGAGCTTCAGCCGCAGATGGAGAAGCTCAAGGAAGCCGCAGGCGACGACCGCCAGAAGATGCAGCAGGAAATGATGGCGCTCTACAAGCGGGAAAAGGTCAACCCCGCCTCCGGCTGCCTGCCGATCCTCCTGCAAATCCCGATCTTCTTCTCGCTCTACAAGGTGATCTTCGTCACCCTCGAACTGCGTCACGCGCCTTGGATCGGCTGGATCAATGACCTCTCGGCCCCCGACCCGTCATCGCTCTTCAACCTGTTCGGCCTGCTGCCATGGGACGGTCCGGAAAGCGGCTCGATCCTTGCAATCATCTTCCTCGGCATCATGCCGATCCTGCTCGGCATCACCATGTGGATTCAGCAAAAACTGAACCCCGCGCCCACCGATCCGGTGCAGAAACAGATCTTCGCATGGATGCCTTGGGTCTTCATGTTCATGCTGGGCAGCTTCGCCTCGGGCCTCGTGCTCTACTGGATTGCGAACAACACCATCACCTTCACCCAGCAGTACCTGATCATGCGCAGCCACGGCTATAAACCGGACGTGTTCGGCAATATCCGCTCCAGCTTCTCGCGCAGTAAGTCGGACTAATGGTGAGCCTCGCACAGATCTGGCGCCACCCGATCAAGGCGCATGGGCGCGAGGCTCTGGTGAATGCGCAGCTGGACGTGGGCCGCGCCCTGCCGTTTGATCGCCAATGGGCCGTCGCCCATTCGGCGGCCAAACTCGACAGTGACACAGCCGACGGTTGGCACCCCTGCCGTAACTTCTCGCGCGGAGCCTCCCTGCCGCTCCTGCAAGCCATCGAAAGCCGGTTCGACGCGGTCACAAATACGGTCACGCTGACCCACCCGTCGAAACCCGGGATCACCGCCAACCCCGACCTCGCCGAGGATCAACAGCGCCTGATCACCTGGTTCGCCGCCTTCACCCCCGAAAACCGCCCCGCGCCCACCGCCATCATCAAGGCCGACAACGCCATGACCGATGTAAAAAGCGGCTCGATCTCGCTGATCAACCTCGCCAGCAACACAGCGGTCGGCGCACAGCTCGGCCAAGACATCTCGCCCCTGCGCTGGCGTGGCAATCTGCTCATCGCCGGGCTCGACGCCTGGGAAGAGAAAAACTGGGTCGACCGCCACATCCGCATCGGCGCGGCCGAATTCCATATCAACGCCGAAATCACCCGCTGCCGCATGACCGAAGCCAACCCGGCCACCGGCGAACGTGACGCCAACACCCTCGGCGCGCTGCGCGACGGCTGGAACCATCAGGAAATGGGCGTCTACGCAACCGTCACCAAATCCGGCACCATCACCGTCGAAGATCAGGTCGAGGTGCTCTCCTGATGCAACTTCCCTTCCCCCTCGCCGAAGAACCCGATGATTTCAGCCGCGAAAAGGGACGCAAACTCTTCGCTGGCGGGGCCGAATTCGTCAAAGGCGTGGTCGCCATGTCCGGCCTGCCCCCCGCCGACCGGATCGAAATCTGCTTTGCCGGACGCTCCAACGTCGGTAAATCCTCCCTGATCAATGCCCTCACCGGCCACAACCGGCTGGCGCGCGCCTCCAACACGCCGGGGCGCACACAGGAAATCAACTTCTTCGAACTCGGCGCCGAACACTATCTCGTCGACCTGCCCGGCTATGGCTATGCCAACGCGCCGCTGGCCAAGGTCGAAAAGTGGCAACGCCTGCTCAAACAATACCTCTCAGGCCGCCCATCCCTGCGCCGCGCTTTCGTTCTGATCGACGCCCGCCATGGCGTAAAACCGGTCGATGAAGAGATCATGACCCTGCTCGACAAATCCGCCGTGACCTTCCAATGCGTGCTGACCAAAGCGGACAAGGTCAAAGCCAACGATCGCGCCCGCATCCTCGACCAGGTGCGCGAAAAACTCTCCAAACACCCGGCGTCCTTCCCGGAAATGGTGCTTACCTCTTCGGAAAAAGGCGACGGAATCGAATCGCTCCGCGCCATCATCGCCGGCTTGGTTTAACCAAACACACAAAGCAGTGGGGGCCAGCCCCCACACCCCCGAGGTATTTTCCAAACAGAAGAAGACCAAAACGCCCGCTTTTGCTTCTTCTGTTTTTCAAATACCTCCCGCGGAGCGTCCCGCCCATGCCAAACACGCTCGTCTGGCGAGGGTTCGTCATCTCGCCACAAACTGAATAAACGCGCGCGGAAGCGCTCAATTGGATTGGTGGCGCGGCCTAGACATGCTGGCCGCCATTGATTTCGATCTCCGTGCCGGAGATGTACGAGCTCGCGTCGGTGCAGAGGAAGAAGATCGTCGCGGCCACTTCCTCGGGCTGGCCAAGGCGGCGCAGCGGGATTTGTTCGACAATCTTGTCAGTACCCGGCGACAGGATCGCGGTTTCAATCTCTCCCGGCGCGATCGCGTTAACGCGCACGCCAAGCGGACCGAAATCATGCGCCATCTCGCGGGTCAGCGCCTTGAGCGCAGCCTTTGACGTGGCATAGGCCGCGCCCGCAAACGGGTGCACCTGATTGCCCGCGATCGACGTCACATTGACCACCGCGCCTTTGGCCGCAGCCAATTCGTCCTTTAGCCCCCGCGCCAGAACGACGGAGGAAAAGAAGTTGACGTGAAACACCTTGCCCCAGTCGATTAGATCCGTAGTCAGCGTGTTCAGCCGCTCGCCCTCCGGCCCCTTGGGCGAAATCCCGGCGTTGTTGACCAGCGCATCCAGCTTTCCGTCCACCATCTCCTGGATCAACCCGACCGCGTTGATCGTATCCGCCGGATCGCCAAGGTCGATCTGCACGTGGTTGTCTCGCCCGCCGCCCCAAGGGCATTCTTCGGGAAAGGCGTGGCGCGAACAGGTGATCACCCGCCATCCCTCGCGGTTAAACCGGCGCACCGTGGCATGGCCGATCCCTCGGCTCGCTCCGGTCAGAAGCATGGTTTTCTGTCTCATCTCGCGATCCTTTTTTGCCCGCATCGGCCCCGGATGCACCCCCGTTTGGGCCCTGCACAAGCGCAGTCTAACAGCCTCTCCTGTCGCCGCAATCGCCAACCCTTTGCAGCACCGCCAAAACGCGTTAAGCAAGGCCACCCAAGGACCGCACCGATGAGAAAACAGACCATGAACCGCGATTGGATCGCCACCGCCCGGACCCTCTCCGAGGCCCTGCCTTACCTTCAGCGTTACTCCGGCGCGATCATCGTGATCAAGCTCGGCGGTCACGCCATGAGCTCGGACGAAGCGATGGATCAATTCGCCCGCGACGTGGTCCTCATGCGACAGGTCGGCGTCAACCCGGTGATCGTCCATGGCGGCGGCCCGATGATCAACGACATGCTGGCCCGTCTCGACATCCAATCCGAATTCGTTAATGGCAAGCGCGTCACCGACGAGGCGACCATCGAAGTCGTTGAAATGGTCCTCTCGGGGCGCGTTAACAAATGGATCGTGCAGGCCATCGGCGCTCAGGGCGGCACCGCTGTCGGCCTTTCGGGCAAGGACGCAAACCTCGTCACCTGCACCGCGACCGACCCGGCGCTCGGCCTTGTCGGCACGCCCGAAACGGTTGATACCGCCATTCTGCACACGCTGTTTGACGCCGGTATCATCCCCGTCATCGCCCCCCTTGGCGCGGGCGAGAATGGCGAGACATTCAACATCAACGGCGACACCGTCGCCGGCGCCATCGCCAAGGCGCTCGAGGCCGACCGCCTGTTGCTCCTCACCGATGTCGAAGGGGTCAAGGACAAGTCCGGCGCGCTTCTGACCGATCTTGAAACCGGACAAATCCGTGATCTGATCGCCGATGGCACCATCGCGGGCGGCATGATCCCGAAAACCGAAACCGCGCTTGAGGCAATCGAAGGCGGCGTGCGCGCCGTTATCATCCTTGATGGCCGCGCGCCCAACGCCGTGCTGCTTGAGTTGTTCACCGAACATGGTGCGGGCTCGATGATCCGCCAGAAGCGCTGACAAACGCTCACGCAATCGGCAATTCCGCTCTGGCGCGCGCGCGCCTATAGTCCGCCCTATGGAACATGAAACCGCCCTCCGGCTCGCCACCTTCCTCGGCCTGTTCGCGCTTTTCGCGCTGATCGAGGCGCTGGCCCCCCGCCGCGCCCGCACCCAACCACGCCAGACCCGCTGGCTGACGAATTGGGGCATCACCATCCTCAACACGCTGGCGCTTAGGGCGCTGGCGTTCGGCCTGCCGCTCTTGGCCGTGGGCGCGGCGGTCGATGCGGCGGCCAATGGCTGGGGGCTGCTCAATCACCTCGATTGGCCCGCGTGGGTTGAAATCACCGCTGCGGTGCTGTTCTTTGATTTCGCCATCTGGGCGCAGCACCTTGTCACCCATAAGGTGCCGCTTTTGTGGCGCCTGCACCGGGTCCACCACGCCGACCGCGACATCGACGTGACCACCGCGATCCGCTTTCACCCGGTCGAAATCGCCCTGTCGATGCTGTTGAAAATCGGGCTGGTCTACCTCATCGGCCCTGCCGCGCTGGCGATTATCCTGTTTGAAATCATCCTCAACGGCACCGCGATGTTCAACCATGCCAATATGGCGCTGCCTGCGTGGCTCGACCGGCCCCTGCGGCTTGTGCTGGTCACGCCCGATATGCACCGCGTCCATCACTCGGTGCATCGCTCGGAACATGACAGCAACTATGGCTTTGCCCTGTCGATCTGGGACCGCCTGTTTCGCACCTATATCGCCCAGCCCCGCGCCGGGCACGACGCGATGGAGATCGGGTTGCAATGGCGCGATGACCGCCCCTCGCGGCTGGGGTGGAGCCTCGCGCTCCCCTTCCGGCTCAAATGACGCCCGCGCCCGAAACCCACGCGCTGGCGCTGTTCGGCGCGCTGCATGACGGGCCTGACACGCTGTTGTTGCTCGGCCCGAACGAGCCGGGGTTCTGGGCGCATTTCACCGCCCAACCGGAATATAGCGACGGCTTGCCTGACCCGCTCGACCGCTGGTCAAAACGGGTGATCACCTCCCTTGCACAGGCATGGGACGGCACCGCGATCTTCCCGTCCGATGGCCCGCCCTATCCGGCGTTCCTCGACTGGGCGCTGCGCTCTAAGCAGGCGTTCACCTCGCCCGTCGGAATGCTTGTCCATGCCCGCGCCGGCCTGATGGTCAGCTACCGGGGCGCGGTCCGTCTGCCCGGTCATCGCGCCCTGCCCGCGCCCGCAGCGCCCCCTGCACCTCCTGCGCAACCGCGCCCTGCCGCGCGGCCTGCCCTGTCGATGCCCTCGGGCCAAACGGCTATGACGTGCCCGCCTGCCGTGGCCATATCGCGTCGCCCGCGGGGGCGGATTGCCTGAACAATGGCTGCATCGCGCGCCGCGCTTGCCCGGTGTCGCAAAACTATGGCAGGCTAGAGGCGCAATCCGCCTTTCACATGAAAGCCTTCCAATGACCCGCCGCCTGATCCTGATGCGCCACGCGAAATCGAGCTGGGATGACCCCTCGCTGGACGATATCGACCGCCCGCTCAATGCCCGCGGCCGCCGCTCTGCCGTGGCGCTTGGCCTGTGGCTGGCGAACAAGGGGTTTCTGCCCGATGTGGTGCTCTGCTCCCCGTCGCAACGCACCCGCGAAACCTTTGACGGGCTCAAACTCGGCGCGATGCCGGTGCAATACATCGACGCGCTCTATCATGCCTCGACCCATGTGCTGCTCGATACGCTGCACGCCAAGGGGGCCGGCGGCTGTGTGTTGATGATCACCCACAATCCCGGCTGCGCCAATTTCGCTGACCGGATGCTCGCCGCGCCGCACGACCATGATCGGTTTCATGATTTTCCCACCGGCGCAACGCTGGTGACTGACCTGCCGATTGATGACTGGTCCGATGCCCGGTTCCACACCGGCGAAGTGCTCGACTTCACCGTCCCGCGTGAGCTGACCGACTAACGCAGCCAAGCGCCACCTCAACCTCCCCCCAACAGCGCACGCCGCGTTAACCCCTCCCGACCTCCCGGCGTTAACCTTTCCCCGGCAGCCGGGAGTCAGCCGGATGTCAGCCGAATGTCACCCCCCCCAAACCGGCCACCAAGCCCGCGTTCATTAACCTTAACGCCAGATGAAGACCGGCCGACCACCGCCTGATCACCGCCTCACGCTGCAGCGCGGCAATTTCACTTAATCAGCCGCGTGACAAGAGCGGTCCGCGCCCTTATAAGGCGCTCAAAACCGCCCTCTTTGCGAAGGATCGCACCGCTATGACCACACTCGTTTTCGGCCATAAAAGCCCCGACACAGACAGCACCGGCTCGCCCATCATCTGGGCTTGGTATCTCAACGAAATCAAAGGAGTAGACGCCAAACCCGTCCTCCTCGGAGAGCCCAACACAGAAGCCGCCTTCATGCTCACCCGCTGGTCGCTCACCAAACCCGAGATCATCTCGGATGTGGCCGACGGGCAGGCCTGCGTTGTCGTTGACACCAACAACCCGGCCGAACTCCCCGCCAATATCAACGGCGCGGACGTGCGTGAAATCATCGACCATCACAAGCTGGTCGGCGGCCTTGAAACCGCCGGACCGATCGACATCACGATCCGCCCGCTGGCCTGCACCGCGACCATCATGGTCGACATGATTGGCAATGATTACAACAAGATGCCCGAAGCCATCAAAGGCGCCGCGCTGACCTGTATCCTGTCTGATACGCTGGAATTCCGCTCGCCCACCACCACCGATCATGACCGCGCCGTGGCCGAAAAACTGGCCGCCGATCTGGGCATTTCCATCCCTGAATTTGCCGCCGAAATGTTCGCTGCCAAATCCGATGTCTCCGCCTTTTCCGATGCCGAACTCCTGCGCATGGACTCCAAGGAATACGAAGTCGCCGGCACCAAATTCCGCGTCTCCGTCCTTGAAACCACCGCCCCCGGTATCGTGCTTGATCGCAAGGCCAGCCTGATGGACACCATGACCACCGTCGCCGCCGAAGACGGCGTCGATCAGGTGCTGCTGTTCGTGGTCGATATCCTCAACGAAGAGGCCACCCTTCTAGTGCCCAACGACCTCGTGAAAACCCTTGCTAAAAAGAGCTTTGACGCAGATGTCACCGGCGATACGGTCGTGCTTCCCGGCGTCATGAGCCGCAAGAAACAGATCATCCCGAACCTCGCCGTTTAAGACCGCGATCATCGCATTTTGACCAAAGGGCGCGCCGCAAATGGCGCGCCCTTTGGCGTTCCCCCCACGTCATCCCTTTACCCCGCGCGCACATCTGCCAACCATAGCCGCATGATCCACGCCTTTGACATCGCTGCAAATGTTGTCCTGTCGCCCCTGCTGCTGGCGCAGGCGCTACAGGTCCGCCGCAAGGCGCTGATCTTGCCCGAACCGCCCGGCCCGCGCAGCGGCACGCCTGAGCCCGCCAATACCCAGCCTCCATTGCGCCTTCTGATCCTCGGTGACAGCTCCGCCGCTGGCGTCGGAGCTACGCAGCAATCCACCGCCCTCGCGGGCCAACTATCGGGCCAACTTTCGCGCCGTTTCGCCCTGCAGTGGACCCTCCACGCCCAAACCGGCGAAACCTCGGCCTCCGCCCTCGCCCGCCTGAAAACCCTGCCGGATCAACCGTTTGACGCCGCCATTGTTGTGCTTGGCGTCAATGATGTGACCCATCTTGTGCCGCTGTCGCGCTGGCTCGCACAACGCCGTGCGCTGCACGCCGCCCTGCGCGACCGCTTCGGCGTCACCCGCATTATCGCCTCGGGCCTGCCCCCGATGGGGCAATTCCCCCTGCTGCCGCACCCCCTGCGCGCGACCCTCGGACGGCGCGCCGCGCGCTTTGATGCCGCTCTCGCCACGCTCTGCGCCACCGATCCGAACGCATCGCATCTCCCCCTCGATCTGCCCTATGCTCCGGCCTATGTCGCCACCGACGGCTTCCACCCCAGCGAAACCGCCTATGCGCTTTGGGCCACGCTCCTCGCCGCGCAACTCTGACGCTGCACTGCGGAAAAACCCGCATCGGACGTTCCCACTGGCATTTCTTAACACCCCCTGCCATATCCTTACTGACACCAAAAAGGAGCACCGGCATGACCCGCATCATCGAACGCCTTTCCGAGATTTCAGCAAATTACGACGCGATGTTCGTCGATCTCTGGGGCTGTGTGCATGACGGGGTCACGGCGATGCCCGATGCGGTCAAGGCGCTGCAGGCCTACCGCGCCACGGGGGGCAAAGTGGTGCTCGTGACCAACTCGCCCAAACCCCGCGCCGGTGTCGCTGATCAACTCGACATCTTCGGCGTCCCCAATGACGCGTGGGACACAATCGCCAGCTCCGGCGACAGCGCCCGCTCTGCGATGTTTCGTGGCGTCGTCGGGCAAAAGGTTCACTTCATGGGCGAATGGGAGCGTGACGAAGGCTTCTTTGAACCGATCCACGTTGTCGAAAACCCGGTCAATATTGAAATCGTCCCGCTGGATCAGGCCGAAGGCATCGTCTGTTGCGGCCCCGATGATCCGATGGCCGACCCCGACGTGAACCGCCCCGCCTTTCTCTATGCCAAACAAAAGGGGCTGAAACTGCTCTGCGCCAATCCCGACATTGTGGTCGACCGGGGCGAGGTGCGCGAATGGTGCGCCGGGGCGCTCGCCAAACTCTATACCGAGATGGGCGGAGAAAGCCTCTATTTCGGCAAACCCCACCCGCCGATCTATGATCTCGCCCGCCGCCGACTGGCCGAACTGGGCCCTCTGCCCGGCGACAGCCGCATTCTGGCGATCGGGGACGGCCTGCACACCGACGTCAAAGGCGCCATGGGCGAGGACATTGATTCTCTCTATATCACCGGCGGGCTGGCGCGTGAGATTACGCAAACAACACAGCAACCTGACGCAGATGCGCTAAGTGCTTATCTTGAAAAGGAAATGCTCTCTCCCCCGTTTTCGATTGGTCAATTGCGCTGACCTAAATAGCGCTTGATTTTCTGCGCCTGCAAAGTAATAAAGTTCCAACTTCGGCGCGCCATGCGTCCGAATATTACTTTTGCAAATGCCTCAGGAGGGCAAGATGTTGGACAACCTGCCGCGCGGAACCATCACAATCGAAGAAATCGAGATGGGCATGGTCCGCCACCTGCGCAAAGTTGTCACCGACGAAGACATCGAAATGTTCGCGCAGGTGTCAACCGATCATAACCCGGTGCACCTTGATGATGACTACGCCCGCGACACCATCTTTGAAGGGCGCATCGCCCACGGCATGCTCACCGCCGGTCTGATCTCTGCCGTCATCGGCGAACAGCTCCCCGGCCACGGCACCATCTATATGGGCCAGTCGCTCAAATTCCTCGCCCCCGTGCGCCCCGGCGATACGGTCCTCGCCGAAGTCGAAGTGATCGGCATCGAACACGCCAAACGCCGGGTGCAACTTGATTGCCGCTGCATGGTCGACGGCAAAAAGGTGCTGGTTGGCGAAGCCACGGTTCTGGCCCCTTCCGCCAAATTCGACTGACCTGCTCGGCGGCCCTGCCGCCCGCCCGCGCAACCGCGCTTGCAACACCGCCATCAAAGCCTGCCACACGACGTCACCGCTTGCACCCGCCCGCCCGCGCGGTTAACCCTTCGCCATGCGCATCATTCGCGATTACACCTTCGTTTCCGACGCCGACAAGGGCGCCGCCGCCGCCATCGGTAATTTCGATGGCGTTCATCTTGGCCATCAGTCGGTGATCGACATCGCCCGCCGTGAAGGCGCCAAAATCAACGCGCCTCTCGGGATCATGACCTTCGAACCCCACCCGCGCCAGTTCTTTGCGCCCGACGCCCCCCCGTTCCGCCTGATGGGGTCCAAGGCCCGCGCCCACCGGCTTGAAAAACTTGGGGTTGAACGGCTGTACGAGCTGAATTTCAACGCCGCCCTCTCTGGCCTCAGCCCCGAAGACTTCGCCGCCAATGTCATCGTCAAAGGGCTCGGCCTGCGTCATGTCGTGGTCGGCGCCGATTTCTGCTTTGGCAAAGGGCGCGCCGGCTCCGCGGCTGACCTTCAGGCCTTCGGCGCAGACCTCGGCTTCGGCGTTACCATCGCCAACCTGCTCGAAGGAGCGCAGGGCGAGGTCTCCTCAACCGCGATCCGCAATGCGCTCACCGATGGCCGCCCGCGTGACGCCGCCGCCATGCTTGGCCATTGGCACCGCATCGAAAGCACCGTGATCGGCGGCGACCAACGCGGCCGCGAGCTGGGCTACCCCACTGCAAACATGAGCATCGACGGGCTGCACCCGCCCAAATTCGGCGTCTACGCTGTGCTGGTCGACGTCCTCGAAGGCCCCCACAAAGGCAGCTACCATGGTGCCGCCTCTGTCGGCATCCGGCCAATGTTTGGCGAAAACAAGCCGAACCTCGAAACCTTCATGTTCGATTTCACCGGCGATCTTTACGGCACGCCGCTTTCCATCGGTCTGGTCGACTACCTGCGCCCCGAAGAGACATTCGATGGCCTCGACGCGCTGATCACCCAGATGGACGCCGACTGCGACCGCGCCCGCACCATCCTCGCAGCGCTATGAGCGACGATCCGATCAACCGCGACGGCCTCGCTCGGCGTTTCTGGGAAACCACCCCGCTGGCCAAGCTTTCTGACGCCGAATGGGAGGCGCTCTGCGACGGCTGCGGCAAATGCTGCCTTAACAAGCTTGAGGACGAAGACAGCGGCGAGGTCGCCCTCACCCGCGTTGCCTGCCGCTTGTTCGACGACGCCACCTGCCGCTGTGCGAAATACGAGACCCGCCGGCAATTCGTGCCAGAATGTATTTCGCTGACCACCAAAACCATCGCCGAACATGCCTACTGGCTGCCGCAAACCTGTGCCTACCGCCGCCTCTGGGCGGGCGAAGCCCTGCCCACTTGGCACCCGCTCCTGACCGGCACGGCGCAATCCGTTCATGACGCCGGAGTATCGGTGCAACAGCAAACCGTGTCTGAAATCGAAATCCATGAAGACGACTGGGAAGCCCACATCATCGAAGAGCCGCTCTAACCTGCGGCCCCGCTTTCCCCGGTCCTAGACCCAGCACCAGAAAGGCCAAGCCCCATGCATTTTGCCTCCGACAACGCGGGCCCCGCCCACCCACAGGTCCTCGACGCGCTCACAAACGCCAACGACGGCTATGCCATGGGCTATGGTGCCGACCCGATCATGGATGATGTCCGCACCCGCCTGCGTGACCTGTTCGAGCGCCTGACGCCGCGATCTACCTTGCGGCCACCGGCACCGCCGCCAACTCACTTGCGCTGGCCACCCTAGCACAGCCTTGGGACACGATCTTTTGCTCGCCCACGGCCCACATCCACGAAGATGAATGCAACGCCCCCGAATTCTACACTGGCGGTGCCAAACTCACGCTTGTGGGCAATGATGACAAAATGACCGCCGACGCCCTGCGCACCACCATCCAGTCCGAGGAAACCCGCGGCGTGCACGGCCCGCAACGCGGCCCCGTCTCGATCACCCAAGTCACCGAACGCGGTCAGGTCTACACCCTCGATGAACTCTCCGCCCTCACCGCCACCGCGCATGAATTCGGCCTCAAAAGCCACCTTGACGGCGCGCGCTTTGCCAACGCCTGCACGGCGCTCGGCTGCACTCCGGCTGAAATGACTTGGAAACTCGGGATCGACGCGGTCTCCTTTGGCGGCACCAAAAATGGCTGCATCGGCGTCGAGGCGGTGCTGTTCTTTGACCCATCCCACGCTTGGGAATTCGAACTGCGCCGCAAACGCGGCGGGCACCTGTTCTCCAAACATCGCTACCTCTCGGCGCAAATGGCTGGCTATCTCAAGGACGACCTCTGGCTCGACACCGCACAACGCGCCAACGCCGCCTGCGCACGCCTCGCCACGGGCCTGCGCGACCTGCCCGGCGTGCGCTTTGACTTCGAGCCGCAAGCCAACATCATCTTCGCCCAGCTGCCCCGCGCCATGCACCAACGCCTGCACGCGGGCGGCGCGGTCTATTACCTGCTCGCAGGCGATCGTGAAACGGGCGACCCCGACGAACCCCTGCCCTGCCGCCTCGTCACCGACTGGTCCGTCACCGACGCGCGCATCGACCAATTCATCGCCCTCGCACGCGGCTAACCCACGCCCAAACCAGCAGGCAACACTCCCCCAGCCTCCAGCCAGCCAACCACCCGGCCACACCAATTCATCTGACTGAAAATATCCCGGGGGGCGCGGGGGGCTGGCCCCCCGCTTTCTAAACGGTGGCGGGGGGGCTGGCCCCGCATTATCACGGCGGCGCGGGGCCCTACCCCCGCCTCCCTTAGCCGAGAGCAAAGCCCGCATCCGCCCCGCTACTCCGGCACCTCATCCAGAAACGCACCAATCAACGCCGCAACCTCGTCTGAATGCGTAATAGGAAGCATATGCCCCGCCCCCGCAACAGCAACGCTGCGCGCATTCGGCAAACGCCGCTCAATGGCTGCGTGGATCTTCTCCACCATCGGCGTGCTGTCTTCTCCCCGGATCAACAAAGCCGGCACAGTCACGCCCTCAATCCGCTTGTCCTGCAAAAATCCGGGCGCGTCATCATGCACCGTCGGCGCATTTGCCGCGATCAAATGAATCCGGTCCGCCAAAAACTCACGCTGCATCTTCGGCATCATGTTCCAGGGCGTGCCATCGCCCCATTCGCGCATGAAACTGCGCGCCGCGTTCACCTTGTCACCGGCCCGCACCGCCTCGGCATATTCGCTGCTTTCAAGCCCCTCGGCCAGCGACGGATCATCCGCAACCGCCGCCGCCACCATCACATTCTCGATCAGAACCAGCGAACGCACCAACTCAGGATGCTCAATCGCCAACCGCAACGCCACCGTCGCGCCAAAGGAATGGCCGATCACATCCATCGGCCCGTCATGCCCGATCACCTCCGCCGCCATGGCGACGCTCATCTCCTGCATGTCCCGGTCGCCGTTCCAATCGTCACTTCGCCCGTGCCCCGGCAGATCAAAGGCATGCATCAACAGCCGCTGTTCCAGCTTCGCCGCCACCCCGTTCCACGCCCCGGTATGGGCGAGCGAGCAATGGATCAACAAAACCTTGCGTGCCCCCTCCCCGAAGATGGTCCAATAGGTCGGGTGCCCCCCGCGTATATCCTTTGGCATTTTATCCGGCCACCGTGCTCAAATGCGCCTCCAGCGCGTCAAGCCGGTCCTGCCCCCAGAACTTCTCGCCATCATCACAGATGTAGAACGGCGCGCCGAACACACCGGCCTCCACCGCCTCTTCCAGATTGCGCGCATAGGTCTCGGCCCCGCTCAACATCCCGCTCGTCGTCAGCGACGGATCAAATCCGGCGGCACTCAGGCAATCGCCGATCACCTCGTCCTCGGCAATGTCCTTCTCCTCGGCAAAACAGGCCCGCATCAACCCGTGGCACAGCGCGCCCAGATCGCCACCACCGGCCGCCTGCGCCGCGATGATCGCATAGGACGACGGCGCCGGGTTGGTCGGCCAGAAGCTCGGCTTGGGAAAGGTCATCTCCAGCCCGGTCGCCTTGGTCCAGCGCTGCAACTCCTGCGCGCGATACTCCATGCGCGACGGATGCCGGTCCGCCACCGCCGTCCCGCCCGTGCGCGTGAACAGCGTCGAGATGTCCAGAGGCTTGTAGACAACACCCAACCCGTGCCGCCCCGCGATCTCCTCAAGCCGCAGCCCGGCGAAATAACACCACGGGCTCAGCGTGGAGAAATAGTAATCAATACGTTGCAAAATTTCCGTCCTTCATTGGGGTTCGTCGCAGCAGCACTTTGCCTGAAACTAGAGAGATGCTAAGCGGTGTCAACGTCATGATTCTGTCATGCCATCGGTGACAGAAAAGCCCGGGGATCAAACATATCATGTCCAGCACCACTGAACCGAAACTGATTTCGGGCAACGCCAACCTGCCACTCGCCAAGGGCATCGCCCGCCGCATGTCGATGCACCGCGGTATTTCGACCCAATTGGTCGACACCCGCGTCGAACGCTTTAACGACGGCGAAATCTTTGTCGAAGTCTTCGAAAACGTCCGCGGCGAGGATATGTTCATTATCCAATCCACGTCCAATCCCGCCAATGACAACCTGATGGAACTGCTGATCATGGCCGACGCGCTGCGCCGCTCCTCGGCCAGTCGCACAACCGCTGTGATCCCCTATTTCGGCTACGCCCGACAGGACCGCCGCACCAAGGCCCGCACGCCGATCTCGGCCAAGCTGGTGGCGAATATGATCGTTGAATCCGGTATCGAACGGGTTCTGACCATGGACCTGCACGCCGCCCAGATTCAGGGCTTCTTCGACATTCCGGTCGACAACCTCTACGCCTCTCCGATCTTCGCCCTCGACATCCTGACGCAATTCAAAGGCAAAATGGACGACGTGCTGGTGATCTCCCCCGACGTCGGCGGCGTCGCCCGCGCGCGCGAACTCGCCAAACGGATCGAAGCCCCCCTCGCCATCGTTGACAAACGTCGCGAAAAAGCCGGCGAAATCGCTGAAATGACAGTGATCGGCAACGTCGAAGGCAAACGCTGCATCATTGTCGATGACATCTGCGACACCGCTGGCACGCTCTGCAAAGCCGCCGAAGTAATCATGCAAAACGGCGCCAAAGAGGTGCACGCCTATATCACCCACGGCGTGCTCTCCGGCCCTGCGGTCGACCGCGTGACCAAATCGGTGATGAAATCACTGGTCATCACCGATTCCATCGCCCCAAGCGAGGCCACTCTCGCGGCCAAAAACATCCGCATCGTGCCCACCGCCCCGATGTTCGCTCAAGCGATCCTGAACATCTGGAACGGCACCTCGGTCTCCTCGCTGTTCGACACCGACATGCTCGAACCGATCTACGAAGGCCTGTTCTGAAGCGACCGCCTTCCTATGCCCGAGACAGGGTGTATTTGAACCGCTGCAAGTGGGGGCCAGCCCCCACACCCCCGAGGTATTTTCCCAACAGAAGAAGGGGCGCGCCGCTCTGGGTTTCATCTGACCGGAAATATCCCGGGGGTTTGAGGGCTGGCCCCCAAGGCACCCCGCTCAATAAAGCTCCCAGTCGTCCTCACCCTTGGCCGCGCCAATCGCCATCCAACCAATCCGCATGCGGGCCACTTTGGTGTCGCCCCATGTGCGAAACACCAGATCAAATCCCTCCACGGTCACGTTCTCGGCCTCGACATCGGCCCGCACGTTGGTGGCGCTGTCGACATCCCACAAGGTGGCCGAACAGTGCACCGCCGGCGTGTCCTTGAAAGCCTCGCGGAAGGTGATCTCTTTCACCCGCTCACGATGGCCTGTGCCGGTCCACATCTCGCCGCCATCCTCGAAATCCTCGAACAAAACATCATTGCCCTGTTCAATCCCGATGGTCTGAGAGGAAATCTTTTTCATCTTCGCCTGCTGTTCAGTTGCGTGGACTAGCCACTAGAATTCCCGCAAACGTCGGGAATTGCAAAAGGAAAAGGCCCGCACAGTCTCGCTGTCCGGGCCTTGTCATTTCTTTATGTGCTGTTCGCGCTCATTGCGCGTCAGCCCATCGCCTCAGACCATGTCCGCAAGCAGCGCCTGAATGTCAGCAACCAGTTTCTCGGCCACGTCGCGATCGCCACCCGTGGCTTCGCTGGCTTTCGCCCGAGCTGCTTCCAACAGCGGCTCGATATCGGCCTTGCTGGCTTCCTTCATCGGCGTGGCCTTCTCGGCCAGAATGCTGATGGCTTCACCGCTGACTTCGGCAAATCCGCCGGTCACGAGGTAATCTTGCGACCCTTCCGGGCCGTTCACCTTCATGACACCCGGACGCAGCGTCGTCATCAACGCCGAATGCCCCGGCATCACGGTCAGATCACCATCGGCACCCGGCATCTGCACTTCGTTCGCCTGATAAGAGGCAAGCATCCGCTCCGGGCTCACCAGGTCAAATTGCATCGTCTCTGCCATGTTTCACTCCTTGATGAGAGCCCGCGACCCGCCCCCCTTACAGGCGGCAGGTCAAAAGGCTGAGATTAAGCAGCTTCAGCAGCCAGCTTCTCGGCTTTGGCGATCACTTCTTCGATGCCACCAACCATATAGAAGGCGCCTTCGGGAAGGTGATCGAATTCACCCGCGACAACGCGCTTGAAGCTGTCGATGGTCACTTCGAGCGGCACCTGAACGCCGTCCGAACCGGTGAACACTTTCGCCACGTCAAACGGCTGGCTGAGGAACCGCTGGATTTTCCGGGCACGTGCCACGGTCAGCTTGTCCTCTTCGCTCAACTCGTCCATCCCGAGGATGGCGATGATATCCTGAAGCGATTTGTAACGCTGAAGGATCTCCTGAACGTCGGTCGCAACCTTATAGTGCTCTTCGCCCACAATCGCTGGGTCCAGCAGACGCGAGGTCGAGTCGAGCGGGTCAACCGCCGGGTAGATACCCAGCTCCGAAATCGCACGCGACAGAACGGTCGTGGCATCGAGGTGGGCAAACGACGTGGCCGGCGCAGGGTCGGTCAAGTCATCCGCAGGCACGTAAACGGCTTGCACCGATGTAATCGAACCCGATTTGGTCGAGGCGATCCGTTCCTGCATGGCACCCATGTCGGTGGCCAACGTCGGCTGATAGCCCACAGCCGAAGGAATACGGCCGAGCAGAGCCGAACATTCCGACCCGGCTTGGGTAAAGCGGAAGATGTTGTCGACAAAGAACAGAACGTCTGCGCCCGACTGGTCGCGGAACTGTTCCGCCAGCGTCAGACCGGTCAGAGCGATCCGCATACGTGCTCCCGGAGGCTCGTTCATCTGGCCATAAACCAGCGCAATTTTCGAGTTCTCGGTGTTATCAACGTCGATAACGCCGGATTCGATCATCTCGTGGTAAAGGTCGTTACCTTCACGTGTCCGTTCGCCCACACCGGCGAAAACCGACAGACCCGAGTGCACTTTGGCGATGTTGTTGATCAGTTCCATAATCAGAACCGTCTTGCCCACACCGGCACCACCGAAGAGACCAATTTTACCGCCCTTCGCGTAAGGCGCCAGAAGGTCAACAACCTTGATCCCGGTGACCAGAACTTCCGACTCGGTCGACTGTTGGTCGAACGCCGGCGCTTCTTGGTGGATCGCGCGGGTTTCCTTGGTCTTGACCGGACCCTTTTCGTCAACGGGCTCGCCCACAACGTTCAGGATACGACCCAGTGTCGCGTTGCCCACGGGCACGGTGATCGCATCACCAGTGTCAGATACTTCCTGACCGCGAACCAGCCCTTCGCTGCTGTCCATCGCGATGGTGCGAACAGTGTTTTCGCCCAGGTGCTGCGCCACTTCCAGAACCAGCTTGTTGCCGTTGTTGTCCGTGGTCAGCGCATTCAGGATTGCGGGCAGGTGGTCGTCAAATTGAACGTCCACAACGGCGCCGATCACCTGCGTGATTTTGCCTTTTGCATTAGCCATGTTTCGTCTCCGGTTGTCTTTAAAGCGCTTCCGCGCCCGAAATGATTTCAATCAGCTCGTTGGTGATCACGGCCTGACGCGAGCGGTTGTATTGGATGGTCAACTTGTCGATCATCTCACCCGCGTTGCGTGTCGCGTTGTCCATTGCCGACATCCGCGCGCCTTGCTCGGACGCAGCATTTTCCAGCAATCCGCTGAAAATCGCCGTCGCCACACCACTGGGCAAAAGCTCGGTCAGAATACCTTCCTGATCCGGCTCATAGTCATAGAGCGTGCCACCCTCCGTTCCCGCATCGGCATCGACCGGGGTTGGAATGATCTGCTGTTCCGACGGAACCTGCGAGATCACCGATTCAAAGCGCGAGAAGAAGATCGACGCCACGTCGAATTCCCCGCCCTCGAACCGTGACAAAAGATCGGTCGCGACGTCTTTGGCATTGGCATAGCCAAGCCGCTTCACTTCGCTCAGATCAACGTGATCGACGAACAGATCGGAATAATCCCGCTTGAGCTGTTCGCGCCCCTTCTTGCCAACGGTCAGGATCTTGACCGTCTTGCCCTTGCCGCGAAGCTCTTCGATCTTCGCCTTGGCCAGCTTGACGATCGAGCTGTTAAAGCCGCCGCACAACCCGCGCTCTGCGGTCATCACCACCAACATGTGGGTCTGATCGCTGCCGGTGCCGCGCAGCAAAAGCGGCGCGTCATCCGACCCGGCGGCGCTGGAAGCCACGGTCGACAGAACCGCTGCAAACCGCTCGGTATAGGGGCGGCTTTCCTCGGCCGCCTCCTGTGCCCGGCGCAGTTTCGCCGCGGCCACCATCTGCATGGCCTTGGTGATCTTGCGGGTCGATTTGACCGACTCGATCCGTGTTTTAAGGTCTTGAGACTCGGCATTGCCTATCTCCCCTTATGCGAAGTCAGCTGCGAACGCGTCCAGAGCTGCTTTGATCTGATCGGCCAGCTCGTCTTTCACCTTACGGTCGTTGTTGGTGATATCGTCGAGCAGATCCTGATGCTTGCCACGCAGATGCGCCAGCAGCCCGGCTTCAAACCGGCCAACTTCACGCACATCGACTTTGTCGAGGTAACCGTTGGTGCCTGCAAAGATGACGCAAACGATTTCCGCGTTGGTCAGCGGCGAATACTGCGGCTGTTTCATCAGCTCGGTCAGACGCGCACCACGGGCCAGCAGCTGCTGGGTCGAGGCATCAAGGTCGGAGCCGAACTGCGCAAAGGCAGCCATTTCGCGATACTGAGCAAGCGACAGCTTGACCGGACCCGCAACCGAGGACATCGCCTTGGTTTGGGCCGAGGAGCCAACGCGGCTCACCGACAGGCCGGTGTTCACAGCAGGGCGGATACCCTGATAGAACAGCTCGGTCTCAAGGAAGATCTGACCGTCGGTGATCGAAATCACGTTGGTCGGAATAAACGCCGAAACGTCGCCGCCTTGGGTTTCAATGATCGGCAGAGCCGTCAGCGAGCCCGAACCGTTGTCTTCGTTCAACTTCGCCGACCGCTCAAGCAGACGCGAGTGGAGATAGAAAACGTCACCCGGATAGGCTTCACGCCCCGGCGGACGACGCAGAAGAAGCGACATCTGACGATAGGACACGGCCTGCTTGGACAGATCATCATAGATGATCAGCGCGTGGCGGCCATTGTCGCGGAAATGCTCGGCCATCGCGGTGGCGGCATAAGGGGCAAGGAACTGCATCGGCGCCGGGTCGGACGCGGTCGCGGCCACAACGATCGAATAGTCAATCGCACCGGACTCTTCCAGCTTCTTCACCAGCTGCGCAACGGTCGAACGCTTCTGACCGATCGCGACATAGACACAATAGAGCTTCTTGCCCTCATCGTCGCCCGCCGCTTCGTTATAGCTCTTCTGGTTCAGGATCGCATCCAGAGCCACAGCCGTCTTACCGGTTTGACGGTCGCCAATGATAAGCTCACGCTGGCCACGGCCAATCGGGATCATCGCGTCAACCGATTTCAGGCCAGTCGCCATCGGCTCATGCACCGACTTACGCGGGATGATGCCCGGCGCTTTCACGTCGGCAACGCCGCGTTTCTTGGTCTTGATCGGGCCCTTGCCGTCCAGCGGGTTACCCAGACCGTCAACAACACGACCCAAAAGCTCGTCACCAATCGGCACGTCCACGATCGAGTTGGTGCGCTTGACCACGTCACCTTCTTTAATGTCGCGGTCGGTGCCGAAGATAACAACACCCACGTTGTCGGCTTCAAGGTTCAATGCCATCCCGCGGATACCGCCGGGGAATTCAACCATTTCACCGGCCTGACAATTATCAAGCCCGTGAACACGCGCGATACCGTCACCAACCGAGAGCACACGGCCCACTTCGGCAACTTCGGCATCTTGGCCAAAGTTCTTGATCTGGTCCTTCAGGATCGCAGAAATTTCTGCTGCTTGGATACCCATTTATCCGACCTCTTTCATTGCATTCTGGAGAGAGTTGAGGCGCGAACGGATCGACGTATCGATCATCTTCGAACCCACTTTAACAACAAGACCGCCAATAAGGCTCTCATCAACGGTCGCTTTGATATTCACATCCTTGCCAACACTCGCTTTCAGCGATTTGGCAAGCTTGTCGGCCTGCGCCTTGGTCAGCGCCTTGGCGCTTACCACCTCGGCTGTCACCTCACCGCGGTCATCCGCGATCGCTTCCCGCAGCGCAGCAGTCAGCTGCGGCAAAACGAACAAGCGGCGCTTTGAGGCCATAAGAGCCAGCGCATTGCCCATCACCACGGACAGGCCCATCTTCTTTGAGATGGCTGCAATCGCATCGGATTGCTGCCCGCGTGTGTAAACAGGCGAGGAAATCAGCGCGTTGAAATCCGCGCTATCAGCCATGGCGGCGTCAAGCGCCCCGATATCGGCCTCAATGGCGTCAATCTTTTTTTCTTCCTTGGCCAGGTCAAAAACGGCAGAGGCATAGCGTGCTGCAATGCCGGAGGAGATCGAAGCTGGTTCGGACACGTCCACCCTTTCGATTTTTTGGCCCCGTCGGTCGTATACCCTTCGCGGCGCTGAGCGGTTCTTCGCTCGTGCCGGAAGGGCCTTCCCCGGAGCAAGTGGCAGCCTTGCGTTAACAAAGCGTCGAAAATCGAGGCGGGTGTAGCAGAGCCTCACGGACCTAGCAACCTGCTATGAACTTTCGACCCAAGGACCTATGTTGTTACATTTCAATGACTTAACCCAAGTGCGACCGTTTAGGCCGCCGCTTTTGTCAAAAAAAACCGCGCCAAACGCTACTTTTGCCGAATCCTGTGCCTAAATGTTACCGGATGCGTTAACGCTATCACCCGCAATCGCACCTCCTGACGCATCCCCTCCGACCCGCTCCCCCCTTGTCCAAGGCCGTGTCTGAATCGGTCGAAAGTGTCGAAAGTCCGGCCAACCTCACTGGCTGCGCGCCCTGCTCTGGCCTCCCGTTTCGACCCTTTGCAGCCCGTCGCGAACTAGGTCATAGTAAGCGCCAGCCTTCACCTCCTAGCCAATCGGGATTCGATGACACAGTTTCTCCTCGCCTCGAACCAAACCTGCGAAATCCCCGGATTCGACCCGGCCGATGATATTCTCGTCGTGGCCCTGCCCGAAGACGATGATGGCGGGCTCGATCACGCCCTGTCGTTTCGCCAGCTTCGCAGCCGCAGCCGCAAAACACCGGCGCTCGAAGTGGCGCTCAGCCATACGGCAAGCGGCACCGATTTCCGCATCCGCCTGCCCGGCGTGACACAGCTCTCGCCCGACTCCATCGCCGTGCTGTCGCTAACCGATGCCGACACGCTTGCCAATTTCCCCGACCCCGCAGACGCACCAGACACACCGGACGCCACCCAAGCCCCGGCAGCCGCGCCCCGCGCCGCCCAAGCGCCCTCGCCGATGGACCCGAACACACCGCGCAAATACGCGTTCGTTCATGATCATAGCTGGCATGTCGATGGACCGCCCGCGACCCGCAGTTTCGATCTGTCTCACCCGGACTCCGAAATCGACGTCACTCTGAAAGAGGGCACCGGCGGGCCGATCTATGCCATTCGCCAGACCGAAACCTATACCGCCCGCAGCGGCGCGCGCTCGCGTCAATGCGCGATCCTTCTGGCCCAGACCAAACCCGGCACGCCGCATCTCAATGCCGGGATCTTGGGGCAATGGGTGGCCTCCCGCCTCGGTGGGCCGGACTTCCGCACCGTGGCGCAGATCGACCTCGGCCGCGAATCCTTTGCGCCGGGTCAGGACACGCCAACTGGCAAAATCAACGAGAGCCCGAATGTGGCCATTCACGGCACCATCGCTGGCTCCATCGCCGTCGAGTTTTAAGCCGCCTAAAGTCGCGCCCACCTAAAGCCCGCCTTCTTAGGCACCGTGCTTCAAGCGCGCTCAAGCCGGTGTCGGCTTGGGCTGCGGATTGAGAATCGAAATCGGCTTGCGCACCCGTTCGCCCAAGCCCCCGCTCGGGGCGGGCACGCGTTTGCTGGCCTCCACCATCAACACGCCCCCCGCCGCGATGACCGGCACCGCGCGCCCGGTTCTCTCCCAGAAACTCGCCGTCTTGCGCCAGAACCGCCGCTCGCTCGGCGGTTGATAAAGCGTCGTGCGCTGCTCCTCGGTTAAAAACCCGTGCAGCTTCAACTGCGCATCCAACTGGCTCAGCGAATAGGGCCGCCCAAAGCCGAACGGCGTCGCGTCGCTGCGGCTCCACAACCCGGCGCGATTCGGCACGATAAACAGCGCCTTGCCCCCCGGCCCCAGAACCCGCAACGCCTCGTCCAGCACGGCACCCGGCATTTCGCTGGTCTCCAGCCCGTGCATCACGACCAGCTTGTCAACGCGTCCGGTCTCGATCGGCCACATGGTCTCTTCGCACAACACACTGACATTGGGTTGCCCCGCAGGCCACGGCATCACCCCCTGCGGCCCCGGCATCAGCCCGATCACCCGCCGCGCATCGCGCAGATAGGGGCGCAACATCGGCACGGCAAAGCCAAACCCCAGAACCGTCTGCCCCTTGGCCTCGGGCCACATGTCCTGCATCTGCTCGCGGATCACCTTCTGCGCCGCCCGCCCAAGCGTGCTGCGATAATAAAAGTTACGCAGATCCTGAACGTCCAAGTGCATTGCAGCCCCGTCCTCAATAGGTCACTCTACGGCAACTTTAACAATAGACCCCGGGAAAATACCATGGCTTTGGAACTCGTCACCCTCCCCTGTCTTTCGGACAACTACTGCTTTTTGATGCATTGCGCCGAAACCGGCGATACCGCTGTCATCGACGTGCCCGAAGCAGCCCCCGTCAAAGCCGAACTAACCCGGCGCGGCTGGACCCTGACCCATGTGCTGCTCACCCATCACCACCCCGACCATGTGCAAGGGCTCGACGCGCTGAAACAGGACTGGCCCGAAGCGGTCGTCATCGGAGCCGAGGCCGACGCCCACCGCCTCCCGCCCCTCGACCTCAAGGTCAAAGAGGGCGACACCATCACGGTTGGCATCGAATGGGTCCGCGTGATCGAAGTCTCCGGCCATACCGTCGGCCATATCGCCTACCATTTCCCCGAAAGCGAAGTTGCCTTCACCGGCGACAGCCTCATGGCGCTTGGCTGTGGCCGCCTGTTTGAGGGCACCCCCGAACAGATGTTCGAAAGCCTCGGCAAACTCGCCGCGCTTTCCCCCGATACGCTGATCTGCTCGGGCCATGAATATACCACCGCCAACGCCCGCTTCGCGCTCTCGATCGAGCCGGGCAACGCCGCCCTGCAACAACGCGCCAAAGACACCGACGCCGCCCGCGCCGCCGGTAAATTCACCGTGCCGTCGCGCCTGCAACTAGAGCTCGACACCAACCCCTTCCTGCGCAGCGACGTGGCCGAGGTGCAGCAATCCGTTGACCTCCCCGGCGGCGATCCCGTCGCCGTGTTCACCGCCGTGCGCAAGGCCAAGGATAATTTCTGAAACCAGCGAAAGGCGCGCCTGATGACCAAAACCGCCCCCGGCCCCGATGGCGCGCCGCGCTGCACTTGGTGCATCGGCTATGATCCGTTCATCCCCTATCACGACACCGAATGGGGCTTTCCGGTAAGCGACGACCGCCACCTCTTTGAAAAGCTCTGTCTTGAGTCGTTCCAGTCCGGCCTCTCTTGGCGCACCATCCTCGACAAACGCGAGAATTTTCGCGCCGCTTTCGACAATTTCGATTTCAACAAAATGGCCACCTATACCGACGCCGATGTTGACCGCCTTGTCCAAAACGCCGGAATCATCCGCCACCGTGGCAAGATCAATGCCGTCATCAACAACGCCGCCCGCGCTCAGGAGCTTGTGGCCGAAGCCGGATCTCTGGCCGCCTTCATCTGGCGGTTTGAGCCCCCCGCAGGCGAGACTGACCCGCCTCAATCCATGACCACATCCCCCTCCAGCCACGCGCTGTCGAAAGAATTAAAGAAACGGGGCTGGAAATTTGTCGGCCCCACCACCATGTTTGCTTTCCTGCAGTCGATGGGCCTCTTTAATGACCACGCCCACGGCTGTTCCGTCCGCGCAGCGGTTGAAACCGCCCGCGCCCGTTTCACCCGTCCCTGAACACTCACCCAAACCACTGCCACAAATTCACTGCCGCGAATTCACGGGCACAGAACAACTGCCACCAAAACCACAGCCGTGGAATCCGGGCCAAATCACAAGATATTGCGGTTTTCCGGGGCAATTTCCGGAAATGTGAACGCAATTGTTCAGAAAAGCCTTGAAGCCACGGCACAATCGACCAAACTTTAATACTATGAGGCCATGATCGTTGGGCAACCTAACCGTTTCCCGCGGCGCACAAGAAAGGAGCATGGGGTAACATGCCTTCATTCTCGACAACGCTAGAGCAGGCAATTCACGGCGCACTCGCGCTCGCCAATGCCCGCAGACATGAATTCGCAACGCTGGAGCATTTGCTTCTGGCGCTGCTTGACGAACCCGATGCGATCCGCGTGATGCAGGCCTGCACGGTCGACATTGATGAATTGCGACAAACCCTTGTCGACTTCATCGAAGATGACCTCAGCAACCTCGTGACCGAAATCGACGGATCCGAGGCGGTCCCGACCGCCGCGTTCCAGCGCGTGATCCAACGCGCCGCGATCCATGTGCAAAGCTCCGGGCGCACCGAAGTGACCGGCGCCAATGTGCTCGTCGCCATCTTCGCCGAACGCGAAAGCAACGCCGCCTACTTCCTTCAGGAACAGGATATGACCCGCTATGACGCGGTGAATTTCATCGCCCATGGTGTCGCCAAAGACCCCGCTTTCGGCGAATCCCGTCCTGTGCAGGGCGCCGATATCGAAGAAGAAGCCCAAGTGCCCCCCGAAGGCGACGGCAAGGAAAGCGCGCTCGCCAAATATTGCGTCGACCTCAACGCCAAATCCCGCAAGGGCGATGTTGACCCGCTGATCGGGCGCAGCAGCGAAGTTGAACGCTGCATTCAGGTGCTCTGCCGCCGGCGCAAGAACAACCCGCTTCTGGTGGGCGACCCCGGTGTTGGCAAAACCGCCATCGCCGAAGGGCTCGCGCATAAAATCGTTCAGGGCGACACCCCTGAGGTGCTGTCCGAAACCACGATCTTCTCGCTCGACATGGGCGCGCTCCTCGCAGGCACCCGCTATCGCGGCGATTTTGAGGAACGGCTAAAGGCGGTCGTGACCGAACTCGAAGACCATCCCGACGCGGTTCTTTTCATTGACGAAATTCACACCGTCATCGGCGCCGGGGCAACCTCCGGCGGTGCGATGGATGCGTCAAACCTGCTGAAACCCGCGCTTCAGGGCGGCAAACTGCGCTGCATGGGCTCCACCACCTACAAAGAGTTCCGCCAGCATTTCGAAAAGGACCGCGCCCTCTCCCGCCGGTTCCAGAAAATCGACGTGAGCGAACCCTCGGTTGATGACACCGTGAAAATCCTCCAAGGGCTCAAACCCTATTTCGAGGAGCATCACAGCGTTAAATACACCGCCGATGCGATCAAATCCTCGGTCGAACTGGCCGCGCGCTATATCAATGACCGCAAGCTGCCCGACAAGGCCATTGACGTCATCGACGAAGCCGGCGCCGCCCAGCGGTTGGTGGCCAAGTCCAAGCGCAAGAAATCCATCGGTGTCAAAGACATCGAAGATATCGTGGCCAAAATCGCCCGCATCCCCCCGAAAACTGTCTCCAAGGATGACAGCGTTGTTCTGAAGGATCTCGAAAAATCCCTCAAACGCGTGGTCTTCGGTCAGGATCTGGCGATCGAAAACCTGTCGTCGGCCATCAAACTGGCCCGTGCAGGCCTGCGCGAACCGGAAAAGCCCATCGGCAACTACCTCTTTACCGGCCCCACCGGCGTCGGCAAAACCGAGGTGGCCAAACAATTGGCCGATACCCTCGGGGTCGAGCTGATCCGCTTCGACATGTCCGAATACATGGAGAAACACGCCGTATCGCGCCTCATCGGTGCGCCTCCGGGCTATGTCGGCTTCGATCAGGGCGGCATGCTCACCGATGGGATCGACCAGAACCCCCATTGCGTGCTTCTGCTGGACGAGATCGAAAAGGCGCACCCGGATGTCTATAACATCCTGCTGCAGGTGATGGACCACGGCAAGCTGACCGACCATAACGGCCGGACAACCGATTTCCGCAACGTGATCCTGATCATGACCTCGAACGCGGGCGCATCCGAACTGGCCAAAGCGGCCATCGGCTTTGGCCGTGACCGTCGCACTGGCGAAGACACCGCTGCGATCGAACGGACCTTCACGCCGGAGTTCCGCAACCGCCTCGATGCCGTGGTCAGCTTCGCACCGCTCTCCAAGGATGTGATCCTGCGCGTGGTCGAAAAATTTGTGCTCCAACTCGAAGCACAACTCCTCGACCGTGATGTCAGCATTGATCTCACCCGCAAGGCCGCTGAATGGCTCGCCGACAAAGGCTATGACGACAAGATGGGCGCACGCCCCCTCGGCCGCGTCATCCAAGAGCACATCAAAAAGCCGCTCGCAGAAGAGCTGCTCTTTGGCAAGCTCGCCAAGGGCGGCTTGGTCAAGGTCGGCGTCAAAAAGGGCGAGATCGACTTGCAATTCGAAGGGCCGCAAAAGCGCCGGATCAAAGGCGACAAGCCACCGCTCCTGACGGCCGACTAAAGGCAATCAAGAGCCATGCATGGCCTCACCGCCTATAAACCCAAACCGGCGCGCAGCACCCCACTGCGCGCCGGTTTTCTTTTCCTCACCCTGCTCGCGCTTGCCATCGGCCCCGCGCCCGGCCACGCCGAACTCCCCGCGCCCAAATTCGCCGCGCCCAGCACGCAAAACCCGCCCGCCTTCCTCCTGCCCGTCGATTGCATGATCCCCGCGACATGCTACATCCAGAATTTCGTCGATGCCGACCCCGGCCCGGCGGCGCGCGATTTTCGCTGCAACCCGCTGTCCTATGACGGCCACAAAGGCACCGATTTCGCCCTGCCCACCCTTGCTGACATGGCCCGTGGCGTGGCTGTCATTGCCCCCGCCGCCGGTCGCGTCAAAGGCACCCGCGACGGCATGGACGATGGCGCCTATATGACCAACCCCGACAGCATCAAAAACCGCAAATGCGGCAACGGGCTGGTGATCGACCATGGCAACGGCTGGCACACCCAATATTGCCACCTGCGCAAAGGAAGCCTCGCGGTCCGCACCGGCCAGCAGGTCACCCCCGGCACGCCCCTCGGCCTCGTCGGCCAATCCGGCTTCGCCGAATTTCCGCACCTGCACTTTTCGGTCCGCTTCGTGGCCGCACCATCGACCCGTTCAATCCCGACAGGCTCGATGCCTGCGCCGCCCCGCCAACCACAACCCTCTGGCAAACCCGCACGCCGCCCTACCTGCCCGGCGGCATCCTGCGCGCTGGCTTCGCCCTTGAACGCCCCGACTATGACACCATCCGCGCTGGCTCGGCCCGCGCCGTGACCCTGCCCGCCGATGCGCGGCAAATCTCGCTCTGGGGTTACGCCTTTGGCGCCCGCGCCGGCGACATTCTGCGCCTCGACATCTTCGCGCCCGACGGCGCATTCCTGCACCGCAAAACCTACCGGATCCCGCGCAATATCGCGGCGCTCACCCGTATCACTGCCCTGCGCCGCCCCGGCCTGTCATGGCCCCCCGGTCGTTACAGCGGACAGGTCACGCTCCTGCGCCAAAACCGTCTCATCAGCCAGCAAATCACCACACTCACGCTCACGCCCTGATCCGAACTGATCTGACCTGACGCGCAACCGACGCGCACCCAAACCCGCCTCCAGCCGCACAGCTTTCATCTTGCCCAAAATACTCATT
The DNA here is from genome assembly GCA_025916135.1 of Rhodobacteraceae bacterium D3-12. Taxonomy (NCBI): domain Bacteria; kingdom Pseudomonadati; phylum Pseudomonadota; class Alphaproteobacteria; order Rhodobacterales; family Roseobacteraceae; genus Phycobium; species Phycobium rhodophyticola. The sequence goes on along the minus strand of CP104793.1, from coordinate 483,377 downwards.
GCAACCCAGCCAACAAACGCCCCCAAAGCCGCATGAAGGCCGCGGGGTCGGGTGGGCGGGAGCTGCCTGAATGCGGCTTTTTAAACGCTCACCGTGAAGAACATCCGCCGGAACGGGAACAGAACCGTGCCATCCTCCCCACGTGGATAGGCCTTCTCCATCACCGCCTCATAGCGCGCGATCAACGCCGCCTGCTCATCAGCGGCCAGCAGATCCAATATCGGCCGCGCATAGGTGCTCTCGGTGAACCGGCGCACCGGATGCCCGCTCGCATCCGCGCCAAGCACTTGGTAATACTCGGTTTCCCACAAGGCGAACTGCCCCAAGCCGGACAGCAGATGAAAATACCGCGGCGGCGTCATCACCCCCGGACCACTTTCCGTATCCACCCGCCCCGGAAACAACTCCTCCGCCAGCGACACCCAAAGCCGGTGCGACGGCGCATTGTTTTGATGCGGCATTTGCACGGCCAGCGTGCCCCCCTTGGCCAGCATCCCGACCAACTTGGGAAACAACGCCTCGTGATCGCCCAACCAATGCAGCGCAGCGTTGGAATAAATCAGCCCCGCGCGTTTGGTCTCCCAGCCCGCAATATCGGCCTCATCCAAACGGTCATAGGCACCGCTCTCCCCCGCCTTGCCCAACATCGCAGGCGAGGCATCAACCCCGACAATCCCATGCCCGGCAAACCGCTCTCTCAGGCTCGGTCCCATCGCGCCATTGCCACAGCCAAGGTCGACCACATCGCCGCCCCCCACCGTGCGCACGGCCAAAAGCAAATCCAACGCAGGGCGCGCACGTAAATCCCGGAACCTTGAATAGGCCCCGGGATTCCAATCACTCTTCACTTTGCTCGCGCTCATGCCGAGGGCTCAGGCTCCATACCGCCGTCATCTTTCGGCTTGTCGGCCTTCGCCTTGGGCTTGGTCTTCGGGATGGCCGTGACCGATGGGGCGCTGCCCTCATCCGGTGAATCATCCTCGTCGTCGCCCTTGTGCGGCGGTTCGCCCCGGATCACCCGGTTGATCTCTTCGCCGGTCAGGGTTTCGTATTCCAACAGCCCCTCGGCCAGCCGCTCCCACTCTTCGCGGTTCTCGTCAATGATCTTGACCGCCCGCTCATAGCCTTCGTCGATCACGCGCTTCACTTCGCTCTCGATCAGCTCCTTGGTGTGGGCCGAAATCGAAAAGCCCCCGGCCCCATTGCCCCGGAACGCCTCTGCGGCCTCCTGGTAATCAATGTTGCCCACCTTGTCGGACCAGCCATAGCGCATCACCATCGCGCGGGCCAAAGCACTGGCCTGCATGATGTCGCCCACCGGACCGGACGAGACCGAGTCAGGACCGTACTTGATGATCTCCGCCGCCTTGCCCGCCATGGTCATGGCAATCCGCTGCTCGGCTTCGTCCTTGAACATCTGAAGCTTGTCCATTTCCGGCAGGCTCATCACCATGCCCAACGCGCCACCGCGCGGAATGATCGTCGCCTTGTAAACCGGATCGCATTTATCAAGCTTCAGCCCCACAATCGCGTGGCCAGCCTCGTGATAAGCGGTCTTTTCCTTCTGGTCCTTGGTCAACACCATCGACCGGCGCTCGGCGCCCATCATGATCTTGTCCTTGGCGAATTCGAAATCCTCCATGGTCACAAACCGCCGCCCGATCCGCGCCGCAGTCAGCGCCGCCTCGTTGACAAGGTTGGCAAGATCCGCACCCGAAAAGCCCGGCGTCCCACGCGCAATAATGCGCAGGTCCACATCCGGCCCAAGCGGTGTCTTGCGCGCATGCACGCCCAAAATCTTCTCGCGGCCCTTGATGTCGGGGTTGTCGACGGTGACCTGACGGTCAAACCGGCCGGGGCGCAGCAACGCCGGGTCCAGCACGTCTTTCCGGTTGGTCGCCGCGATGATGATCACACCCTCGTTGGCCTCAAACCCGTCCATCTCGACAAGCAATTGGTTCAGCGTCTGCTCACGCTCGTCATTGCCGCCGCCATAACCGGCGCCACGATGGCGGCCCACGGCGTCGATCTCGTCAATGAACACGATACAGGGCGCGTTTTTCTTGGCCTGCTCGAACATGTCGCGCACACGGCTCGCGCCGACGCCCACGAACATTTCCACAAAATCCGAACCCGAGATGGTGAAGAACGGCACACCCGCTTCACCCGCAATCGCCCGCGCCAGCAACGTCTTACCTGTCCCCGGAGGGCCAACAAGCAGCGCACCCTTGGGGATTTTCCCGCCAAGACGCGAGAATTTCTGCGGATTGCGCAGGAATTCAACGATCTCTTCCAACTCTTCCTTGGCCTCGTCGATCCCCGCCACGTCGTCAAACGTCACGCGCCCGTGCTTTTCGGTCAGCATCTTGGCCTTGGACTTGCCAAAGCCCATCGCGCCACCTTTGCCGCCACCCTGCATCCGGTTCATGAAATAAATCCACACCCCGATCAGCAACAGGAACGGCAACAGGCTCAGGATAAAGGTCTGAAAGCCAGATTGCTCTTGGCTTTCCGCCTTCATCGGGATGTCTTTACCGATCAAAAGCGTTGTGACTTCGGCGTCCTCGGGCTTGATCGCGACATAATCCTTGCCGTCGTTGCCGCGGAACCGCACCTGCTCGCCATCCAGCGTCACTTGGCTCACCCGGCCGTCATTCACTGCGGCCACAAATTCCGAATAGCTGATCTCGCGGCTCTGCAACGAGTTGCCACCACCCGAGAACAGATTGAACAAGGCCAGTATCAACAGGAACAGGACGACCCAGAAGGCGATGTTACGTGCGTTGCCCAAGGCAATTCTCCCATAAGTAAATCGGCTCTGCGCCTAGCACATAAGCCACCCGACTAAAATAGACATCCCGCGCCCGGGTTCAATGCTGCATCAGCCACTTGTCGAAACTTGGGCGCAGATCGGTCGCTTTAACGCCCAATCCGGCGATTGGCGCGTCCAACAAGGGGGCACAAACAAGGTTTTCACCCTCCCAAACCGCTGGCAGAGGCAATAAGGCGCGGCGCGGCAAGCCCAAATCGCGCCAATTTCCAAGCTGTTGTAACCCATTCGGCCCCAATGCGCGAATCTCTTGGCCGTTTTCCCGGCCCTCTTCCTGCCGCAACGTCACCCCGTCAATCTGCCACCGCCCGTCAAACGGGGTGCCACGCGCCTCGCGGACCCGCTCATACTCCCGCGCCAACCAGACACGCCCTTTGCTGACCCAGCCAATCACCCCGCCGACCGTATGCGCGTCGCCTTGCTGCAACGCAGTTTCAAGCTCGGACACAGCACTCAACCGGGGTTTGTAATCGCCACCGCCGATCCACTGCACCGCCGCCATCAAAAACCGCCGCCTGATCTCCGGGTGCAACGCCGCAAAAACCGTCTCGCCACAGCACAGCGCGCCCATATGCGCCTCGACCTGCCCCGCCAGCGCGTTGCGTACCGTTTCGCGGATAAGGGCGTTCTCGCCGCTCAGGTTCTGCGCCACCGCGCTCAGCACCCCGGCGTCAATGCCCAGCGGGCCCAACGCCGCCATTGCCTGACGCGCTTTCACCCGGTCAAACCGCCTGTCCTCGTTGCTGGGGTCCTCCACCCACGCGACATCCTGCCGCCGCAAATATCCGCGCAAATCCTCGCGGTCGGCCTGCAACAATGGCCGCAGCCACTGCACACCCTCGCGCTCAAACGTATCCGCCATCCCGCGAAGCCCGTCTGACCCGGCCTTGCGTGCCAACCGCATCAAAAACGTCTCCGCCTGATCGTCGCGCGTATGGCCAAGGCACACCGCCTCGACGTCGTTCGCCTTGGCCCATCCAGCAATCAACCGATACCGCGCCGCCCGCGCTGCGCTCTGCACATTGCCTTTGCCGTCCCAGCCGTCCCAACGCAAAACCTCATGCGGGGTACGGCGCGCGGCACAAAACGCCGCCACGCCTGCCGCTTCCGCTGCTGCCTCGGGCCGCAAGCCGTGATCGACCGTTACAGCAGAAATCACCGCGCCGTTTTCTTTCGCCCAATCCGTTACCAGACAGAGCAACGCCATGCTGTCGCCGCCGCCTGACACGGCCACGCCGATACGCCCCACGCCAAGACTGGCAAAGGGCGAACCGATCAGGTGATTGAGAAAGTCGTCGCGCTTTTCGCTCACGAACAGCCCAGACGCGTCATTTCCTCACGCGCCTTGGTCTCTGCCGCGCCGCCCGGAAAGCGTGTGCCAACCTCGCCCAGCGTCACACACGCCTCGTTGGTCTGGCCCAACCGGCCAAGGCCCCGGCCCAGATGATACAGCGCCTCAGGCGCTTGAGAGCCATTTGGCTCAAGGCTAAAGGCCTCAAGGTATGCCCGCGCCGCGTTGGTCAGATCGCCGCCCGCTTCCAGCGCCTGACCACGGCCAAGATTCGCCGCCGCCGCCATCGGGCTGCCGGGATATGTCTCGTTGAAGGCGGCGAATTTCTCCGCCGCACCGGCGTGTTCGCCCTTCTCCAACGCCGCTTTCGCCGCATCGAAATCGGCCTTCTCACCCAGCGCAAGCTGCGGCGCATCGCCACCAGAACCGCCATTGCCATTGCCCGCAACACCGCCAGCATTGCCGCCCGACGGGTTCGGGTTCGCCCCCGCAGCCCCGCCCAGCGTGGTGGTCTGTTTAAGCTTGCTAACGTCCCCGCCTTCAAGCTCAACCAGCCGGAACTCAAGATCCGCAATCCGGTTGGTCCCGTCCTTGACGATCGCATCCAGCCGGAATTGCAGCTCTTCGGTCTTTGCCGTCAGCCGCGCCAACTCGCTCTCAATCGAACCAACCCGGTCCAAAACAGAGCCACCCTGCGTCGCACCCGCGCCTCCCGTGGTCGACATCTCGCGCTTCAGCTTCTGGATTTCCACATACAGCACGGTCAACTCCTGACGAATATCCGCCAGAGTTTGCTTGTCCGGTGCCTGCTGATCCTGCGCCATAACAGGAACTGCCCAGAGGCAAAGCCCCACAATAGCAATACGCCCCAAAAGTTTGCGCATCTGTCTCTCCGCTTTCTTGTCCCGCTTAGCCGCTAACGCCGGCCGACAACACGGTCACCGCGCGACGGTTCTGACGGTAACAGGCTTCTTCCGAACAAACCTCGATCGGGCGCTCCTTGCCGTAACTCAGGGTTTTCATCCGGTGTGATGCCAACCCACGCGATGCAAGATACTCCCGCACCGCATTGGCCCGCCGCGCACCCAGCGCAAGGTTATATTCCCGCGTGCCCTGCTCATCGGCATGGCCCTCGATCACCGCGTTGTAATCGGTGTTGGTGGTCAGCCAGCTCGCCTGCCCGTCCAGAACCTGTTTCGCCGCAGGGTTCAGCGTGTGCTGATCAATGTCAAACAAGACCCGGTCGCCAATCGCCTGCTGAAAATAAAGCGGTGATTTCGGATCGTTGGCGCTGCCTTCGATGACACCGCCACCATTGCCTGCGCCGGTCCCGGTGCCTGCGCCCGTGTCACCACCAAACCGCCCCGCATCCGTACAGGCGCCAAGGGCCAATGCCGCCACAACCAACAGCGGTTTTACCAGATAGCTCATTCTCTCGTGCCTCGTTTTTGTTTTATTGAAGCGTTTCGGGCTAAAACCGAAACGCTTTAACACTTTCTACCACAACCCACCGCACATGGGAATCACCCATACGCCCTTGCGCAAATCCCGGCCTACCCGAAATCTTTCAAAGATTTCGACCTGTTTTCCGCTCCGGAAAACACCGAAAAATCCTCAAAGGATTTTTGACCGTTTTCTTTCAAAGAAAACGCCCCGCTCATTTCTGCAACGGGCTCCACGATGGATCAGACGCGCCACCCGGTGTGCGCACCTTCTTCAACGTCCGCCCGGTGATATCCACGCGGTAAAGGCTTGCCTCACCGCCCGCGCCCTGTGTCTCGCGGGTGAACATGATGACCCGCCCGTTGGGCGACCACGTCGGCCCTTCTTCCAGAAACGATGCCGTCAAAAGCCGCTCGGCCCCGCCATCGGTTTTCATCACGCCGATATGAAACCGCCCCTTGTTTTGCTTGGTAAAGGCAATCAAATCGCCCCGTGGGCTCCACACCGGCGTGCCGTAATTGCCTGCACCGTTGCTGATCCGCTGCGCCTCGCCACCGCTGGCATTCATCACATAAAGCTGGCGCGCGCCCGAGCGATCACTCTCAAACACGATCTTGCTGCCATCCGGCGAAAAGCTCGGACTGGTTTCAATCGACGGCGCCGCCGTGAGCCGCGTTTCCGCGCCACTGGCAATGTCCATCACGTAAATATCGGTATTGCCCCCCGCTTCGAGCGAAAAGACGACCCGCTGACCATCCGGGCTGAACCGAGGACCAAAGCTCTGCGTGCCATCGCGCGATTGCAACACTCTCTGCCCGACATTGGCCACATCCAACACGTTGATCCGCGGAAACCCGCTCTGATAGCTGGTATAAAGCACCCGGTCGCCCGTCGGCGAAAACCGCGGGTTCAGCACGATCGACCGGCTATCGGTCAAATACTGCACATTGGCGCCATCGTAATCCATCACCGCAAGCCGCTTCTTGCGATCATTCTTCGGCCCCGTTTCACTGACGAAAACCACCCGACTGTCGAAATATCCGCCCTCACCGGTGATCCGCTCATAGACCGCATCCGCCACCTTATGCGCCATCCGTCGCCAGCCCTCGGTGGTGCCGGCAAATTGCAACCCATCGCCAAGCTCCTGACCGGCAAACACATCCCAAACCCGGAATTTCACCGTGATATTGCCGCCATTCACGCTCACCGCCCCTGTGATCAAAGCCTGCGCATTGATCGCTTTCCAATCGGCAAACTCTACTGGCGAGGAAAAGCTGGTGATCCGGCTGATAAACGCCTCTTTGCCGATCTCGCGGAACAGGCCCGTCCCGGTCAGATCATCTGCCACCACCCGCGCGATATTCAACGCCATCTCGCCCGATGCGCCATTTTCCGGCACGAAATCCGGCACCGCATAGGGCAAGGGCTCCTGAACGCCGTCGGTGATCTCAATCCTAAGCGGCCCCTGCTGCGCCGCCACAGGCAACGCCCACAACAGCACACTCATCAAAACCGCACTCAAAACTCTGATGCTCATCTCAGCCTCATTTTCTCGGGATTGAACGTCATCTCAATCTCTCGCCACGTCTCGTATTTCTCTTCCGGCAAATCGAACCCGGCGCGCCCACATGAAATCACCGCTGTGCGCGCCCGGCGGAACGCCACATCCACCGCCGCCTTCTCGCCGCCGCTGGACGAGACCAGCTTCGGACTCGCCGCCAGCTTGCCATTCCGGTCCAAACTCACCGACACCACCACAGTCACACTACCCGATGCCGCCCCCGGATCGACAGTCCAGCATTCCGAAACGGCGGCGATCAGCCCATCTTTCTCTCCCTGGCTAAGCGGATCTGCGCCGCCCTGGCCGTTGTTTCCGCTGCTCTCCTGCGGCGTGTTCCCCCCACCCAACGCCTCAGCCAGCGCAGAGTTCACTGCTTTCTTGGTGTCCGGTTCGGTCGCGGCGGGTTTGGCAGCAGGCTTCGCCGCCGGCTTGGGCCGGTTCGGGCGCACTTTCGGGCGCACCGAGGTTTTGGGCGCCGAGCTCACCTTGTCATTGGCCTCGGGCACGATCTCCTTGACGGCCTCACGCGGGGCGGTTGCCGCCTCCTTGGGCTTCGGCGTCTCGCTTGTGGTGTTCGGATCACTCTGCTCGCGCACCACCGGGTCAACCTTGGCGTCGGGCGCGGGCGGTTGGGCCACGGGCTTGGGGGCCACGCGCTCTGCCGGGCGGGCCTGCGGACGCGGGCTGACCTTGGGCACCAATGCGGCGACATCCTCGGGCGGAGGAGAGATCTCGGGCGGCTGGTCGGTCACGTCAACGGGCTTGGGCGCGGGGGCCAGCGGCTCGGGCGTCACATCGGGTTTGGGCGTCTCGGTGGCGACCGGCTCGCTCACCTCTTTGGGCTTGTCCTGCTGCGGCGGCACGCTCGGCGCGGGCGGCACATCGGGGGCGGGCGCTTGCGGCTTGGCCACTTCGGTCACCGTCTGCGGCGCGCCTTGCGCGGCCGTCATCGCCTCGAACTCCTGCGTGCTGATCACCGCCACTTCGGTCACTTCAAACGGCAAAGGCTCCTGCTGGAAGCTGCCACCAAACAACATCCACCCAAGGAGCCCCACATGGCCCACCGCTGATATGATCTGCCCCGTTTGCATGGGCTGCTCAGTTTCCGCCCTCGTTGAGCTCGGGCCCGCCAGTGTCCGTCACCAGCCCGATATTGGAAAATCCACCACGGTTAAGTGCGCCCATGACCTGCACCACGTCGGCATAGGGCACCGCCCCATCGGCCCGCAGGAACACGCGGTCGCTCTCGCGTTCGGCAGCCACAGCGCGCAGCTTGCCAATCAACTCGTCTCGCGCCACTTCGGTGCGCTGCAACATCACCACGCCTCCGGCGGTGATGGTCACGGTCAACGGCTCCTCGGCCTCGGTTGGCAAGGCATTGGCCGCGGTTTTCGGCAATTCCACCGGAACACCCACGGTCATCAACGGCGCCGCCACCATGAAGATGATCAGCAGAACCAACATCACGTCAACAAAGGGCGTGACGTTGATCTCGCTCATCGGCTGGGCACGCCCGCCGCGGCGACGACGGCGTGATCCGCCCCCCGCACCGCTCGATTTTATGACACCGCCACCCATCGCTCAGCTGTCCAGCTGACGGCTCAGGATGGTCGCGAATTCATCGGCAAAGGCTTCATAGCCCGCGATGATCCGGTCACTGTCCGCGCTCAGCTTGTTATAGAAAATCACCGCCGGAATGGCGGCCAGCAAACCCAAAGCGGTGGCCAGCAAGGCCTCGGCAATGCCGGGCGCAACCACGGCAAGGTTGGTGTTCTGCTGCTGGGCGATCTCGACAAAGGCGTTCATGATCCCGATCACCGTGCCGAACAATCCGACAAACGGCGCGGTCGACCCAACCGTCGCCAAAACCGGCAAGCCGCGCTGCAGGCCCTCGGCCTCCTTGGCGATGGCGACATCCATGCTGCGATCAATCCGCGCCTGCGCCCCGGCGATCAACTCGCCGCTGGGTTTATGCGAGCGTCGCCACTCGATCATGCCGGCGGCGAACACCTTCTGTGACTGCCCCTTGGGATCAGAGCCGATCTGCTCGAACAACGCATCCAACGGCTCCCCCGACCAAAAGGCGCGGTCAAATTTCTCCGCCTCGGCATGGGCCTTGCGATAGTTGATCAGCTTTTGAATGATGATCGACCATGACCAGAACGAAGCGACGACCAGCAGGGTCATCACCAGTTTCACCGAAATCGTGGCGCGCGCGAATAAGGCCCACAAAGAGAAATCAATCTCCTGCGCCAGGGCGAGTGTGTTTGTGTCCATCTGCCTGCTCTTTTTGTTACCCGGGTCGTTGCCCGATGACCATTTTTGGTCTTCTTAGTAACGCAAACTAGCCTATCGAAAGGGGAAAACCAACAAGATCGGCATCAAACCCGCCTGATTTCGCGCAACCGTGACCAGAGCCAAGCGGATTTTCGCCGCCCCACTCACGTTTTCAGCCCGCTTCGTTCCATTTCGGTAACCTTACGGGCTTACCACCAAGCGTCATGCAAATCACCGTGACCATGGCGCGAAACAACACCTGATCACCGCGCTTGACCTCCTGTCCCATGACCATGCGCACAGGTTTGAGACTCTCAACCCAGGTTTCAACAACCAATTCGTCATCCAACTTGGCAGGCGCCAGATAATCCGCCTCAACCCGGCGCACGGCAAAAACAATGCCGTCCCGCTCTTTCATAATGTTCTGATCCAACCCAACCTCGCGCACCCACTCGCTGCGCCCGCGTTCGATATAGCGCAGGTAGTTGGCGTAATAGACGATACCTGCCATATCGGTATCTTCGTAATAAACACGGATCGGAAGCTTATAAATCATGGGCTGACCCTAAGGCCGTGTTCGCCCCGCTTCAAGCCGCCTTGTGCCATGTCAAAGGGGTTGCGCCGCCTTCGGCGTCGCCGGGGGGCGCCTCGCTTCGCTCGGCGCCAACCCGCTGCAACGGCACGCCTTATTGGCATTGCCTCAGCTTGGCGCAAGCGTGGGATTTGGGTATTTTTCCATTGAAGAAAGCCAGAGCGGCGCGCCAGCTTTCACCGGCGCGCCGCCCTTTTATCTTTCTTAAAACACTCAGCCCCCGATGGTGTGCAAACACAGCCCGCACCACATTTGGCACAAGCCCCCAAAAACGCGGGGGCGGGTGGGTGGGCCGTGTTTTTGGGGGCGGCGCTTACCTCACGCAAAGTCGATGAATTTGGCAAACGGCATCTCGCGAAGCCTCTCACCTGTGGCTGCGAAAATTGCATTGGCCAGCGCGGGTGCGGCGGGCGGGACCGGAGGTTCGCCGATGCCGCGGATCTTTTCGCCGTTCTCAAGGCCGCGCACGAAGATATTCGGGCATTGGTTGATCCGCATCGCCTCGAAACTATCGTAGTTTTCCTGCTCTGCGGCGCCATCGGCATAGGTAATCTCGCCCAGCATCGCATGGCCCAGCCCAAAGACAACGCCGCCCTTGACCAGCCCGTCAAAATTGACCGGGTCAACCACCCGGCCAACATCCGCCGCGACCCAGACGTTTTCGATCTTCAAACCCTCCTCGGTCTGGCGCACCTCGACCACCTCGGCACAGGCGGTGCCAAACGAAATGCTCATCGCAACACCACGCCCCACACCTGTGTCCGGGCGCGGCCCGCTCCAGCCGCTCATCTCGGCGACGGCTTCCAGCACTTTGCGCGTCGGCTCATGCGTGCACAGGCGGATGCGTTCCGCCATCGGGTCCGCCCCGGCCTCATGGATCAACTCGTCCAGAAACGCCTCGTGGAAGAAGCCGTTGATCGACGCCCCGACCGAGCGCCATGACGACACCGGCGCCAGCCCCGGCACGCGATACCCCGTCACCCGGTAATCCGGGATCGCATAGGGCTGATCCCACGCCGCCTGCGTGATCGTGCTGTCGGGGCCGGGCAACGCCAGCCCTTGCCGCTCACCCATCTGGCTGTCCATCACCGAAGGCGAGGCCACATGGTAATCCAGCGCCACAACCTTGCCCCCCTTCACCGCACCTTTCATCCGGCCCATGCCGATCGGGCGGGTGTAGTCATGCAGCATATCCTGCTCGCGGCTATAGGTGAGCTTGACCGGCGTGCCTTTGACCTGCACCGCAACCTCTGCGGCGCGGCGCACCACGTCATCCTCCAGCCGATGACCAAAGCTCCCCCCGATCATCAGCCCATGCACATGCACATTGTCAAAATCCACACCGGTGATCTTGGCGACATTGTTCTGTGTCATCCGCGGGATCTGCGTGCCGGTCCAGACATCGACCCGGTCGTCTCCCACCAAAACGGTCGCGTTGATCGGCTCAAGCGGCGCGTGGGCCAGGTAGGGCGCGCGGTATTCGGCCTCCACCGCATCCGTTGCCGTCGCCGCAGCCGCATCCCCATCGTCGCGCGGGCGGCCATCATACGCCCCGCCGTCGATCGCATCACCCAAGGCCGCCCAATGGGCCTCCATCTCGGGGGCAAAGGTGGCCGGGCCCCACTCGCAAGCGACCGCCTCGGCCCCTTGGAACGCGCGCCACGTGTTGTCAGCCAGAACGGCCACACCGCCGGTCACCTGCACCACATCCGTGACACCGCGCAGCTTCAGCGCCTCGGCGGCGTCAAACGACGTGACACTGCCCCCCTGACGCGGGTTCAGCTTGACGGCGGCATGGACCATGCCCTCGATCTCGAAATCTATGCCATAGTCCTGCGTGCCGGTGGATTTCGCGACGATATCCAACCGCTGCATCGGCTTGCCAATGAACCGCCACGCCTCCGGCGCGCGCAGCTTGACCGATGTCACCGGCTCAATCCCCGCCGCCACGGGGGCCAGTTCCTCATAGGTCATCTCCTTGCCATCCGGCAGGATCACGCGGCCCTTCGCGGTGGTAAGTGCGGTGGTGTTGATCCCCGACACCTCTGCGGCGGCGGCTTTCAACGTCTCACGCGCCACAGCGCCCGCCACGCGCAGCTTCTCCCAACCGTCCGGCACCGTGGTCGATCCGCCGGTGATCTGCATGCCCAGAAACTTCATCGGCGCGTCCATCACGGCGCGGGCGGTTTCGGCCAGCATCCCGTCATCGGTCGACGGGAACGGCACGCCCTCTCCCGCCAAAGCCGTGTTGTAATACGCCGCACTCGGCGGGCCGGGATCGACCTTGATCTGATCCAGCTCAACATCCAGCTCTTCGGCGATCAACGCCGCCTGAACGTGATAGGCGCCCTGCCCCTTGTCGGCGCGCGGCGTGATCAGGGTGATGCCGCTCGCGTCGATCAATACATAAGGCGTCAGCGCGGCCTCGCCCTCGCCCAGCCCTCCCAAAAGCGGGTTCTCGACCGGGCGTTTATACATGTAATAGCCAAAGGCAACGCCCCCGACCACAGCCGCAGACCCGATCAAAAACGTGCGGCGGGCAATCTTACCAATCCGGCTCATGGCTTAGGCCTCCTGCAGTTTGGCTGCGGCCGATTTCACGGCCTCGCGGATGCGCGGATAGGTGCCACAGCGGCACAGGTTGGCGCTCATCGCGTCGTCAATCTCGGCATCCGTCGGCGCGGGTGTCTCGCTTAGAAAGCTCGCGGCCAACATCACCTGACCGCTCTGGCAATAGCCGCATTGCGCCACCTGATGCGCGATCCAGGCCTCTTGCACCGCATGCAAGGCGTCGGGCTGGCCCAGACCTTCGATGGTGGTGACCTCACCATCCACGTCCTCGGCGGCAACCTGACAGGATTTGACGGCAACACCGTCGATATGAACGGTGCAGGCGCCGCATTGGGCGATGCCACAGCCGTATTTCACGCCCTTGATGTTCAATTCGTCGCGCAGCACCCACAAAAGCGGCATGTCACCTTCGACATCCACCTCATGCGCGGTTCCATTCACGGTGATCTGCATGTCTCGCCTCTCCTGCCTTGGCTGTTCGCCCCTCAATCTAGGGGGTTCCACAGCAAATGAAACTTGCAATTCGCGCCAATCGACTTTCAAATGGTGCCTACCCGCCGCGCCACACTGGCCATTTCACGCCAAGCCAGTGCATCTTTCCAACCCAGCACACCTTGCCAATGCACTTTCAAACCGCGCGCCGCCCGTCACGAACACCACCCGCGAAAGCCACGCCATGTCAACGCCCGACACCTACCCAATCGGCCCACAAATCACCCAAGCCGCAACTGCGCTTGGGATTGATCCCTCCCGTGTGCTGCGGCGGATCGGCCTGCCGGCCGATTTCCTTGATCAGCCGAGCCATGGCGTCACGGCCGAACAATTCTTTGCGGTCTGGCAAGCGGCGGAGCACGAGGCAAACCGCCCCGACCTCGCGCTTTATCTCGGGCTGATCATGGCGCGCGGGCCGATGATCCCGGCGATCTATGGCTTCGCATCCAGCCCCGATATCGCCACCGGCTTTGCCCGGCTGGCGGTGTTCAAACCGCTGGTCGCACCCATTCACCTCGTCTCTGAAAGCGATGAAACCGGGCTGACCCTGCGCTGGTCGCCAATGCCGGGACAGCGCTGGCCGGCGGGGTTCGCGTTCTTCGAACTCGTCTATTTTCTCGAGCTCTGCCGCGGCTTTACCGGTGAACATATCGTGCCGCTTGGCGTCGGCGCTCCGGCACAGGCCGACACAGACCTCAGCACCTTTTTCGGCGCGCCCGTAACGCACTCTGCGGTGCCGGAATTGCGGCTCTCGGCACAAGACGCCACGCGCCGGATGATTTTTGCCAACGAAGAGCAATACCGGCTGATCGAAACCGACCTGCGTCGGCAACTCGACGCACGCTCGCGCGCGCTGCCCCTGACGGCGCGGGTGCGGCGGGCGCTGGTTGATATCCTTCCGGCGGGCGATGCCTCGGTCGATGCGGTCTGTGCGCGGCTGGCCCTGTCGCGCCGGTCCTTGCAACGCAAACTGAAAGACGAAGGGGAAAGCTTTCAATCCGTGCTCGAACGCACCCGCTCTGAACTTTCGCTGCACTACCTGCGGCGCGACGATCTGAGCGTGCAGGAAATCTCCTACCTGCTGGCCTACCGCGACCCGAATTCGTTCTACCGCGCCTTTCATGGCTGGACCGGAATGACACCGGGCGAAGCGCGCGCAACCGGCGTGGCAACCCTATGATCGCGGCGCTGCAAAAGCACTGGTTGCTGCTGGCCATGACCGCCGGTGTGGCGCTGCTCTGGGGAACGCCGGTGCTGGTGCCGCTGAAAATCCTCGTGGTGTTCTTTCATGAACTGTCGCACCTAATCACCGTGTTGCTGACCGGCGGCAGCGTTGAAAGCCTGTCGCTCACCTCGAATGAGGGCGGCGCAGTGATGGCGCGCGGCGGCAACCGGTTCCTGACCCTGTCGGCGGGCTACCTCGGCTCGCTGCTGATCGGGCTTGGGCTGATCTGGGCGGCGCTGCGCAGCCAGCTTGACCGCTGGGTCGTGGCCGGGCTTGGCGTCGTGTTGCTGGCTGTGGCGGCGTTTTACGTGCGCGACAGCTTTGCGCTGATCTTCTGCATCGCGGGCGGGGCGCTCTTGCTCGCTCTGGCGCGGTTCCTGCCGCATGGACCGAATGATTTCGCGCTGCGGCTGATCGGGCTCACCTCGATCATCTATGTGCCGCTCGATATATTCTCCGACACGTTGGCGCGCGCGCATCTGCATTCAGACGCGCGGATGCTGGCCGAGGAATTCGGCGGCACGACGATGTTCTGGGGCGGGCTGTGGCTTATGCTGTCGCTTGTCGCCGTGCTCTTCGCGTTGCGCGGCTTACTGCGCTGAGGTTTTGCGCCGCGCTTCGCGCGTCGTCGGGGGGCGCCAAGCTGACGCTTGGCGCGGCAAGCGGCAATGCCGCCGCCTTACCGCAGGCCTCCCATCCGGGGCGAGGTCGGACCTTGGGTATTTGGCCAATGAAGAGCACGGGCGTGCGCATCGTTAACTTAATAATGCGTAAACATATGCGGTTTTCGGATGTCATACGCATTGCAGCCGGATGTCAGCCGGGAGTCACCCCCGGCTGTTTTACCGTTGAAAGCGGCGTTAACCATGACGGGCGCTAGGGTAACATTTCCTTCATCACCGCCAGAAACCGCGCCACCTCGGCGGGGCTGTTATAGTGGCAAAGCGACACGCGCACGCAGTCGGGCAAGCCCAGCGGATCAAGCACATTACCGGAGTAGTGATCGGCCTTGCGGATATGGGTGCGCACCCCTTCAGCGTTGAGTTTCGCAACCACGTCAGCCGTGGCAACCCCTTGAAGCGCAAAGGAAACCAACCCCTCGCGCGCCGGATTATCCACGCCACCGATGACCGTCACACCGGGCATCTGCGCAAGCCCCGGCAGGTTGCCGACACCCTGCAGCATCGCATCGGTCAACCGCTTTTCGTGCTCATGTATCGCCACGCCCGCCGCCCTGATCCGCCCGGCGCGATCGCTCGCCTCCGACACTTCACCGCCAAGCCAATCGAGATAGTCCGCCACATCCGATAGCGTTGCATAAGCCCCCGTATCCCGCGTGCCCATTTCCCAGTTTTTCTCAGGCCCTTTCAACAGGTTATTATGCGGCAGCGCGGCCAGACGGTCCGACACCCAAGCCAAGCCAAACCCGTGCCGCGAGAACATCTTGTAAGGCGAAATCACATAGCCATCGACCCCCAAAGCCGCCAGATCAATCGCCCCATGCGCGGCATGCTGGATGCCATCGACGATGATGAAACACTCCGGCGCTTTCTCGCGGATCGCCGCGGCAATCGCGCCCGCATCCACCGTCATGCCCGTCACCGGAGAGGTGTGCAGGATCGTGGCCACCACCGTGTCCGACGTGATCTCGGACAGGTAATGCTCGACCCCGACCGTGCCCGTAGAATCGTCATGGTTTACAAGCACATGCGCCTGCCCTGCGATGCCAGCCCAGCGCGCCGCCGCGCTCCGCGATGCGGGATGTTCAAGCGTTGACCCCAACACCCGCCCGGCCCCCGCACCAAGGCATGCCGCCGAAATCAAACGGAACAACAATTCGGTCCCGCTTTCGCCCATAAAAAACTGCCCCCCCGGCGCGTTCATCATCTCCGCCATGTCCGAGCGCGCCTTTTCAATCACCGCAACCAAGCGATGCGCAGCCACATTATCGCGCCCCTGATTGTCAGGGATCGCAGCATAAAACCCCGAGGTTTCCACCACCGATTTCAGGGTCAACGCCCCACCGGCATTCTCAAAAAACACCCTCTCACCCTGAAACGGATCGCTATCAACATGCGCAAATCGCGCCCGAATCTGTGACAAAAGATCGTCTGAAATCAATGGCATCTGCGTTACTCTCCTTGGACTCGCCCGCACGCTACGCCGCGGCAAAGAAAAAGGCCACCGCCCAAGGCGATGACCCTTCCAATCTCTTTAGACGGGCGCGCGGCCCACCCAATAACTCACAACTCTGGATAGAGCGGGAAGCGCGCGCAAAGCGTGGCGACCTCGGCTTTGACCTTGGCCTCGACCTCGGCGTTGGCCTCTTCGCCATTCTCGGCCAGCCCGTCGACCACCTCGATGATCCAATCGGCGATCTGGCGGAACTCTGCCTCACCAAAACCGCGGGTCGTGCCTGCGGGCGAACCGAGCCGCACACCGCTGGTCACGGTCGGCTTTTCCGGGTCAAACGGCACACCGTTCTTGTTGCAGGTGATATGCGCCCGGCCCAGCGCCTTTTCGGTGGCGTTGCCCTTAACGCCCTTGGGGCGCAGATCAACCAGCAAAACATGGGTGTCCGTGCCACCGGTCACCAGCGCAAGCCCCCCTTCATCAGCTGATCGCCCATCGCCTGCGCATTGGCGATCACCGCCTTGGCATAGTCTTTGAAATCGGGGCGCAGCGCCTCGCCAAAGGCCACGGCCTTGCCGGCGATGACATGCATCAACGGGCCGCCCTGAATGCCGGGGAAAATCGCGGAGTTCACCTTCTTAGCGATATCTTCATCATTTGTGAGGATCATCCCCCCACGCGGCCCCCGAAGGGTTTTATGCGTTGTCGTCGTAACAACATGCGCATGCGGGAACGGGCTTGGATGCTCTCCCGCGGCAACAAGGCCCGCGAAATGGGCCATATCAACGTGAAGAAGCGCGCCAACGCTGTCGGCAATCTCGCGCATCTTGGCAAAATCAATCTGGCGCGGAATGGCCGAGCCGCCCGCGATCAGCAATTTTGGCTGATGTTCCTTGGCCAATGCCGCCACCTGTTCGTAATCGAGCAGGTTGTCTTGCTGCCGCACGCCGTATTGCACGGCGTTGAACCACTTGCCCGACTGGTTCGGGCGCGCGCCGTGGGTCAAATGCCCACCGGCATCAAGGCTCATACCAAGGATCGTATCACCGGGTTTGAGCAGCGCCTGATAGACCCCTTGGTTCGCCTGCGAGCCAGAGTTGGGCTGCACGTTGGCAAAGTCACATCCAAACAGCTCCTTGGCGCGATCAATGGCAAGGTTTTCAGCAATATCAACATATTGGCACCCACCGTAATAGCGCCGACCGGGATAACCTTCGGCGTATTTGTTGGTCATAACCGAGCCTTGCGCCTCCATCACAGCAGAGGAAACGATGTTCTCGCTCGCGATAAGCTCGATCTCGTCGCGTTGACGACCAAGCTCCTGATCAATTGCCTTGGCAATCTCGGGGTCGCGGCTGGCAAGCTCTTCGGTGAAAAAACCTGGGTTGGACATGTGATCTCTCTCCGTCAGTCAGTGGGGCGCATGGGCCTTTGGCGTTGATTTACGGCAAAGCGGTGGGCTCTGAAAGCCCTGTTTCCGACACTTCCACTTGCCAGCGCGGCAATCATCGTGCAGGTGAAAGACAAGCGCGGCCCATTGGCCCGCTGCGCCGCCTATTGGAAACTTTGCGCATGAGCTTGAAAATCGCCTTTGCCGCCTCCGACGCGCCCGTCGCCCGAACCGCCCATGCGGCGCTTGTCGGGCGCTATGGTGATTGTGACGAAAGCAACGCCGATGTCATCGTCGCCCTTGGCGGAGATGGCTTTATGCTGCACACGCTGCACCGCACCCAAGGCAATAATGCGCCGGTCTATGGCATGAACCGCGGCACCGTCGGCTTTCTGATGAACGAATACGCCGAAGCCGACTTGCCCGAACGCCTCGCCAATGCCGAAGAAACGGTGATTAACCCGCTCTCGATGCGTGCCACCCGTGGCGATGGATCGGTTCACGAAGCCTTGGCGATCAACGAGGTATCCTTGTTGCGTATGGGCCCGCAGGCGGCCAAGCTCAAGATCACCGTCGATGGAAGGCTGCGGATGGAGGAGCTGGTCTGTGACGGCGCGCTCGTGTCCACACCCGCCGGCTCGACCGCCTATAACTACTCTGCCCACGGCCCGATCCTGCCCATCGGATCGGACGTTCTGGCCCTGACGGCGATTGCCCCCTTCCGGCCCCGCCGCTGGCGTGGCGCGTTGCTGCCCAAGGCGGCCGAAGTGCGCATCGACGTGCAACAGCCCGAGAAACGCCCCGTCATGGCCGACGCGGACTCCCGATCGGTGCTCTATGTGCAAACAGTCGAAATCCGCTCAGAGCCGACCATCGAACACCGGCTGCTATTCGACCCCGGCCACGGCTTGGAAGAACGGCTAATCCGCGAGCAATTCGTTTGAGGCACCGAAATCCGTCGCGGATTTCGGCCCGAATTCTTTGAAAGAATTCGCCACCTCGCGGCGAACATCTTACCCTAGAAGCTCACGCGCCACGTCCTCGCGCACCTCACCGCGTTCTATCAATGCGGCGGCAATCCGGTCGATCTCCGAGCCCTCGGCCCCCGCCGCAATCGCCACGTTACGCGCATGAAGCCCCATGTGCCCGCGCTGGATCCCCTCTCCCGCCAAGGCCCGCAAAGCCGAGAAATTCTGGATCAGCCCCACAGCCGCAACCACCCGCCCCAAGCGGTCCGCCGTCTCGGCCCCCATGATTTTAAGACAGGCCTGCGCCGTCGGATGCACCCGTGTCGCCCCGCCAACAATCCCCACCGGCATCGGCAATTCGATCTCGCCCATCAAATCACCCGCAGGCGTTTTGGAATAACGGGTCAGCGGGCCATAACCATCCTTGGCGGCAAAGGCATGCGCCCCCGCCTCCAACGCGCGGCTGTCATTGCCTGTGGCCAGCGCCACGGCGGACACACCGTTCATGATCCCCTTGTTATGGGTCGCCGCGCGGTAAGGGTCGTGAAAGGCAAACTCCCACGCGGCGCAAATACCGGCCACCGCCGCCGCTCCGATCTCCTCGGCACTCCAAACCGCATGGGCGCGCATCAATCGCCGATCGGCAAGGTTCGACAGGATGCGCAACCCCACCTTGCCACCGGTCCATTCCTCCAGCTTGGGCGCCAGCCGCTCGGCCATGGTGTTCACCGCATTTGCGCCCATTGCATCGCGCACATCAACGATCAGGTGAACCACCACAAACGGCCCGGCAATCCGCACATCAAGATCGCGAAACCCGCCGCCAAGCTTTAGCAGCATCGGATCACAACTGTCACAAATCCCGGTGATTTCCGCCTTGCGCGCCTCAATCTTGGCCTGCGCGGCCTCAAGATCGGTCAACCCGGTAAGCTGCACCTGCGCGATCATGCAGGGGTCATCCGCCTGCGTCGTCACGCCCCCCGTTGCACGGCACGCGCGCGCCCCATTGCACACCGCCGCAATGACCGAGCTTTCCTCGGTTGCCATCGGCACCAACACCTCCTGCCCGTCCACGATCAGGTTGGTCGCCACGCCCAATGGCACCGCCATGACCGAAATCACGTTCTCCGACAGGTTATCGGCCAACGCCCCGTCATGCGCGGCACTCGCCTCCAGATGCGCCACCTCTTGCGCCGTCAACCCGGCGGCTTCGGCTATTTTGGCAAGCCGGTCGCTGCGGGTCAGGTTGTGAAAACCGGGAATACGCGATGTGGTCATTTGGGCCTCTCCTCTTGGCATTCAAAAGGAAGCCTTGTTCACCTCGAAGGTCAAGAGGGCAGCCCTAGGTCTTGAGCGTCCCATCAGCCACCCAAGCGTCAAATACGCTCAGCGCGGCTTCGCAAAACGCAGCGTCATTGATATGACAATCCAACGCTTGCAACCCCGCATTCGCCGGGCAGGCGCTCTGCATTTCTTCGCAAAACGCGGCCAGCCCTGCAGCGTCATGCAAATCCGCGCCTTCGCGGTCCCACTCGTTACAGCCCTCAAGCGGCAGCAAAATCTTCACCGGCCCCTTGGCGCCGCTCAGTTTTTCGCAGATCACACGCGCCACCTCGCGGCGCTCGTCTGCGTCGATCACCGCCGAGGTAAGAAGCCGGTTATGCGCATGCGTCGGTCGATCGCTCAGCCGTTCTGGCGGCTCTTGCCACGTCACGAAATCCACAAGGTCATAACACCCCGGCGCAACGATCTGCGGCACGCCTTGCGCCCCCGCATTGGTCATTCGGTCCGCCCCTGCTGTGATGCTCGATCCAAAGTGATGGTTCACCACCTCCTGCGGCGCGAAATCGAAAACACAGGCAAAAACGCCCTCGGCGGCAAGCCCTTCAAACGCCCGCCCGCCCATGCCCGTCGCATGAAACACCGCCACCTCAAAGCCGCGGTCTTCCAACGCCGGTTTCAGGCTCACCATATAGCGCAAAACGGTTTTCCCGAACGAGGTCATGCCGATCAACGGCCTGTCAAAGCGCGGCTTTTCTACCGCTTTCGCCGCCCCCAACACCGCTCCCGCGGCTTGGCTCAGCGATGCTTTGCAGACCGAATTCAACCCGTAAAGCCCGCCAGCCCAAAGGATCATCTGAATGTCCGGCGCCATCCGTTCCGGCGGTAACATTGCGCTGAACGACACGGTCGAAACCACGTATTTCGGCACCCCCAAAGGCAACGCCGCACAGACGTCCAGCGCAAGATCGGTCCCCATCGACCCACCGAGCGCGATCACCCCGTCAATCAACCCTTCGCGATATAGCCTGAGCGTCAGCGCCGCCGCGCCCGCCGCCATGATCTGCATCGCGTGGTTCTCATCACCGCTGTCAATCGCCGCCTTGATGCTCGACCCGCCCGCTTCGGCGACGGCGTGTTTGGAATAATCCGTCGGCTGGCTCGGGTCGCCCAACACGCTTACATCCATCGACAAAACCTTGCCGCCCTGCCCTTTGATGCACGCCGCCAGATACCCCAATTCGTCGTCTTTGGTGTCATAGGTGCCGATCACCAGGATCGTTTTTGTATCCGCCATGTCTGGCCTCCCTTACGTCTCCAGCCAGCGCCGCGCCTCGCGCAGCGCCGTTGCAATCGCCCGCGACGAGCGTTCTTCGCTCCCCGGCTCGCCCAAGCGGTCCATGATCCATCCGGGATAGGTCAACGCTCGGAGCAGGATAAACAGGTCAAGCTGCTCGGGCCTAACCCTGCGCCGCACGCGATACCCCTCACACATCGCCGCCCGCAATTCGCGGTAATCCGCAGCCTCGGTAAAGCGCAATAGAAACGTGGCCAGCTCGAAATCCCGAAACCCGAACCCACCATCGTCAAAGTCGATCAACGCGACCCCGGCGTCCGGCTCGGCATCGTCAAAGAGCATGTTTTCACTGATCAAATCCGCATGGATCAGCCCGTAATCCGCATCTCCCTCGATCCCGGCAAGCGCCGCATCCGCCTTTTCGCGCACCTCCAACAGCAGATCACGCTCGCCGTCCGACAGCGCCGGATGCTCCCAAAACCGCCCCCAGAGCGGGCGCTCGCCCAGCAAGCCGGCGCGGTCCCACGCGGGGCGCGAAAATCCCATCGGGCGCGGCCATTCATCCGACACGCCATGCAGCTGTGCCATCGCCGTTCCCAAGGCGCGGCAAAACCCCACCCGGTCCGTCACACGGTCCAACGACCCGGCCTTGCCCAAGGGGCGCCCCGGCATCCATTCCAGCATATCGACCATATGATCGCCCTGCCGCTGGATCAGCGCCCCGCTCAGCGCGGGTTTGGGCGCAGGCACGCGCACGCCCCCATTGGCCAGCGCCGCCAGCCATTGCAACTCCGACGTCAACTGCCCTTCGTCGCGATAGCCCGGCCGATGAAACCTTAACGCCCAGTCGCCCCCGGACGCGCCGACGCGAAACACCACGTTCTCACGCTGCGCCGCCAACTCTATTGGCGCATCACCTAGCCCCCAGAGGGCCGCCGCCTCCCGCGCCGCCTCAAGCAAGGGGCACCTCGCCCAGCGCCTCATCAACGGCACCCAGCATCCGGTCGGCATCCTCACGCGAAAACACCAACGGCGGGCGCATCTTGAGAACATTGTAATGCACGCCAAGGAAATTCATCAAAACGCCCTTGGCCTTAACCGCATTGGCGACCTTCTTGGTAAACTCGGTCGCCGGCGCCTTGGTCTCTCGATCCAAAACCAGCTCGGCACCAAAGAACAACCCCGAGCCGCGCACATCGCCGATCACAGGGTGTTTTTCGGCCAAATTGCGCAGCCCCTCGCGGGCATAATCCCCGACAACCCGCGCGTTTTCCTGCAATCCTTCGTCGCGGATCACATCCAACACCGCTTGCGCCGCGGCCATGCTCACCGGGTTGCCGCCAAAGGTGTTGAAATAACGAAACGTATCGCGAAATGCTTCCATCACGGCACGGCTTGTCACCACGCCAGCGACCGGATGACCATTGCCCATCGGTTTGCCTAGGCTCACGATGTCGGGCAGGAACCCGGCCTTTTCATGACCCCAGAAATGTGTGCCCAAGCGGCCAAAACCCGGCTGCACCTCGTCGGCAATCACAACGCCGCCCGCGGCGCGCACGGCCTCAATCGCCGGGCGCACCCAACCAGCTTCCAAATCGGGAAAGCCCTCATTGGCAAAAAACGGACAGATAATCAGCGCCGAAAGCCCGTGACCCTTGGCCTCCAACCGCTTGATTGCATCGCGCACATGCCCGGCCCAAACCTCGCCGCTCATCGGTCGATAGCTGTCCGGCGCGGGCACAAATTCTACAGTGTCCCAACGGTCCGGCGGCGGGTTGGTACAGCTCAGCTGGCTCACCGCCATCGTGTTCCCGTGATAGGTATGATCGGTCGCGATCACCCCCGTTTTGCCCGTCACCGCGCGCGCCATACGCAACGCAATGTCGTTCGCCTCAGACCCGGTGCAGGTGAACATCATCGCATTCAACGGGTCCGCAAACGTGCTTGTCAGATCCTCGGCATAGGTCACGATCCCGTCATGCAGATACCGCGTGTGGGTGTTCAGCGTCCCCGCCTGCTTGCAGATCGCCTCAACCACCTTGGGGTGGCAATGGCCCACATGCGGCACGTTGTTATAACAATCGAGGAATTCGCGCCCCTCCACGTCCCACACTTTGGTGCCAAGCCCGCGCACCAAATGCACAGGCTCCTCATAAAACGTGGTCATTCGCGGGCCCAAAAGCCGCTCGCGGCGGTCGAGTAGAGTTTCGGTCACAACTGCATCCATGCTGTTTTCAGATCCATGTATTTCTCCATCGCATGAAGCGACTTGTCATGGCCATTGCCCGATTGCTTCACGCCGCCCAACGGCACCGTATTATCCGGCCCGCCATAGGTGTTCACATGCACCACACCGGCACGGATGCCCGCCACCATCTTGTGCGCCCGGCTCAGATTTCCGGTCCACACGCCCGCGGCCAAACCAAAGTCGGTGCCATTGGCAAGGGCAAGCGCCTCGTCTTCGCCCTCAAACGGCGTCACCGCCAAAACCGGGCCGAACACTTCCTGCTGGAACACCCTATCGCCTGGCTTCACCCCGGTCAGAACGGTTGGCTCCATGTAATAGCCCCCGTGCTCTCCAAAGTCCGGCTTCCGCCCAGCGCAAGTTCCGCCCCTTCGGCCTGTGCCGTTTCGACAAATCCCAGATTGCCCTCCAACTGTCGCAGCGAATTGACCGCCCCGATATCACTCCCAAGGTCGAGCGGATCACCCACTTTCAACGCCTTGGTATGGCGCGACACCGCCGCGACGAATTCGTCATGAACCGAGCGTTCGACCAACAACCGCGACCCGGCCACACAAACCTGCCCCGAATTGCGGAAAATTCCCATCGCCGACACTTTCGCCGCCTGCTCAAGGTCAGGCGCGTCGCCAAACACCACGTTCGGCGACTTGCCCCCCAGCTCAAGATACACCCGCTTGAGGTTCGAGCGCGCCGAATACTCTAGCAACCGCCGCCCGACACCGCCCGATCCGGTGAACACAAGAATATCGACATCCATCGACAGCCCCAAGGCCTCTCCGGTCACCGCACCATCGCCTGTGACCACGTTCAACACCCCATCGGGCAGGCCGGCCTCGGCGCAATATTCCGCCAGTTTGAGCAGCGAGAGTGACGCCGTCTCAGCCGGTTTCAACACCACCGAATTGCCCGCCGCCAGAGCGGGGGCCAGCTTCCAAGCGCCGATCATCAGCGGGAAATTCCACGGCACAATCGCGCCCACAACGCCCACCGGCTCCTTGTGGACAAGGCCCAAGATCCCCGGCGCGGTCGGCGCGATCTCCCCGTAAATCTTGTCCAACGCCTCGGCATAATAACGGAATGTCCCTGCCGCTGACCCGGCCTCGGCCTTCAACGCCATGTTGATCTCGGTGCCATTGTCGCGCACGCCCAGAACAGTCAGCTCAAGCGCGCGTTCCTCGATGATGTCGGCAATCCGGTGCAACACCTTCTTGCGCGCCGCCGGGGCCAAGCCGGACCACCGCCCATCCTCGAACGCACGCCGCGCCGCCGCAGTGGCACGGCCCACATCTTCCGCCGTTGCCCGCTCCAGCGTGGTTAGCGTTTGTCCGTCGATCGGGGAGTGTATTTCGAGCGGTTCTCCCGCACCCTTTTGCCACGTTCCGTCGATAAATAATCTCTGCGCCGGAACATCTGATTTCCGAAGCGCGTCGATGCTCGCTTGCTCTGCCATTTCAACTCCTTGCGTTTTCGCCGCTCGCCCAGCACATATCGAATGTGCAGCGCCAGAACGGCGAGGATCATCAAAAACAAGATCATCGCAATCGGACGATCAATAAAGTCATACGGGGTTTTCACTCGCGCCATCCCGGCGCGCAGCTTCACTTCCATGATCCCGCCCAACACCATGCCCAGCACGATCGGCACCGCCGGGATCGACAGGCGTTTAAGCACAAAGCCGAACACCCCGAAACAGGCCGCAATCAGGCAATCCGTGAAGGAGTTGCGTAGGGAGTAAACACCCACAAAACTCAGCGTCAGGATCCCCACCCCAAGAAAGCGGTTGGGGATTTTCACCACCTTGATCAACTGGCCAGAGGCAAACAACAGGAACACCAGAACCAGCACATTCAGGATCAACAGCGCCAGATAAAGCGCCACGACAAACGGCATGTCGTTCTGGAACAGCTGCGGCCCCGGCACCACGTTGTGCACATAGAAAACCGACAGCATCATCGCGGTCAGGGCCTCACCCGGAATGCCCAACGCCAGCAAGGGCACCATCGCCGCCGCAGGCACCGCGTTGTTCGAGGTCTCCGCCGCGATCAACCCCTCGCTCGACCCGTGGCCGAAATCCTCGGGGCGCTTCGAGGTCCGCTGCGCATAGGTGTAACTCAAAAACTGCGCGGTAAACTCGCCCACGCCGGGGATCATCCCCATCACCACGCCAAAGCTGGCAGACACCCCCGCCACGCGCGGATGCCGCCCCAACTCGCGCAGACCCTGAAACATGCCCCCGTGCAGCTTGGTCAGGCGGACTTTTTCATCCTCACCCTGCAACAGGTAAATCGCCTGACTGATCGCAAAAAGCCCCAGCACCACGACGATCAAATCAACACCGCTGCTCAACCAGCTTTGATCAAACGTATAGCGTTTGGACAGCTTCACCGGCTCCAGCCCGACAGTGTGCAGAAAAATCCCGAAACTCGCCAAAGCCGCCGCAATAAGGCTCTGCCCGCGATGCGCGATCACAACGAGGATCAAGCCCAACAGCGCAGCAAGGAAAATCTCCCGACTGCCAAACATCGGCGCGACTTTGGCCAGCACCGGCGCAAACAGGATAAGGCAGATAACCGAAAACACCCCGCCAAAGAACGACGCCGAATAGGCCAGACTCAAAGCCCTGCGCGCCTCCCCGCGTGAGGTCATCGGATAGCCGTCATAGGTGGTCAGCGCGTTCACCGCCGTCCCCGGCGTGTTGATCAAAATCGCCGGGATCGCCCCGCCATACATGGACGAGCCGTAAATGCCCAACAGCACAGTCAGCCCCACAATCGGGTCCATGCTGAACGTCGCCGGCAACAGAATCGCAATCGCCACCGCCGGGCCAACCCCCGGCACCGCCCCGATCAGGACACCGCCAATTGACCCCACCAACAGGGCCAAAACCACGTCCCACCGCGCAAGAATTTCTGTCGCTGAAGAAAGAAGCTCCATACCGCCCTCAGAAGTTCAAAATCATCACCGAACGCAACGCATCCGGGAGGTATTCATAAAGCGCGCCACCGGGGATCTTCACTTGCAAAAAGGTCTTGAACACCAGCACCACAGCCACGCCAAACCCGGCAGAAATCCACTGCATCTTCTTGCTGCGATACCCCACGCGCCACGCCAAAAGCATCACGAAACCCACAGTCGTCGGCAGGTATCCCACGATCGGCACAACCGCCACATAAACCAGAAACCAAAGAACCCACTCGATGGCATAAAACCAAATCCGCCATTCCACAAAGTCCGGTGTCTTGAACCGCTTGCGCGGCAATCGCCACAGATGCAGCACCGAAAACAGCACCATGCCGCCCACCGCCACCCCGGGCCAAAAACGCGGCTGGGCGAAAAACTTGGTCCGCTTCACCCATTTGGTTTCGCTTCCCAACTGGCTCAACAGCAAAAGGGCCGCGACCAGAAACACCAGCGCAAACAACAACTGGCCGCGGATCGGCCATTTGAACCTGCGTTCGTCTTCGCTGCTCATGTCCTCATGTCCCCAACCATCTGCAGGCAAAGAAAGGCCGGGCAAGTCACCCGCCCGGCCAATCCTATCACAGGTCTTATTCCAACAGACCTTCGATCCGTTTTACCGTCTCGATGTCCTTTGCGATCCGGCCCGTGCTGTCGGCCGCGTTCTGCCAATAAACCTGCGCACCGGTCTCCTTGGCAATCGCTTGGGCGCGGTCGCTCATCACGGTTTTCTGGGCCACGGCGATGATTTTGTCGCGCACGTCCTGCGGCGTGTCCTTGGTGACGAACAATCCGTTCCACAGCGCAATATCAAGGCTCTTATCCACCTCGCCCGCGGTCGGCGCATCAGGCACCAGCGGGATACGCTGATCGGTGATCGAAACCAGAACCTTCACGTCATCAAGGCACGGCAGGATCAATTGCAACGTGGTGTTGATGACATCCGCGTCGCCACTGGCCAGCGTGTTGCAATCCAGCGCGTCAAACGCCGCGTCGCTGCCCCACTCAAACCCCATGTTCACGGCCATCGCCTTGGTCACCTGCGTCGGCGTCAGCGGGTCACCAAAATGGCCCAGCACAACATCGTTTTCTTTCGCATAAGCGGCCAGTTCCTTCATGTTGCTGTAAGGCGCGTCGCCCTTGGTCGCAATCACGAACGGATAGGTCAGGAAAATGCCCAGCGGCTCAAACTTGGCCGGGGACAGATCGTCAATCCCGATCTGGTGGCCCACCACCGGCACACCGATCACGAACGATCCGATGGTATAGCCATCCGCCGGGGCGTTTGCCACTTCGATGGCACCGGGGAACGGCCCACCGCCGCCGCCGGGCTTGTTCACCACGGCTGCTGCAACGCCATATTCCTTCTGGAAGTCTTCCGCGATCATCCGCGTCAGAACATCTTCCAGATCACCCGGAGGCCACGGCACGATAAAATTCACCGGCTTTTCCGGGTAATCGGCAATCGCCGCGCCCCCCAAAGCCGTCATCGCAAGAGCCAGCGCTCCGCCCAAAAGTGTTTTCGTCTTCATCTGTCAATCTCCCTGTCTTCGACCAAACTTATGCTGGTTCATTATTTGAACCATCGGTTCTAAAACAGATTGACAGACCCCGGCCGAGTCTGTCAAGAATTTTAACACGTGAACCAATTTCACTCCGCCCACCCGGCGTCACCGCACAGAAAAGAGGCACCAAACACCCCATGGGAACCGTCGCCAAAGCCCTGTCTTTGCTAAACTTTTTCAACCGATCGCAGAGCACGATCGGGCTGAGCGAGATGGCACGGCTAAGCGGACTCAACAAGGCAACGGTGCATCGCCTCCTAAGCGAAATGCAAGAGCAGGGCTTCGTCGAACAGGCCGGATCGGCGCGTGAATACCGCTTGGGTCCGGCGTTTTTGCGCCTCGCGGCATTGCGCGAAGCCGCCGTGCCTTTGCGTGATCTGGCGGACCGGGTGCTTGGCGATCTTTCCGCCGATACCGATGAAACCTCGCACTTCTCGATGATGCAAAACGGTCGCCTCACCGCGATTGCCTATGCCTATTCCGCGCAACATGGCACCCGCGTCACCATGGGCGACGCCGAATTCCTGACCCTTCACGCCACAAGCTCGGGCCTCGCTGTCCTCGCGTTTTCGCCTCCCGAAATCGTCGACGCTGTGCTCTCCGGCCCGCTTGAACGCCACACAAAGCACACCGTGACAGACCCCAACGCGCTCCGCCAAAGGCTCGATCAGATCCGCCGCACCGGCATCGCCGAAAGCGTCGGTGGCTTCGAAGACGATGTGCATTCTCACGCTATGCCGGTGTTTGATGTCTCCTGCCGCGTGGTCGGGGCCATCGCCGTGGCCGCCCCAACCGTGCGCATGACCCCCGACCACCGCGCCCGCATCATTTCGGCCCTGCGCAAACACGCGCCCCGGTTCACCCGCCTTTCGGGCGGCTTTCTCCCCGAAACGTTCAACTATGAAGAAGACGCCGTATGACAAACCGCGCCCTGATCCTCGATTTCGGCGGCGTGATAAGCCGCACTTTGTTTGAAACCCATGACCTGACCGAACGCGCGCTCGGGTTGCCCGCAGGCTCGCTCGACTGGCGCGGCCCCTTCGCGCCCGACACCGATCCGCTCTGGCAGGACATGCAGGCCGACAAGATCTCCGAGCGCGACTACTGGCTCGCCCGCACCCAAGAGGTCGCCGCCCTCGTCGGTGAAAAATGGACCGGGATGAGCCAATTCGTGCGCGCCGCCCGTGGTGCCGACCCCGATGCCGTCATCCGCCCCGAATTCCGCGAAACCATCGCCACCTGCAAGGCGAACGGCATCCGCCTCGCCATCCTCTCGAACGAGCTTGACCTGTTTTATGGCGCGGATTTCCGCGACAAACTCCCCTTCCTCGCGGACTTCGAGGTGATCGTCGATGCCACCCATACCGGCATCCTCAAACCCGACCCCCGCGCCTATCAGGACGCGCTCGACCAACTCGGCCTCCCTGCATCCGCCTGCGTTTTTGTCGATGATCAGGCCCGCAACATCGCCGGAGCCACGGCCATAGGCCTGCCTTCGATTCACTTTGACGTCGCCCATCCGGGCAACAGCTATGAGCAAGCCCTCCGCCTGCTCGACATCCAATAACGGAGACACCTCATGAAAGACGGCAACTTCCTCAAAGAAAAGAACGCACGCTCCCTCTGGCACCCGATGGCGCACCCGGCGGACAGTCTCGCCAACCCGCCCACCATCGTGACCGGCGCCGAAGGCGTGAAGATCACCGATGTCGACGGCCACAGCGTTGTTGACGGCGTCGGCGGCCTCTGGAACGTCAACCTCGGCTTCTCCTGCCAGCCGATCAAGGACGCCATCTCGGCCCAGCTTGACCGCCTGCCCTACTACTCGATCTTCCGCGGCACCTCGAATGATTGCGTCATCGAACTGGCCGAGGAACTGCGCGATTTCTTCGCCCCCGACGGGCTCACCCGCGCGTTCTATACCTCTGGCGGCTCTGACTCAGTCGAAACCGCCCTCCGCCTTGCGCGGCAATATCACAAGATCCGAGGCGAGTCGGCGCGCACCAAGTTTCTCTCGCTGAAAAAGGGCTATCACGGCACCCATTTCGGCGGCGCTTCGGTCAATGGCAACGCCAATTTCCGCACCGCGTACGAGCCGCTCCTCGCCGGATGTCACCACATCCCCGCGCCCTATACCTATCGCAATCCCTTCAACGAAACCGACCCCGAAAAGCTCGCCCAACTCTGTCTCTCCGCCCTCGAAGACGAGATCGCGTTTCAGGGTGCAGGCACCATCGCCGCCTTCATCATGGAGCCGATCCTCGGCGCTGGTGGCGTTATCCCGCCGAACGAAAGCTTCATGCCCGGCGTGCGCGAGATTTGCTCGAAAAACGGCATCCTCCTGATCGCTGACGAGGTCATCACCGCCTTTGGTCGGACCGGCTCATGGACCGGCTCGCGCCATTGGGGGGTGCAGCCCGACATGATGTGCACCGCCAAGGCCATCACCAACGGGTATTTCCCCTTCGGCGCGGTGATGATCGCCGAAAGCGTTGTCGAAACTTTTGAAAAGGACGAGACCGGCAAAGCCGCCATCGGCCACGGCTACACCTATTCCGGCCACCCGGTGGGCGCCGCCGCCGCGCTCGCTTGCCTGGCCGAAACCAAACGCCTCGACGTGCCCACAAACGCCGCCGCCCGTGGCAAGGAACTCTTCGACGGCCTGCTCGCGCTGCAATCAAAATACGACCAAATCGGCGATGTGCGCGGTGGTCACGGGCTGATGTGCGCGATGGAGCTCGTCTCCGACCGCGCCACCAAGGCCGCGATCGACAAAGGCACCATCAACGCGATTCAGGAAGAAGCTTACCGCGCCGGTGCGATGGTGCGCGTCTCCGGCCCCAACATCATCCTGTCGCCGCCTTTGGTGCTGACGTCCGCGGATGTCCAAACCATCCTTACCGCTCTCGACGCCGGCTTGGCCTCGGTGAGTGGTTAACTAAGGCCAAATCCAATCGCTCTCACCCAGTTCAAATCACGCGTCATCATGGCGAAACGTAGTGAGCGGGTTTTGAGCGAACAAAGTGCCGAAAAAAGGATGGTCATTCTCGCGACGTCAACTCTGAGAATGATCATCCCGACGCTCTTTCCCCAAAGTTATCCCTTTTAAAACAGCGGCCTAGAGCAGGTTCGGCCTCACCGGACTATGCACTGACGCATCAGCTGCAACACCAATTTGCTGACCAAACCGATCACCACACTCCGATGGCTAGCTTTCTGTTGAGCTCCACCCTTCAGCCGCTCCCCAAGACTGCGCAACGATTACGCCGCCGGCAACGCCCCAACCTATAACTTCCCAAGCAACGCTTTCGTCGGCCAAGCGTCGGCAGGCATCCCCAACTTCTGCTGAACATCACGCACCGCAGCCCGCGTGCCCGCGCCCAAAATCCCGTCAAACTTGCCCACGTCATACCCACGTTCCGCCAATTTGCGCTGCAGCTGCTTCATCTCGCTACCGGACAGCCCCGCCTCCGGGCGACCCGCATCAAATACCGCCCCGCCTTCCAGCCGGTTGGCAAAATAAGCCGCCGTCAGAACATAGGTGAAACTCTGGTTCCACTCAAAATAAACCCGAAAATTCGGATAGGCGATAAACGCCGGTCCCTTGCGCCCCTGTGGCAGGATAATCGACGCAGGCAACCCTTGGCTTAACGCACCTGACCGCGCCTTCACGCCCATCGCGGCCCATTCCGCCGCCGGCAATTGCGTCTGCAATCCGGTTTTTGACCAATCCAGCGAATCCGGCACAACAACCTCCTGCAGCCACGGTTCTCCCGCGCGCCAGCCGAGGCTTTGCAACATCTTGCCCCCCGACATCAACGCGTCCGGTGCCGACGTTTTCAGCCGCACATGCCCGTCGCCATCGCCATCCACCCCGTTTTCAAGGATATCGCGCGGCAGCATCTGCACCATCCCGATCTCCCCGGCCCAAGCCCCGGTGGTGCGCGACGGCGAGAAATCTCCATGCTCAAAAAGCTCAATCGCGCTAAACACTTGCGGGCGAAACAACTCCGGCCGGCGGCAATCATGCGCCAGCGTCACCAAAGCGTTGCGCGTGTTGAAATCGCCCTGATAACCGCCGTAATCGGTCTCAAACGCCCAAAACGCCAAAAGCACCCCACGCGACACGCCGTATCGCTTCTCAATCACCTTAAAAACGCTGTCGTATTTGCGCGACATCTGACGGCCCTTGTTCAACCGGCCCGAGCTGATCAACCGCCGTGCAAAACTGGTGAAATCCATCTGAAACACGCCCTGCGCCCGGTCGGCCTTGAGCACTTTGCCATCCTGCCGCACGCCGTTGAAAAAGGCGTTCACCATGTCGGGCGCATGGCCCTTGGCCACCGCCTCCTGCTTCATCGCCTGCACAAAGGCGTTAAAACTGCCGCCGCATTGCGCCTGCGCCGATCCGGCGCTGAGCAGAAAAGCAATCATCATCAGAATTCGCATGCTATACCCTTTAAGCGTTTGACCCTTTCAATAGGGTTAACCACTCCGCGCGACCAGTCAGAAAATCCAGACCCCAAGCGCCAGAACCACCAAGACCGCCCATGCCCGCCACAAAACCGCACAGGCCGCGTCGATCTCGGCCGGGCCCGGCCTGCGGTCTCCTTCGCCGTTCACCCATGGGAAATCGCGCATTTCGCCCTCATAAGACCGCGGCCCCGACAGCGCCACACCGATCCCCCGCGCCATCGCCGCCTCTGGCCAGCCCGCATTGGGCGAGCGGTGCTTGCGCGCCTCCGCCACCACCGCGCGCCACGCGCCCAACTGCCTTGCAAGCAACAGAAAAACCACCGCGCTGAACCGCGCCGGAATGACATTCAACACATCATCAAACCGCGCCGCAGCCCAGCCGAATTCCTCATGCTTTTCCGTGCGATAGCCGATCATACTGTCGGCGGTATTGGTGATTTTATAGACCAACAGACCGGGCAGCCCCGCGATCAGGAACCACACCACCGGCGCCGCGACCCCATCGCTGAAATTCTCTGCCGCGCTTTCAATTGCGCCGCGCGTCACCGCCGCCTCGTCCATGCTCGCAACATCGCGCCCGACGATGCGCGCCACCGCCCGCCGCCCCTCGCTCAGCGACATGCGCAAGGCGTCGCCGACAGCGCGCACATGCTCCACCAGCGACCGCTGCGCCAACAGGACAGCCACAACCACGGCCTCCACGATCCAGCCGAACCACGCCAGCCCCCAGCCCAAAAGCGCAGCCCCAAGCACAAGCGCCGCCATAACGCCCACGCCTTTCAACCGCCGCGCACCGCCTTGGTTGAACCGCTCATCGCACCACGCCACGGCCCGCCCCATTACCACCGCGGGATGCGGCACCCGGTCCCACACCGCTTTCGGCTCGCCAAAAATCGCGTCCAAAATCATGCCGAGCAGCAGGCTCACAGCGCCGCCTCCAGCCGCGCCCAACCCTCCGGCCCCGGCAAGCCAAGCCGAACCCAGCTTTTGGAATACGGAAACACCCGGCTCCAGATATGCCGCTCTGCCAATCGCGCCTGAAACGCCGCTGCATCGCCCACATCATAAAGCCGGAACAAAGCGCAACCGCCAACCAAACGGCCCTGCTTGACCATCAACGCATCCAACCGCGCCGCGTCTTGTTTCAGCCGCGCACGCGTCGCCTCGGCCCATGCAATATCTTCCAACGCCCGCGCCCCGATTTCCAACGCCGGACCGGACACCGCCCATGGCCCCAACCGCGCCCGCAACGCCGCAATGTCATCCGCACCGCCAATCGCAAAGCCCAGCCGAACCCCCGCCAAACCCCAAAATTTCCCGAAACTTTTCAATATGATGCGCCCGGCCCCGGCGTCCGCCACCAGCGAGCGTTCAGGCGCCACATCGGCAAAGCTCTCGTCAATCACCATCAGGGGCGCGGTCAAATCTTCGCGTCGATACCAGCGCCCGTCGGGATTGTTGGGATGCACAATCACCTTCGCCTCACCGCCGCCGCCAACCTCCCAGCCGCCTGCGCGAAACGCCGCCTCATGCTCGTTATATGTCGGACCCGCAATCTCGACCCGCCCCGATGGGCGCAGACCCGGCAGCGCCGCGATCAACGCCGACGCCCCAGAGGCCGCGACGATCTCAAGACCCTCCGGCACCGCCCAAAACGACCGCGCCGCCGCGATCAGCCGCGCCTCTGCTGCGGCATCGGGCAGATCGAGCCACGCCGCCGCGGGCACGGTCCCGACCGGATAAGCCACCGGGTTGATCCCGGTCGACAGGTCAAGCCAGTCTTCCCGCGCGCCACCCCACCGCGCAACCGCGGCGTCGATCCCGCCGCCATGATCGCGCGTTTGCGTCACGTGCTGCGGTCCGCCGCCGAAACGCGCCCAGTTTCGGATTCAGCCTCAGCCTCAGGCGCAGTATCGGGCGCGATCTCTGGAACCGGCAAATGCCGTGAAACGAAATGCCCCTTAACCCCCTGCGGCCACGTGCGAAATGGCACCTGTCCGGTGTCGCTCCCTGCGTGCATCTCGGCATAGTCGACAATGGCGCGCGCGTCTTCAGCCGTGGCCTCGAACTTGCCCAGCGAATAGCCGATCTTGCCCGCCCCTTGCACAATCACATTGCACGCCCGCTCACAGCCCATGGTGCAGGACACCCGCCGCGTTTTGACCACATCGCCCGCCGCGGCTTCGATCAACTCGGCCAGCACCTCACCATCGGTGACGCGATCACGCTCCGCATCCCAACCCTCGCGTTTGCAGGTCTCGCAAATCGTAATCCAAGTGGTCATTCCCGTGCCCCAATCATAGCCGTTTCCCAATCCTATCCGGCCTCCCTTCAACCGGAATTCAGCGATTGAGACAAGACATCCCATGCGCATTGTGCTTTTTCGATAATCTGTTAACCATAACGCCGTCGGTGTTCACCGCATAGCGCCATCGGTTTGACCCAAAAGTTAGGGCCGATGTGTCGCGCGGCCGGGCGCCTATTACGAACAGGTGGAACATGCGGGC
Organism: Rhodobacteraceae bacterium D3-12; assembly: GCA_025916135.1. Taxonomy (NCBI): domain Bacteria; kingdom Pseudomonadati; phylum Pseudomonadota; class Alphaproteobacteria; order Rhodobacterales; family Roseobacteraceae; genus Phycobium; species Phycobium rhodophyticola. The sequence goes on along the minus strand of CP104793.1, from coordinate 448,275 downwards.
ACTGATTGTCGAAAGTGCAACGGAACTGGCACAGCTATGGCAACGTCACCTCGAACGGGCCGGTATCGAAACCCGGCTCGCCACGGGGCAAACCGATGCGGTCGCCCATTTACAGCAAACCACCTTCGACATCCTGATCCTTGATCTGGTCCTCACCGAAGGCAGCGCCATCGCCATCGCCGATTTCGCCAATTACAAACAGCCCCACGCGCGGGTGATCTCTGTCACCAATACCAGCTTCTTTTCCGACGGGTCGATCTTTCAACACCTGCCCAACGCCTGCGCTTTCGTACAGTCGGACGCGCCGCCAGATGACCTCTTGGCCATGGTCGAACACTATGGCCGCGTGGCGAGCTAGCGGCTAAAGCCGCACATCCCCGCGCCCATGCGCCGCCTCAAAATCCAGCTCCGGCCCGATCGGCTCAATGCGATGCGGATTGATGGTCTCGTGACTGTAATGGTAATGCCGCGTGATGTGATCCATCCGCACCGTCTCGGCCACCCCCGGCACCTGATAAAGCGCGCGCGTGTAATCCCAGATCGACGGGTAATCGACAATCCGGCGCCGGTTGCATTTGAAATGCCCGTGGTAAACCGCGTCAAACCGCACCAGCGTTGTGAACAGCCGCCAATCCGCCTCGGTCAATCGCGCCCCCATCAGGAACCGGTTCTCCCTCAGCCGCTCCTCCAACCAGTCCAGCGTCTCGAACAGCGGTAAAACCGCCGCCTCATAGGCCGCCTGCGTGGTGGCAAAGCCCGATTTGTAAACGCCATTGTTCAACGTATCATAAATCCGCGCATTCACCGGCTCGATCTCGTCGCGCAACTCCTCGGGCCAAAAATCGAGCGTATTGCCCGTGATCCCGTCAAGCGCCGAATTGAACATGCGGATGATCTCCGAACTCTCGTTTGACACGATGGTTTCGCGGGTCTTGTCCCACAAGATCGGCACCGTCACCCGCCCCGACACGCCCGGATCGGCCTTGATGTAAATGTCGCGCGCGAACGGCAAACCATAAAGCGTGTCACCCGTGGCCCCGTCAAAGCTGTCGTCAAATGTCCAGCCATCCCCAAGCATATCGGGATGCACCGCCGACACGCTGATATGGTCTTCAAGCCCCTTCAGCGCCCTGAAAATTAGGGTGCGATGCGCCCATGGACAGGCATAGGAGACATAAAGATGATAGCGCCCCGAAGCCGCCTCAAACCCACCGTCGCCGCTCGGACCGGGCGCGCCATCGGGGGTGATCCAATTGCGAAACCCTGCGGTTGTGCGCTTGAATGCGCCGCCGGTTTCTTTGGTGTCATACCACCCGCTCTGCCATGTTCCGTCGACCAACTGGCCCATATCTTGTCGCTCCTGTGTGCTCGAGCGGACCCTAGCTTGCCCACCACGCCGCTCCAACCCCCGCCCACCACACAGCCCCTCACGCATCCGCGCACATGTCGCAAACCATGGCCACCTCGACGGATTGGGAATTGCGCCGCCCCGCCACTCCACCTATACCCTTGCCACAGACGAAGCCCGCATCGGGCCGGAAAGATGTGCCGCAAACAGGTCGACCCAATCAGGGGGCCAAAAGCGGCGTCGTCAGAAGTTCATCGAAACAGGGGCACCCCCTTTTTCGACCTTCGCTCTGTCCGGCTTTCGGGATGATTTGACCACGGAGGCCCACCATGCAGACCCGCATCATCACCACGCTCACGCTCACTCTCGCCGCCGGAACCGCGCAGGCCCATCCCGGCCACCTGACCGAAGTCGCCGGCCACGCCCATTGGCTTGGTGCCGCGGCCATCGCCGCCGCTGCCGCCGTGGCCCTGTGGAAAGCCGCCAAAGCCAAAACCGCCGCAAACGCCCAGACCGAAGCAGATGCTGACGCAGATGACGGCGCCGAAGCAGGCGATGAAGCCGAGGCCAACGCCACCCCTCAGGAGGCCTGATCCAATGGCCAAAACCGGTGTGATGATCTGCGGCCACGGCTCGCGCTCACAGGCGGCAGTCGATGAATTCTCGGTCTTGGCCGAGAAACTACCCGCCCTGCTGCCCGCAGATTGGGAATGCGACTACGGCTATCTCGAATTCGCCAACCCGGTGATCCGCGACGGGCTCGACCGGCTGCGCGCCAAAGGCTGTGATCGCATCCTTGCCGTGCCGGGCATGCTCTTCGCCGCAATGCACACCAAAAACGACATCCCCACGGTCCTCAACACCTATGCGACAAAACACGGGATCAACCTGACCTATGGCCGCGAACTTGGCGTCGACCCCAAGATGATCGCCGCCGCCGGTGCGCGCATCATGGACGCCGCCAATGCCGCCAACGCCACACAGGGCGAGATTCCGCTCTCCGAAACCTGCCTCGTCGTCATCGGGCGCGGCGCCTCTGACCCCGATGCCAACGGCAACGTCGCCAAAGTCGCCCGCCTGCTTCAGGAAGGGCTCGGGTTTGGCTGGCTCGAAGTGGGCTACTCTGGCGTCACCTTTCCGCTGGTCGAACCCTGCCTCAACCACGCGGCACGGCTTGGCTACAAACGGATCATCGTCTTCCCCTATTTCCTCTTCACCGGCATCCTGATCGACCGCATCTATGGCTTCACCGATCAGGCCGCCGCAGCACACCCCGACATCGAATTCGTGAAGGCAGGCTACCTCAAAGACCACCCGAAAGTGCTCGAAACCTTCGCCGAACGCATCACCGAACAACTCAGCGCCGCCCCGCCCCCCAACTGCGGCACCTGCCAATACCGCACCCAAATCCTCGCCATCGAAGGCACAGAGGCTCTGGAAATCCCCGCCGCCGAACGCGCCCGCCTCGCCGCCAAATCCGCCACCGACCACCCGGCATTCGGCGATGCGCCGCCCCCCACCTGCGTCATGTGTAAATACCGCACACAAGTGCTCGGATTCGAAAGCGAAGTCGGCGCCGTGCAGGAAAGCCACCACCACCACGTCGAAGGCCAAGGCGCCCACGCCCCCGGCTCAAATGTCGCCGATTGCACACTCTGCGACACATTCTGCACCGGCGAATGCCGCCTCGATCTGAACCATCACCACCACGACCATTCACACTCCCATTCGCACCCGCACGACCATCCCCACGATCACGTCCATAGCCATTCACACGGGCACGACCATTCGCACGGGCACAGCCATTCGCACGACCATCACCACCCAACCTACCCCCACGCCAAACACCCCCACGGCCCCGAAAGCGCCCGCAAACACAAACCCGCCCCCTAACCCAACCCCCGCCCTTCATCTTGCTGTAAATACTCCGGGGGTGTGGGGGCTGGCCCCCACTTATAACAGCGTGTGGGGGCTGGCCCCCACCTAAACGAGCGTGTGGGGACTTGCCCCCCAGAACCGACCACTAAAAGAAAGCCCACCCCTTGCGCCCTTACGAAAAAAACCCAAGCGCCATCTACGCCGCAAGCTTCGCCACTGTGCGCGCCGAAGCCCGGCTCGCGCGCTTTCCTGTGGGCATGGACTCCCTCGCGATCCGCCTGATCCACGCCTGCGGCATGGTCGAAGTGGCCGACCGGCTGGCGTTCTCCGAAACCGCTTTCGCAGCAGGACAAGCGGCGCTCGCATCCGGCGCACCGATCCTGTGTGACTGCGAAATGGTCGGCGCAGGTATTATCCGGCGCTACCTGCCCGCCAAAAATCCGGTGATCGTCACCTTAAACGATCCCAAAACACCGCAAATCGCCGCCGGGATTGGCAATACTCGCTCCGCCGCTGCGGTCGAACTCTGGGCCGAACATCTCGATGGGGCGGTGGTCGCCATAGGCAACGCACCCACCGCGCTGTTCCACCTGCTCGAACTGCTGGACGACGGCGCAGCAAAACCCGCGCTAATCCTTGGCTTCCCGGTCGGGTTCGTCGGCGCGGCCGATTCCAAAGCCGAACTCGCCGCCAACCCGCGCGGCTGCGACTTCGTCGCCCTGCGCGGCCGCCGCGGAGGATCCGCCATGGCCTCCGCCGCCGTCAACGCCCTCGCCGCTGGCTTACCGGAGGAATTGTAATGCCCCGCAAGCGCCACGCGCTCATTTTCTTCAAAGAAAATGACCAAAATTTTTCGAAAAATTTTGTCCCACCCGAAAGCAACGTTTCATGACACAACCCTGGCTACATATCGTCGGTATCGGTGAAGACGGGCTCAATGGGCTTTCGCCCGCGACCCGCGCTGTCGTCGAAGCCGCCGAGGTGATCATCGGCGGCGACCGCCATCACCTCTTGTCTGACACGCTCACCGCCGAGCGGCTGTCATGGCCCTCGCCCTTTGATGCGCTGATCGACACGCTGACGGCGCTCAGGGGAAAGCGTGTTGTGGTCCTCGCAACAGGTGACCCGCTGTGGTTCTCGGTCGGGGCGCGTATCGGGCAGTCTATTGATCCGGCCGAGATCACCTATCATCCGCAAGTCTCTGCCTTTCAGCTTGCCTCGACGCGCATGGGCTGGTCCATGGCCGATCTTGAAACGCTCACCGTGCATGGCCGTCCGGTTGAACAGATGATCGCCTTCATCCAACCCGATGCCCGGCTGTTGATACTGACCACTGGCGCGGACACCCCGGCGCAAATTGCCCGCTTCCTCTCTGAGCGCGGATTTGGCCAATCAAAAATGACCGTCCTCGCGGCGATGGGCGGCGCAAATGAACAACGCTTTGATGGGGTGGCAGAAAGCTGGTCACACAACGTTCCCGCCTTCAATACGCTGGCCGTCGAGTGTATCGCCGCACCGGATGCGGCACTGCTGCCACGCGTGCCGGGCCTTGCCGACGATCTGTTTCAACATGACGGCACCATGACCAAACAAGAGGTCCGCGCCGTGACGCTGGCCAAACTCATGCCGATGCGCGGTGCGTTGCTGTGGGATATCGGCACTGGCTGCGGATCGGTTGCGGTCGAATGGATGCGCGGTGCGCGCTACACCCGTGCCATCGGCATAGAACCCCGCGCCGACCGCCGTGCCATGGCAGCGGCCAACGCGCTCGCGCTTGGTGTGCCGCGGCTTGAGCTGATCGATGGCACGGTCCCTGCCGCGCTCTCTGGCCTGCCTGCGCCCGATGCGGTGTTCATCGGTGGTGGCCTCTCAGAAGAGGTATTCACCGCTGCATGGGCCTCGCTCCGCCCTCTTGGGCGGCTGGTCGCCAACGCTGTCACACTGGAGAGCGAAGCCTTGCTGGGGCGTCTTTATCGGCAACATGGCGGTGATCTGGTTCAACTTGCCGTGTCACGCGCCGAACCGCTCGGGCCCGGAACAGGAATGCGCCCGCTGCGCCCTGTCCTGCAATGGAGCCTGATCAAACGATGAACCGTTCGCGTGCAATTTGGAACACCTGCGCCTGTGACCCCTGCGGGACGCTTCGCGGAGGATATTTGAAGTCAGATGAAGCCACCGGAAAGCGCCAGCTATGAGCGGCACGCTGTTCGGGATCGGGCTTGGGCCGGGGGACCCGGAGTTGCTGACGCTCAAGGCTACGCGGCTGATCGCGGCGTGCCCGGTGGTAGCCTATCCGGCGCTGCCGGAGACGCAGAGTATGGCGCGGTCGATCGCGGCGGCCCATATCAGCGCAGAGGCCGAGGAAATCCGACTTGACCTGCCGATGAGCCGCGAACGCGCACCCGCCCAGGCCGCCTATGACACAGGCGCAGCGCAGATCGCCAAAGCGTTGGACGCCGGGCGCGATGTCGCGTTCCTCTGCGAGGGCGATCCGTTGTTTTATGGCTCGTTCATGTATCTGCATGCGCGGCTCAGCAATACGCATACCGTCGAGGTGATCCCCGGCGTCGCCTCGGTTATGGCCTCTGCTGCCCGCGCCGCCCTGCCGCTTGCCGCACGTAATGAGGTGTTCACCGTCCTGCCTGCACCGATGGACGACGATGCCTTGCGATCGCGCCTCGGGCAGGCCGACAGTATTGCCATCATGAAGCTGGGCCGCCACCTGCCGCGCATACGGGCGCTGCTGGCAGAGTTGGGCCTCACCAACCACGCGCAGTATATCGAGCGGGCGACCCTGCCGACCGAGCATATCACGCCGCTTGAACACGCGCCCGACAGCGCGCCCTATTTCTCAATGATCCTTGTCGTGAAAGGTGCCGACCCATGGCTCTGACACCCGCAATCTCTCCCGTCATCCTCTGCCTCAACCGCGCCGGTGAGCCCTTGGCGCATCGACTTGCCGCGCTTCTGGGGGCGCCGGTGCATGGCCGTGAGGACCGGGTGGCCAAAGCCGACGCGTTCTTTCCCAACGCGCTTGAGCACACGCGCGACCTCTTTGCCGCCGGAACGCCGATCATCGGGGTCTGCGCTGCGGGCATCCTGATCCGCGCCGTCGCGCCGCTTCTGTCTGACAAGACCAGCGAACCACCGGTGCTTGCCGTCTCGGACGATGGCTCTGTCGTCATTCCGCTCCTTGGCGGGCATCGCGGGGCGAACCGGCTGGCCAGCCGTATCGCCGCCGAACTCAACGCGACCGCTGCCGTGACCACCGCTGGTGACATCGCCATGGGTGTCGCGCTTGATGAGCCACCCCTTGGCTATCGGCTTGCCAATCCGCAAGACGCCAAACCGGTCATGTCGGCGCTGCTCAATGGGGCGGGCCTCAAGATCACAGGCGAAAATATCTTTGGCCTCGCCGAAACGGGCGGCGACATCGAGCTGCTGACAAGCGAAGCCCCGGCGCAAACCGGCGCGACGCGGCTGGTCTATCACCCGCAAACCCATGTGCTTGGCCTCGGATGTGCCCGCAATGCCGACCCGGACGAGATGTGGAGCCTCATCAGCGAAACGCTCTCGGCCAATGCGATCGCACCCGGCGCCATCGCCTGCGTCGCCACCATTGACCTCAAGGCCGACGAACCCGCGATCATCGACGCCGCAAAGCGCCTCGGCGTGCCGCTGCGCCTCTTCACAGCAGCGGAACTGGAACGCCAGACCCCCAACCTCGCCACCCCATCCGATGTGGTTTTCAACGAGGTCGGAACCCATGGCGTGTCCGAAGCCGCCGCCCTCTCCATTGGCGGGCAACTTGCTGTCACGAAACAGAAAACCGCCAATTGCACCTGCGCCCTGACCCGCGCAGATGCGCCAATCACCGCTCTCACGGGCCGCGCCCGTGGGCGGCTCTCTGTGGTCGGCATCGGGCCGGGGCAGGCGTCATGGCGCACGCCCGAGGTGTCGCGCCTGATTGCCGAGGCCGAAGAGCTGGTCGGCTATGGCCTCTATATCGACCTGCTCGGCCCGCTGGCGGCGGGCAAGAAACGCTCCGATTTCCCGCTTGGCGGCGAAGAGGCGCGCTGCCGCTATGCGCTGGAACAGGCCGCGCTTGGCAAGAACGTCGCGTTGGTCTGCTCCGGCGATGCGGGGATCTATGCCATGGGCGCGCTGGTCTTTGAACTTTTGGACCGGGACAGCGACGAACATGGCGTGTCCGACGCCGCCCACCGGGTCGAGGTGCTCTGCTCGCCCGGCGTTTCCGCGCTCCAAGGCGCGGCCGCGCGCGCCGGCGCACCGCTGGGCCATGACTTCTGCACCATCAGCCTGTCTGACCTGCTCACCCCGCGCGATGATATCATCCGCCGCCTCAATGCCGCAGCGATGGGCGACTTCGTCATCGCCTTCTATAATCCGGTCAGCAAAACCCGCCGCACCCTGCTGGCCGAGGCGCGCGACATCCTGCTGCAACATCGCCCCGCCGATACGCCGGTTATGCTCGCTTCCAACCTTGGCCGGGCAAGCGAAAACCTCCGCTACCGCCGCCTCGACCAGCTTGAGGTGGATGAGGTCGATATGCTCACCGTCGTGCTTGTCGGCTCCTCCAACACCCGCTTGGCACAGCTTGGCGAAGGGCCGCGCATGTTCACCCCGCGCGGCTATGCCCGCAAGATCGACGGCGACCTCGCCACCACGGCCAGCACACCCAAAGGAGCCGCCTCATGACCGTCTTTTTCATCGGTGCCGGACCCGGCGACCCCGAACTCCTGACGCTCAAGGCCCAGCGTCTGATCGCGGCCTGCCCGGTCTGCCTCTATGCCGGCTCGCTGGTGCCACAAGAGGTGGTCGCCGGCGCCCCCGATGACGCCCGCGTCATGGACACTGCCGCCATGACGCTCGATGACACCCATGGCGAAATCCTGCGCGCCCATGCCGCCGGGCAAAACGTCGCCCGCGTGCATTCCGGCGACCCCTCGCTCTATGGCGCCATCGCCGAGCAAATCCGCCGCCTCAAAGCCGATAACATCGACTACGAGATCATCCCCGGCGTGCCCGCCTATGCCGCCGCCGCCGCCGCCATCGGACAGGAACTCACCATCCCCGAGATCGCGCAATCCATCGTGCTCACCCGCATGTCGATGCAATCCACGGCCATGCCCTCCGGTGAAACGCTTGAAAACTTCGGGCGCACCGGCGCGACCCTCGCGATCCACCTCGCCATTCGCAACATGCGCGAAATCGAACGCCAGTTGATCCCCCACTATGGCCCCGATTGCCCCGTTGTCGTCGCCTACCGCGCCAGCTGGCCGGACCAACAGATCATCCGCGGCACGCTCTCTGACATCCGCAAAAAGGTCCGCGCGGCCAAGATCACCCGCACCGCTCTGATCCTGCTCGGCCCCGCCTTGGGCGAATCGCATGACTTCAACGATTCGGCGCTCTATGACCCGGCAAAGCCCCATGTCCTGCGCCCCGTCCTTGGGGTCGATCTGGTCGAAGACCACAATACCTAAGGTCCGCCCGGCAATTTCCCCTCCGTCATCAAAGCTTTGCTTTACTTTTATCTTTTAGCAGGCAGTCTTGTGCTATCGACCACTGGGAGGGGCCCGATGTCTGACTACTTTTCCAAAGAAATGCGCGAAGGCCTCGCGCAGGCCCGCAAGCTGGCGCAAAAGAAAAACGCTCGCCTGCGTGTGCAAATCGGCGAAGACATGTACCCCGTTCTGCGCTCTTGGGACAACGGCTTCTCGCTCGACGCCGAAGACGCGCCGCACATGCGTGGCCTCATCGACCTCTACGAAGGCAGCCGCCACGCCGCGCAATGCCTTGTTATCGCGTCCGAGGAAGACGCCGGCGAAATGCGCTATGAATACAAGCGCAACACCCAACACCTCGACAGCCCCCCGCTCGACTTCGTTCGAGAAGAGGATGCTCCGGTGGCGTTGATCGAGCGGATGTGAGGCTTCACTCCGCGTTGTCAAAGACGGGTTTATGTCCATAGTGACGGATGCTGCACTTTGCTCGAACAAATGCGATGCGCGAAAAGTCGACATTGGGCTCCGAGAGGACGGCCTATTTGGGGCAAGTCCCATCCGCCCATTGCGTCACAATTCTCAATGCGAACAAGTATCACCCTATTGCGCCGGCCATGATCCACGGCGAGGCCTCGTACGGTTCGATCGGATATCTCTTTTCCATATCTCAACAAAATGACATAAGTTGGTTTCAATGTCTGAGTTCAGCAAATATGTTGTTTATGTTGATGAGAGCGGCCACTCCAACTGGAAAGCAGCACCAGAATATCCGTTGCTCTGTCTCAATTACTGCATGTTCGAGAAGGATCACTACATCGATGAGTTGATCCCGCGCTTCAACCGCTTGAAGTTCAAATATTGGGGCTGCGACAACATTGTTCTGCATGAGCGCGACTTGCGGAAATCCGACAAGATTAGAGATCCTGCGGTTCGTTCGAAGTACGAAGGCCTCCAGGGTAATCGTAGACACGCCTTTATGGATGAACTGACGCAATTGATGCGAGACGCCCAATTTCGATGTTTTTGCGTTGTGATTGACAAGCCGAAAGTGCCGGAATGGCACAAGTCATACGATCCGTATCATATCTCCCTTTCGAGGGGGTTTAGACAGATTGAGAGCTACCTGAAAGTTTACGATCCTGACGAACTGGCAAAAGAGCTTCACATTGTTTTTGAAGCACGCGGCCGAGAAGAAGATGAAGCGCTCAGCAAGGCCTACAAGCAGGTGTCGGTTCAGGGCGCTCTCATTGGCCCTGTGAATGCCTACGACTTTTCGAATTTCCGGCTTGAGTTGATGGATAAGAAAAGCAACTCGACCGGCCTTCAGTTTGCCGACCTCACGGCGCGGCCGATTGGAAATCACTACCTTCACGCAACTGGTCAACGCTCACTTACCGATCAACGAGCTATCGAGGTACTACTTGAAAAGCTTCACTTTTGTTCGGGAGCAACCTGTGAAATCGGCAAATACGATGTGTTTCACGAAGGGCTATAAAATTCAAAGGCGAGCCAAGGCCCGCCAATGAACGGACGGTTAGACCATCCCATTACTGATGCCTATATAGGCGGAAATCGTGAAATATTCAAGAACGGATCGGGCCGATCAAAGGGATTGCTTCAACTGTCTATCCGCCTTCGGTGCGGTTACCTGCAAGGGTGAATGCTCACAAAGCGATCATTTAGCTGAAGAACTCGAACGGCAGCAAAGTCCGCTCACCAGACATTCACCATCCGCACTAAGAACGCACCAATGCTACCACTCAACACCAACCCTCACTGCAAATCCGCAAACGCCTCCTGCATCCGCGCCACGGCGTCTTCCACCACCTTGCGCGGCGTGGCGATGTTGAACCGCAAGAAGCTCTCGCCCCCGGAGCCAAACGTCGGTCCGTGGTTCACGGCAATCTTCGCCTTTTCCTGAACCCGCGCGGTGAACTCCGCCATCTCCATGCCGGTGCCTGCAAAATCCACCCACGCCAGATAGGTCGCCTCAAGCGGCATCGACTTCAGCCCCGGAATCCCGTTGATCCCGTCGTCAAACACCTTGCGGTTGCCATCCAGATACGCATTCAGAGCGTCAACCCATGCCGCCCCCTCCGGCGAATACGCCGCCTCGGCCATACAAAGCCCGAATGAATTCGGCGACAAGCCAAGCGCCATCATCCGCGCCCCGAATTGCGCCCGCAATTTCTCATCGGCGATAATCACATTGCCCGAATGGCTCCCGGCGATGTTGAACGTCTTGGTCGTCGCCGACATCATCACCAACCGGTCTTCGATCCCGGCGATATTGGCCATCGGAATATGCGTGTTTCCCGGCATGACCAGATCATGGTGAATCTCATCCGACACCAGAATCAGATCATGGCGCTTGGCAAACTCCGCCACATCTTCCAACTCTTCACGGCTCCACACCCGCCCGCCGGGGTTATGCGGTGAACACAGCACAACCATCTTCTCGCTGCCATCCAGAAGCGCATCATAGCTGGCAAAATCCATCTCATAGCGCCCAGCGTTCAGCGCCAGCGGGCATTCAACAACGCGCCGCCCGTTCGCTTTGATAACTTTGGCAAAGGCATGATAAACCGGCGTGAACAACACAACGCCGTCGCCCGGATCGGTCCATGTCTCGACACACATCGCCGTGCCGTTGACCAACCCGTGGGTGGTAAAAATCCACTCCGGCTCAATCGCCCAGCCGTGGCGGGTTTGCATCCACCACTGGATCGCCGCACGATAGCCCTCGTCGCCGCCGTAATAGCCATACAGCCCGTGGTCCAGCATCCCCTTGAGCGCCGATTGCACACATTCGGGCGGGCGGAAATCCATATCCGCGACCCACATCGCGATGCCGTCCTTGGCCGGAACCCCGTAAATTTCCTCCATCTTGTCCCATTTCGCCGAATGGGTACCACGGCGGTTGATAATCTCGTCGAAATTCATATGCGGGGTCTCCTTGGCATGTTGCGTCAGACGCTACCCGATTGAGGGCCACGTGCAACCCCATCGACATCATGCCACAGCGATATTGCACCCGCCCGCCCCTTGCCCTACATCAGCCCCATGAAACGGCCCATCATCATCCACCCCGATCCGCGCCTCAAGAAAACCTGCGATCCTGTTGCCGATCTCTCTGATGATCTGCGCGCGCTGGCGGATGATATGCTTGAAACCATGTATGACGCCCCCGGCATCGGGCTCGCCGCACCACAGATCGGTGTGCTGCAACGCCTCATCGTGCTCGATTGCGCCAAGGACGACGACACCCCGCCCAGCCCGCTGATCATGTTCAACCCCGAAGTCACCGCCGCCTCGGACGAGATCAACACCTACGAGGAAGGCTGCCTTTCGATCCCCGACCAATACGGCGAGGTCAAACGCCCCGCCGAGGTCTCGGTCAAATGGATCGACCGCGACGGACATGAGCAATCACAGGATTTCGACGGCCTCTGGGCGACTTGCGTTCAGCATGAAATTGACCATTTGAACGGCAAATTGTTCATCGACTATCTTTCTGCGATCAAACGTCAGATGATCACCCGCAAGATGCAAAAACTCAAACGCGAGAAAACCCGCGTCTGAGTGCTGCAAATTTGGCTCATGACCAAGGAGGTGCCAGATGGCCATCCTTCCCATCCTGCAATGGCCCGATCCGCGCCTGTCCCAAACCTGCGCCTCGGTCGGCCATGCCGACTTGCGGCCGCTGATCTCGGATATGTTCGACACCATGTATAACGCCTCCGGTCGCGGCCTCGCTGCACCGCAAGTGGGCGTGATGAAACGGTTTTTCGTCATGGACGTGACATGGAAAGACGGCGAGAAATCACCCCTCGTGATGATCGACCCCTTCATCATGGCCGCCGAACGCGTGCCCGTGGTGATGGACGAAGGCTGCCTCTCGATCCCCGGCGTCACGGTCCCGGTCGAACGTCACAAGGCCGTCACCATGCAATGGACCGATGAAACCGGCGACATCCACATGGGCGATTTCGACGGCGCCGAAGCCCGCGTGATCCAGCACGAATTCGACCACCTCAACGGCCATGTCCACTTTGACCGGATCACCCCCGCCCTGCGCGCCGAACTCGAACCCCCCTACCTCGAGAAACACGCATGACAGCCCGCACCTGCCTGCCTTGGCCCGACAAACGCCTGCGCACCCCCGCCACCCCGGTCGACGCGATCACCGACGACATCCGCGCGATCTGGACCGATATGATCGACACGATGGAGGCCATGCCCGGCGTCGGCCTCGCCGCGCCCCAGATCGGCACGCTCCTGCGCCTCGCCGTGGTCGACGCCTCTTCCGAGCGGGGGCAAGTCATTCGCATGGCCAACCCCGAAATCATCGACGCCTCGGCGGTCCTGCGCGACCATGAAGAAGCCAGCCCCAATCTCCCGGCGTCTCCGCCACTCTCAAACGCCCCCGCGGCGTCACCGTGCGCTTCCTCAATGAACACGGCGAAACCGAACAACGCGACCTCGTCGGCCTGTGGTCCACCTCCGTCCAACACCAGATCGACCACCTCAACGGCAAAATGTACTTCGACCACCTCTCCAAACTCAAACGCGACATGCTGATCAAACGCGCCGCCAAACTCAAATGACCCGCCCCTTCATCTGACTGAAAATATCCCGGGGGGCTTGGGGGCTGGCCCCCACCCCTGTCAATCGCGCGCAGACCCACCCGCCTCGCGCCTTCCCGACCCGAAACAAACCACGCGAGGACCGCTCAACAATGCGTATCATCTTCATGGGCAGCCCCGATTTCTCCACCCCCGTTCTCGACGCTCTGGTGGCCGCCGGGCATGATATCGCCTGCGTCTATTGCCAGCCCCCCCGCCCGGCCGGGCGCGGCAAGAAAGAGCGCCCCACCCCGGTGCACAGCCGCGCCGAGGCGCTCGGCCTGCCCGTGCGCCACCCCAAATCGCTGAAATCAGCAGATGAGCAAGCCGCCTTTGCCGCGCTCGACGCCGACATTGCCGTGGTTGTCGCCTACGGTCTGATCCTGCCCAAAGCCATCCTTGATGCGCCGACCCACGGCTGCCTCAACATCCACGCCTCGCTCCTGCCACGTTGGCGCGGGGCCGCACCGATCCACCGCGCGATCATGGCCGGGGATAGGGAAACCGGCGTTTGTATCATGCAAATGAACGAAGGGCTGGACACCGGCGATGTGCTCATGCGCCGCGCCACGCCAATCGGCGCCGATGAAACCACGGCCCAATTGCACGACCGCCTGTCGCGCATGGGTGCCAGCCTCATTACCGAAGCCCTCGACGCCCTGCCCGACCTTGCCCCCGAACCGCAACCCGACGCGGGCGTCACCTACGCCGCCAAGATCGACAAATCCGAGGCCCGCATCGACTGGACCCGCCCCGCCACCGAAATCGACCAGCAAATCCGCGGCCTCTCCCCCTTTCCCGGCGCGTGGTGCGAACTGGCAGGCGAGCGCCTTAAACTGCTCGGCTCGCGCATCGCCACAGGCTCCGGCATAGCCGGCGAAACCCTCGACGATACGCTCACCATCGCGTGCGGCAGTGGTGCAATTGAAATCACCCGCTTGCAAAAGGCAGGCCGCGCCGCGCAGGATAGGACCGAGTTCCTGCGTGGCATCCCGGTGCCACGCGGCACCAAACTGGGCTAAGGAGAGCGCATGTTTCTGACCCTCATGGGCACCGTGGTGATCGCCGGTATCATCGGTTACGTCTCGGAAAAATCGGGCTTCACCCGCAATGGCTACCTGCCGTCGATCATCATCTGCGTCGGCGGTGCATTCCTGTTCTATTTCGTGCGTATCATGTTTCAGATCGGCTTCGGCAGCCCCGGTCTCAACGCCATTGTCTCATCCGTCGGCGCACTGATCATCGTGCCGACCCATTATCGCAAACGCTAGGAGAGCACTCCATGATCGTTGTCTGGCTTATCATCATCGGTGCCGCAGCAGGCTTTATCGCCACGCGGCTGATGAACATCGAAACCAACGTGATCACCACGATTGCCATCGGCATCGGCGGCGCGCTGATCGGCGGTCTGGTGCTGCGCACACTACTCGCAATCCTCGGCTGGGCCGCTGGCTTCGTCGGCGCAATCCTCGGCGCGCTCCTGCTGATCTGGATCTGGGAAACCTACATCCGAAAGTAACGGAATTCGTCACGAATTCCGGCCCTTTTTCCGTCGCGGAAAAAGCCACCCCGCCAACCGCCCGCAGCAAAAATTCTCCAAGAATTTTTGACCGAATTCTTCGAAAGAATTCGCGCCTAGCCATCAGCGTCATCAAACGCCAAACTCAAACGCACACCGTTCAATGTATGCGTGCAACACCCGCAAAACGGTCGCATCGTCTCGGGCGTCAGCCCCGAATCAACCACGCACAACTTGCCCGCATTGTCCACATATAGCCCGCTATAATACGAACTCTCTCCCGCACGGAAATACCGCTCGCCCTCGGCTTCGGTCGCCGCCACCATCCAGCCAATCGGCTCTTCCCGGTCCAACCGCGCGATCGCCTCACGCCGGACCGCGGCCCAATCCTGCCCAACCCGTGACAGTAAAAACTTGAACAATGGCGTGTAATCGCGCCCGTGCCTCTGACCTGAATGCATCGATCCGCGCGCCGCGTCACCCTGCGCCGCCTTGGTGTTGCGCTCCCAGCGCGCTTTGACACCCGATCCGTGGCGCACCCCATGCGTCCGGGTGTTCACCGATCGATAAAGCGGCTTTTTCTCGCGTCCTCGCACACCCGCTCCCCTCAATGGCCTCACTTACACCTGCGGCGGTCGCCCCTTGTAAACCGGCAACCGCCAGCCCAGCGCCATTGACCCGGCCCGCAGCACCCATGTCACCCCGGCGCAAACCATCAACGCCAGCCCAACACCGCCCTCGACCGCCACAACAGCAACCGCCGCCAACGCCCCCATAAAGGCCGCCGTGGCATATAGCTCACCTTGCTTCAGAACCAACGGCACCTCGTTGCACACGACATCGCGCATCAAACCACCGAAACATCCGGTGACCATCCCCATGATCACCACCACCGGCAACGTCTGTTCCATCGCCAGCCCCGCGCTCACCCCCGCAGGCACCGCCACAGCAAGCGCAAAGCTGTCCAGCCACAACAACCACCGATACCGGCTCTCCATCAAATGCGCCGTGAAAAACACCACGACCGCCGCCGCCGCCGCGATGAAAATATAAAGCGGCTCACCGACCCAGAACACGGGGTTCCGGTCCAACACAACATCGCGCACCGTGCCGCCACCCACCGCCGTCAAACAGGCGACAAAGGCAAACCCGACAAGGTCCAACTGCGCCCGGCTCGCCACCAACGCGCCGGTCAGCGCAAAAACCACAACCGAGGCGAAATCAAGCAACGCCAGCCAGCTCACGCCCTGCGCCCTTCCTTGAACGGGGCCATGCCCTCGCGCGCCAATTCATCGGCGCGTTCGTTTTCCGGGTGGCCCGCGTGGCCCTTGATCCACTCCCATTTGACCCGGTGGCGCGCCTGCGCCTCATCCAGCCGCTGCCAAAGATCGACGTTCTTGACCGGCTTCTTCGCCGCCGTCCGCCAACCGTTGCGCTTCCAGCCGTGCATCCAGCCGGTCACCCCGTTTTTGACATAGGCGGAATCGGTTACCACCGTGATGTCACTGGCCCGCGCCAACGCCTCAAGCGCGTTGATCGCCGCCAGCAATTCCATGCGGTTGTTGGTGGTCTCGGCCTCGCCACCGCAAAGGGGGCGCTCCTTGACCACCTCGCCGCCCTCCATCGCCAGCAACAGCACGCCCCAGCCCCCCGGCCCCGGATTACCGCTGCACGCCCCGTCGGTATAGGCAAACAACTCAGCCATGACAGAGCATCGTTACATGGTCCGCCATCTCACCGGACAATCCCTTGCCGCGTCCGCGTCTGCGCTCTCTCACCTTAAACCCCGCATCGTTCAGCATCCCTTCCAATTCGCCCTCACTGTAATAGGCGTAAAACCGGCCAATCGCATCCGGCCCCTCGCCCTCGCCCAGCTTCATTCCGATGTGAAACACCATATTGTCCCGTCCCGCCCGGCGGATCCGGCTCAACAAAGCCCCCATCTCGGCTTTTGGCGCGTGGAGCAAGCTGAAATTGGCCCAAACCCCGTCATAAGCCGCCTGCGCGTCCAATTCGTCAAACCGCGCTTGGCGCGCGGCCACCCCGTCCTGCCGCTTGGCCAGAACAACCATTTCCGCCGATCCGTCACACGCCTCAACGACAAACCCCTGCTGGGCAAGCCAACCTGCGTAAAACCCCGGCCCGCACCCAAGATCAAGCACCCGCGCACCCTCTGGCAAGGCCGCGGCAAAAGCTTCCAACTCGCGAAACTCACTCAGGCTCTCGCTCATCGCCGCGTAATCCCCGGCCTTGGCGTCATAGATCGCCAGCGTCTCATCCCGGCTCATATCGCCCGCTCCATCGCCAACCGCCCGGCCAGCGCGGCAAAGATCGCCGCAAACCCGCGACTCACCCAGCGCATAAGGCCTGCATTGCCCAAAATCAGGCGCCGCGCCTGGGCGGCGAACATCCCGTAACCGGCAAACACAACAAAGGTCAGCGCCATGAAAACCCCGCCCAGCACCAACATCTCACCTGTCACCGTCGCCGGGTCCCCGGATAAAAACGGCGGCAACAACGCAAGGAAGAAGATCGACAGCTTCGGGTTCAGGAAATTGATCAAAATGCCCCGCCACGCCACGCGCCACCCCGGCTGCGCCGCCCGCTCGGATTGCACCGCCAACGCGCCGCCTTCCTTTAATGCCTGCCACGCCAGCCACAGCAAATACGCCACGCCCGCAAACTTCACGACCTGAAACAAAACCGCCGACGCATGCAAAACCGCCGCCAAGCCCAACACCGCCGCCGCCAAAGCGGGCACAATGCCAATGGTACAGCCCACCGCCGCCCACAACGCCGCTTTGCGCCCTTGGCCAAGGCCCGTCGCCAGCGTGTAAATCACCCCCGTTCCGGGGACCAAAACCACCACAATCGCGGTGATCAGAAATTGCAATGACATGGCACGCCTCCTCGAAACGTCGTTAAACCTGCGCTCATCCTGCACTAAGCCTACCGGCCTTACGACCGGCTTGGAAGCGCGACCTCCGTCATGCGGATCGACGCCCGCGCCTCGACCCGCGCCCACCACGCCGACAACGCCGGATAGCGGCGCAGCATCTCTGCCCCCTCCGCCACCTGCACAAATGCCCAGATCATCGGCGCCAAATGGCAATCCGCCCGGGTGAATCGCGCCCCAAGACCCAAGCCTTCGACCGCGACCGCCTCCAGCGCCGCCAAAACACCCGGCGCGGCGCGCAACCCTTCGGCCACGATCTCCGCGTCGCCCCCCTCGCCCATCGCCGGGCGAAACGCACCGTGCGAATGGACCTGCCTCACCAGCGGCCAATAGACATAGGCGTCAACCATCCCGACCACCTGTTCGACCCGCGCCACCGCATGCGGCGCATCCGGCATCAAATCCGCACCCTCGAACGCCGCATCGACATAGGCGGTGATCGCCGCCGTCTCGTAAATCTCGAAATCCCCGTGGCACAACACCGGCACCCGCCCGAACGGATGCGGATTTTCCACCCCCTGCCCGCGAAACGGATCATGCGCGCCAAAGTCGACCGCGACACCCTTCTCGGCCAAGGCAATACGCGCCACCCGCGTATAGACGCTATGCTCGAACCCGATCAGGCGAACAGGCTGGCTCACCCCGCCTGCCTCACCCTGCCTGCCTCAGAACCCTCGGCACCTTGAACTCCACGGCTTCCTTGGCGGTCTCGACCTCTTTGATCGTGACGTCATAGCGCGCCTGCAAGGCCGCGATCACCTCATCGACCAGCAACTCCGGCGCCGACGCCCCCGCCGTCACCCCGATCGAGCGCACACCCTCAATCGCGCGCCAATCAATCTCGCTCGCCCGCTGAACCAGCTGCGAATAATCACAGCCCGCCCGCTTGGCAACCTCAACCAACCGCCGCGAGTTTGACGAATTCGGCGCCCCCACCACCAACATCGCCTGCGCATGTTCGGCAATCGCCTTCACCGCTTCCTGACGGTTGGTGGTGGCATAGCAAATGTCTTCCTTATGCGGCCCCTTGATCGCCGGAAACCGCGTGTTCAACGCGGCGACAATATCAATCGTGTCATCCACACTCAGCGTCGTCTGCGTGACAAACGCCAATTGCTCGGGATCACGCACAGCCACCTTGGCAACATCCGCAACCGTCTCCACCAGCAACACATCACCCGCCGGCAATTGCCCCATGGTGCCAATGGTCTCCGGGTGTCCGGCATGGCCGATCATAATGATCTGCAGGCCCGCTTCCGCATGGCGTTCGGCCTCGATATGCACCTTGCTGACCAACGGACAGGTCGCATCAACAAACACCATCTCGCGCCGCGCCGCCTCTGCCGGAACCGCTTTGGGCACGCCATGGGCGGAAAAAATAACGGGCCGGTCATCGGGGCAATCATCCAGCTCTTCGACAAAAACGGCACCCTTGTCGCGCAGATCATCCACCACGTATTTGTTGTGCACAATCTCGTGACGCACATAAACCGGCGCGCCCCATTTCTCGATCGCCATCTCGACAATCTTGATCGCCCGGTCCACGCCCGCACAAAACCCGCGCGGCGCCGCAAGGTAGAGGGTCAGTTCCGGCTTGCTCATCTGTCGCATCTCCTGTTCCGCCCCCGGTGTCGGCCCCGAAGCATCCTCCCCTGAGCTAAGCCACATCCCCCGCCCCGTCCAGAGGGCGGGCGCTTTTCCGCCCCTGCGAAACCCCGGCTTTCTCTCGCCTTCCCCCTTGACCTTCCCGCGCTGGAGCCTGCCATGCCGCTGGCTACACCCCCGAACCGCCCGCCGCAGCATAGGACTCCCATGACCCGCACCCGGCTCCTCATCCTCGCCGCTCTCCTCGCCGCCATCGCCGCGCTGGCCTTTCTTACCACGCGCCCGGACCAAGCCTCTGACGGCCTCCTCGCCTATCGCGATGCCACCACCATCGCCCGCGGTGAAACCCTCTACGCCGAGCATTGCGCCGCCTGCCATGGTGCCAACCTGCAGGGAGAGCCCGACTGGCGCACCCCCGATGCCGAAGGCTACATGCCCGCGCCGCCCCACGACCCCACAGGCCACACATGGCACCACCCGGATGCGCAACTCTTCGCCATCACCAAATTCGGCACCCAAGCGCTCGTCGGCGGCACCTATAAATCCCGCATGGAGGGGTATGAAAACATTCTCTCCGACGCCGACATCCGCGCCACCCTCGCCTATATCAAATCCACCTGGCCGCCAGACATCATCGCCCGCCACAACCGGATCAACGCCAACGCCACCGATTAAGCGCACAGCCGCCCCCTTCATCTGACCCCAAATATCCCCGCCGGAGGCTCCTCCCCGCGCCACACGCACAGCCGGTCGCAGGTCGTGCGCCACGCTCACACCGCAAACACCCGCCGCAACCGGCCCAGCGCCGCCTCCGCCCGTGCCGCAATCCAATCCTCGTCGGGCGCATCCATCGCCCCGGTCACGCGGCGCACCTGCGTGTCACCGATCAACAGGGCGAACCACACTTCCGCCATCTCCTCCGCGCTGTCCTGTGCGCTGTCCTGCGCTCCCGCGCTGGACGAGCCACCGCCCAACTGTCCCGCCGCAATCGCCCGCGCCATGATACCGACAACCCAAGGCCCCACTGTCTCTCGCCCGATCCGGCCCAGCGCCCGACCCAGCTTGCCACTGTCATCCGCCGCTGCCGCCCGGTTCAACGCCACCGCACGCGGCCCCAACACCATGCCCAACAACACCGGCCCCAAACGCTCCAACTCAAGCAGCGCATCTGCGTCCCGCCCGCGTTCCAACGCCTCTTCCACCACCTCCGTGTTGCGCGCAATCAGCGCCTCAAACAGGCCCAGCTTGTCACCATACCACCTGTATAATGTCTCATTCGACGCCTTCGCCGCCCGCGCCACCGCCAGCATCGACAGACCGGCATAGCCCTTAGCCTCAAGCACAGCATAGGCCGCCGCCTCAATCTCTTCCGCCCGCTTCTCGCGTGCCTCACTGCGCATGGCTCGTCCTTCCGTTGCTGCTGCCGCTGCCTGCACGGCGCGTTTGACGCCTCTTGACTATAACCGTAATTCACATTACGCTTTAGTCAATCCGTAATCTAAATTACGGAAAATCCCAGCTGGCCACTATTGCCCGCACCCCTGCAACAAACCGCTTTGAAAATAGGAGCCCACCCCATGCATGCCCTCCTCCTCCCGATGGCCTTCCTATCTCTGCTGCTATCCGGCGCGATCTTTGGCTTCTTCTATGCCTGGGTCTGCTCCACCATGTGGGGCCTCGATGCGGCCGACCCGCAGATCGCGATCCCCGCGATGCAGGCGATGAACGCCAGCGTGCGCAACGCCGTCTTCGCCCCGGCCTTCTTCGGCACACCTGTCGTGCTGCTGGTCACAGCCTTTCTCGCCCGTGGCGGTGGATATCCGCGCGCGGCTCTGCTGTTTGGTGCGGCGGGGCTGACCTATCTCTTCGGCGGCATGGCGCTGACCATGGCCATCAACGTCCCGATGAACGAAGCCCTCGCCACGCTCTCCGTGCCATCCTCACGCGATGATGCCGCCGCCATCTGGGCCGAATATTCGCCCCGTTGGCAACTCTATAACGTGGTCCGCACGGCGTTCTCCGGCGTCACGCTGCTGCTCACTGGCGCAGGTTTGATGGCGCTCAACCGCGCCACTTAACGCCCCGCAAAATGCCCCATAAAAACAGGAAAAGCCGGAGCGCCATTCTAGCGCACCGGCTTTTTCAAACTCCCGGCACGCACCGGGAAACCAATTACTCTTCGCTGACCATCTCTTGCTCACGCATCGGCATCGGCTCACGCGGAGGGCGCCCGATCACGTCCTTCAACTCTTCCAGCTCGATGAAGTTATCAGCCTGACGACGCAGTTCATCGGCAATCATCGGCGGCTGACTGCGAATCGTCGAAACAACCGACACCCGCACACCCTGACGTTGCAGGCTCTCAACCAGTGGCCGGAAATCCCCATCGCCCGAAAACAGCACGATATGGTCAACCCGCGGCGCAAGCTCCATGGCATCAACACAAAGCTCGATGTCCATATTGCCCTTCACCTTACGGCGACCCTGACTGTCGGTGTATTCCTTGGCCGGCTTCGTCACCATCGAGAAGCCGTTGTAATGCAACCAGTCAACCAGAGGGCGAATCGGCGAATACTCGTCGTTCTCCAACAGAGCGGTATAGTAAAACGCGCGCAAAAGCTTACCACGGCGCATGAATTCATGCCGCAAAAGCTTGTAGTCGATATCAAATCCCAACGCCTTTGCAGCGGCATACAAATTTGACCCGTCGATGAACAGCGCAAGCCGTTCGTCTTTGTAAAACATAAATTGTCCTTCCGATGAAGCCCCGCCGGAGTCCGTGAGTGTAATTGGGCGGCCGGGCGTAACGCGTGAAATATGTTTCTTACAATCACTCTTCAAGTCGATATATCACGGGGAAAAGGATAAGGGGTTCATCACTTTGGATCAAGTTGCTCTCATTGCCCTTGGTGCGAACAAGCCATCTTACGCCGGAAACCCCACGCAAACCCTGCGCGCGGCGCTGGCTGAGATCGCAAAACTCACCGGGGTCACCCTTATTTCTCAGAGCGAAATCTACACAACCCCGGCATTTCCGCTAGGCTCCGGCCCTGATTACAAAAATGCTGCCGCTAGGGTTGTTTCCACCCTCCCGCCAGAGGCCCTTCTGAGCGCACTTCATGGCATCGAAACCCGCTTTGAACGCACCCGCGAAACCCGCTGGGGCGCGCGCACGCTCGACCTTGATTTATTGGCCTTTGATCAACAGATCACCCCCGACCAACTGACTTGGCGTCAATGGCACGATTTACCACTGACCGAGCAAACCCGGCGCGCGCCCGAGCAACTGATTCTCCCGCACCCCCGCCTGCATGAACGTGGTTTCGTGCTTGTTCCCCTTGCCGACATCGCCCCAGACTGGTGCCACCCGGTGCTCGGCAAAACCGTGACACAGATGCTGACCGCCCTACCGCCCGAGGCAACGCGCGACGTGGTCAAGGATTGACCCCGCGCCATTTTGCCCGCCTTTGCCAGCCAAGCGAACACGTTAAATTGAACCAGAGCTCTATCTAATTTTCAATTTCCTGCGACGGAACCGCAAACCCGCTGCGTTCAAACTGCGCATTCCAAATCCGGGATGCGCAGCTTGAAACGAGAGAGTAATGACACACGCACAGCATGCACAGTTTGGCCGCCCCGTTTTCGCCTTTGCCCCAGTTTTCGCCCTAGTGGCGCTCACCGCCTTCGCGGCGCCGCTCCCGGCGTTTGCCCAACAACAAGGCGCCCGCCCGCCCGCGCCCGATCTGTCGGCGATCGCCGGGTCGCTCGGCGTAAGCGAAAGCGCAATCAAAAGCTGCATGCCCCAGCGCACCCCCGGCCAACGCCCGGCGCGCCCCGACGCTGGCAAAATCGCTTCCTGCCTCAAATCCGACAATCCTGACGTGACCAAGGCCAAGGTCGACAGCGTGCTGAAAGAGCATGCTCCCAAACGCCGCAAGCGCGGCTGAACCGCCCCTTCATCGGGCGCGGCGCGGCCCCCTCGCCGCGCCGCCGTCCGCCCGGCCTACCCCACGCTCTTTCCCCGCCCTCTCTACCGCCCTATCGCCGCCCGCCTTTCCCCCGGTTTTCCACCCGGTTTACCCTTGTGTTTCTGCACCAACCCGCATAAAAGGCGCTTTCTTACGTCTTGCTCAGGAGTGCCCCGATGGCCCGCGTGACAGTTGAAGATTGCGTCGACAAGGTTCCAAACCGCTTCGATCTGGTGATGCTCGCATCGCATCGCGCCCGCGAAATCTCTGCCGGTGCGCCTGTTACTGTTGAGCGTGACAACGACAAAAACCCCGTTGTCGCCCTGCGCGAGATTGCCGACGAAACCCAATCCGCCGACGACCTGCGCGAGCGCCTGATCGAATCGGAGCAGACCCAGATCGAGGTCGACGAGCCCGAAGACGACGCCATGGCGCTGCTCATGGGTGCCGAACAGGACAAGCCCGCCGAAGACGACGTCTCCGAAGAGCAGCTCCTGCGGGCTTTGATGGAAGCACAGGGGCAAGGCTGAGCCTTCCCCCATACGGCATAAGGTGCGGTCTGGATGATCCCTGTCGATGACCTGATTAACAAGGTCCGCACCTACAACCCCAAAACCAACCAAGACATGCTGCGTGCTGCCTATGAATTTGGCCGCGCCGCGCATGACGGGCAATTCCGTCACTCGGGCGAACCCTATTTCTCGCACCCGATCGAAGTCGCCATGATCCTCACCGATCAGCGGCTTGATGATGCCACCATCATCACCGCCCTGCTGCACGACACGATCGAAGACACCGGCGCCTCCTATAGCGAGGTCGAAACCCGCTTCTCGCGCGAGATTGCCGATCTGGTCGATGGCGTGACCAAGCTGACCAACCTCCAGCTGTCCTCGACCGAAACCAAACAGGCCGAGAACTTCCGCAAACTCTTTATCGCCATGTCCCGCGACCTGCGGGTGATTCTGGTCAAACTCGCCGACCGGCTGCACAACATGCGCACCATCCGCGCCATGCGCCCCGACAAACAGGTGCAAAAAGCGCGCGAAACCATGGACATCTATGCCCCGCTCGCCGGGCGCATGGGGATGCAATGGATGCGCGAAGAACTCGAAGACCTCGCCTTCCGGGTGCTCAACCCCGAAGGGCGCGCCTCGATCATGCGCCGCTTCATCACGCTGCAACGCGAAACCGGCGACGTGATTGAAAGCATCACCCGCGACATGAAATCCGAACTCAAAAAGGCCAACCTCAGCGCCAAGGTGATCGGCCGGGCCAAGAAACCCTATTCGGTCTGGCGCAAGATGCAGGAGAAAGAGCTCAGCTTCTCGCGCCTGTCCGACATCTACGGCTTTCGCATCCTCACCGGCAGCGAAGAGGAATGCTATGCCATCCTCGGCGTGATCCACCGCCGTTGGCGCGCCGTGCCGGGCCGGTTCAAGGATTACATCAGCCAGCCGAAATCAAACGGCTACCGCTCGATCCACACCACCGTATCGGGGCGCAATGGCCGCCGCGTCGAAGTCCAGATCAGAACCCTTCAGATGCACGACGTTGCCGAAACCGGCGTCGCCGCGCATTGGTCCTACCGCGATGGCGTGCCCTCCGAAAACCCCTTCGCGGTCGATCCGGCGAAATGGGTCTCCGGCCTGACCGAACGGCTGCAAGACGACGACGATCACGAGGATTTTCTCGAAGCGGTCAAGCTCGAGATGTATGCCGACCAAGTGTTCTGCTTCACCCCCAAGGGCGACGTGGTGAAACTGCCGCGCGGCGCCACGCCGATCGACTTTGCCTATGCCATCCACACCCGCATCGGTGACGCCTGCGTCGGGGCCAAGGTCGACAACATGCGCGTGCCGCTCTGGACCCGGATCAAAAACGGCCAGTCGGTCGATATCATCACCGCCGAAGGCCAGATCCCACAGGCCACATGGCTCGACATTGCCACCACCGGCAAAGCCAAAACCGCGATCCGCCGCGCCCTGCGCGAGGTTGATCGCGAACGCTTTATCAAACTGGGCCGCGAACTCGCCCGCGCCGGCTTTGATCATGTCGGCAAACGCGCCACCGACAAGGCGCTCGATACCGCCGCGACCAAACTCCGCCTGCCGGGGCGTAACGAATTGCTCGCCCGTCTGGGCAGCGCCGAACTCTCCACCTCCCGCGTGATCGAAGCCCTCTACCCTGAGCTTGGCCCCGACGACACCACCGAAGTCGCCGCCACCGACCGTGCCGTCATCGGCCTCTCGCCGGAACAGATCGTGCAACGTGCCCCCTGCTGCCAACCCCTACCGGGAGAACGCATCGTCGGAATCACCTATCGCGGGCATGGCGTGGTTATGCATGCCATAGATTGCGTCGTTTTGTCCGATTTTGAGGATCAACTCGAGCGTTGGCTCGATCTTCACTGGCAACCAGGCAAACACGCGCCTATCTATTCGGTGACACTTGATCTCACCATTGGCAACGACGCCGGCGTGATGGGGCGGATTTGCACATTGATCGGAGAGCAGAAGGCCAATATCTCGGACATGCGGTTTCTGGATCGCAAACCCGATTATTACCGCCTGCTGGTCGATATTGATCTAAGCGACGCCGAACACCTGCACCGCGTCGTCTCGGCCCTCGAGGCCGAAAGCGACGTGGCCGAGATTGAACGTCGTCGGGATCCCGCCCGCGCTGGTCAGCGCACAACAAACGGCAAGGGCTCCGACGATCCGAACCAACCAATACCGCCCCAGACCGGGTCGGGCTGAACGATTACACCCGCTGCCGGGTAAAATTTTTAGGGGGAAGACCATTGGTCTTCAAAAGACGCGACAAACGACCGCTGTGGAAAATCGTGGTCGAGTTTTTCTATCCCCGCGGCGGTTGGCTGCGTGCCGCCCGCTATGTCCGCCATCGCCTGCACCGCCTGCCCGATCCGCCGCATAAAATCTCCCGTGGCATCTGGGCCGGGGTGTTCACCACCTTCACACCATTCTACGGGATGCACTTCGTCGTTGCCGCGATCATCGCGTTTGTGATGCAGGGCAATATCCTCGCCGCGCTGCTGGCCACCTTCTTTGGCAACCCGCTCACCTATGTTCCGATCGGCGTCATCGCGCTCGCCACCGGCCATTGGCTCTTGGGGTCCGATTTCAATCCCGCCCATGTCGAACGCTCTCTTGGGGGCATGTTCTCGGATGCAGGGCGCGACCTGTGGTTTAACTTCAAGACCCTGTTCAACGGCGCCGATCCTGATTGGCACCGCCTCTCGGTGTTCTATGACGAGGTGTTCTTTCCCTATATGATCGGCGGCATCATTCCCGGCATCATCACCGCGTCGATCTGCTATTACATCGCCGTCCCGCTGATCCGCGCCTACCAAAACCGCCGCAAAGGCAAGATCAAGTCCAAGTTCGAAGCCCTCAAAGCCAAACGCGCCGCCGCCAAGGCCGCCAAGCAGAAACCCGACGCCGACTAACGTGCCTGTCTAGCATACCTGCGCCCCTCGCACCTGCCGCAACAGCGCTGACGTCATACTCACTCATTCATCAGCATCACGCGTCGCCTGCCCGCGTGGCCGGTCAAACGCCGGGTTCGGCAAATCCGCGATCTCACGCGCTGACATCCGCGAAATATCCGGGTGATCCAAGGGATCGCTGCACCGCGGCCTTCGCGGGTTTCGCCGCCCCTGGCCCACAAGATATTTCATCAACATTTTTAGAATTCCTTTACTCATGCACCACCCTAGGCGCATATATAATAGGTAAAAATCGAAACCTCCTGAAACCGGATATAGTTTTTCTATATGGCTGCCTCTCTCTCCTCCCTGTCCCTCAACGCTCTGCTCGCGGTCGAAGTGATGGCACGTCAGGGCACGTTGTCCGCCGCCGCTGCTGAACTTGGCGTCACCCCCGGCGCGGTCTCGCAAAAGCTGCTCACCGTTGAACGCCGCCTTGGCGTCACCCTGTTCGAACGCACCCCATCGGGGATGCGCCTCACCCCGCTTGGGGCCGAAATGGTGACAGAGCTGTCCCAAGGCTTTACCCACCTGTCCCGCGCCCTCGCCAAGGCCGGCACCCGCACCGAAAACCGTCTCACAATCTCCGCCCCGCCGGTTTTTGCCGCCAGATGGCTGATCTGGCGTCTCCCCCGGTTTTCCCGCGCCCATCCCGAATACCGCGTCACGGCCCTCGCCGAGACGGATCACCGCAACCCCGATCAAAGCGATGTCGATCTCTGCATCCGCGTCGGCACCGGCCCATGGCCCGACGTGCAATCGGAATACCTCATGGCGCAAACCGTCTTTCCCGTGTGCTCGCCCGAGCTGGCCACGCGCCTCACCACGCCGGACGATCTGCGCCACGTCCCTATCATCCGTGATTCCCACACGCTGTTTGACTGGAACGTCTGGCTCGCCGGATCGGGGGTCGAGGACGCCGACCTCAGCGATGACGCGATCTTTTCGGATGCTTCGCTCTGCCTTGATGCGGCGATGACCGGCGCCGGTGTGTTTCTGGCCGGAACACCCTCGCGGGTGATGCGCTCAACGCCGGGCGGCTGGTGCGCCCCTTTCCCCATGCCGCCGCCACGGGCAGCGGCTATTGGCTCATCTCCGGGCGCTCCGGCGTGACCACCCGTGGCCAACGCGACTTTCGCCGTTGGCTCCTGTCCGAACTCGCAACCGAAGGCTGCATGGTCTGAGCGCCACCATACAATCCCGAAAATTGGCCTCATCGTTTCTGCCGATTATTGGCTCTATCAGCAGTCCACCAAAGGGATTAACACCTTGAAAACTGCGTCTCACGTCTTGAAAACGGCCAAAAGGGAATCACGCACATGAGCCATCCGGAAAAACTCCGCCTCGGTGTAAACATCGACCACGCCGCCACCCTGCGCAACGCGCGCGGGTCGGCCTACCCCTCGCCCCTGCGCGCCGCCAAGCTCGCCGAAGAGGCCGGTGCCGACGGCATCACCGCTCACCTACGCGAAGACCGCCGCCACATCATCGACAGCGACATCGACGCGCTGATGGCCGGTCTCTCCACGCCGCTCAACTTTGAAATGGCCGCCACGGACGAGATGCAGCAAATCGCGCTCCGCCACCGGCCCCACGCCGTCTGCATTGTCCCCGAAAAACGCGAAGAACGCACCACCGAAGGCGGCCTCGAAGTCGCGCGCGAGGACAACCGCCTCGCCCAATTCATCGCCCCCCTGCGCGACGCCGGCTGCCGCGTGTCGCTGTTCATCGCCGCCGACCCCGCTCAGGTCGACGCCGCCGCGCGCATCGGTGCCGAAGTTGTCGAACTGCACACCGGCGCCTATTGCGACCTGCATTACGAAGGTCGCCTGCAAGAGCGTGACGACGAACTCAAACGCCTGACCGATATGGCCGCCCACGCCCAGTCACTCGGCCTCGAAGTCCACGCCGGCCACGGTCTCACCTTCGAAACCGTCGCGCCCATCGCCGCCTTGCCCGAGGTGATGGAGCTTAACATCGGCCATTTCCTGATCGCCGAGGCGCTGTTTACCGGCCTTGCCCCCGCGATTGCCGAAATGCGCCGCCTGATGGACGCCGCCCGCGCCTGACGCTACGCTGCTCTCGAAACGAACGCGCAGGATCGCCTCAGCACAGGATCACGCATGACCACGATCGAACTTTCCGGCCTGCTCCTCGCATGGGCCATCGCGGGCGGAAGCCCCGGCCCCGCCACGCTGACGATCTCCGGCACCGCCATGGCGCATGGCCGCGCTGCGGGTGTGGCCGCTGGCGTGGGCGTGCTGGTCGGCTCCGCCGCTTGGGGAATTGCCTCGGCGCTTGGCATGGGCACGCTCATGCTCACCCACGCCTGGATCGCGCTGGTGCTGAAATATATCGGCGCGGGCTATCTCTTGTGGCTGGCGCTGAAATCCCTGCGCTCGGCGCTTCGCCCCGGTGACACCGGCCTGCAAAAAGGCCTCTCCGGTCCGCTCTACCGCGTGTTCCTCAAGGGGCTGCTGATCCACCTCACCAACCCCAAGGCGATTCTCAGTTGGGGCGCGATCTATGCCATCGCCCTACCTGCCGGGTCAGGCTACGGCGCGGTGTTCACCCTGTTCGCCCAACTCGTCACCGTCTCGGCGCTGGTCTTCATCGGCTACGGGCTGCTGTTTTCCACCCCGCGCATCGCCCGCGCCTATGCCCGCGCGCGCCGCGGGTTTGAAACCCTGTTTGCCGCGCTTTTCGGCGCTGCTGCCCTGCGCATCCTCACCGCCCGTGTGGAGCTTGCGCCGTGATCCTCGGCATCGGCACCGACCTCGCCAATATCGACCGTATTGCCCGCACGCTCGACCGCTTCGGTGATCGGTTCCGCAACCGCGTGTTCACCCCCGTCGAACAGGCCAAGGCCGAACGCCGCGCCGACACGCCCGGAACCTACGCCAAACGCTGGGCCGCGAAAGAGGCCTGCTCCAAAGCCCTCGGCACCGGTCTGCGCATGGGCATCGCGTGGAAGGACATGTCCGTCACCAATATCTCCACCGGCCAGCCAATCATGCATGTGACTGGCTGGGCCAAACAACGCCTCGACGAAATGACACCGCCGGGCCACGAGGCGATCATCCACGTCACCCTGACCGATGACCACCCTTGGGCACAGGCCTTCGTCCTGATCGAAGCACGCCCGCTTGATGACCCCGACGACACCAAACGCCGCGCGCCGCACTGATCCGGTCCCGGCAACGTACGCTGCATTAACTTAACATCCGGTAAACACATGCAAGAAACTGATGTCATACGCCTAACAGCCGGATGTCAGCCGAAGGTCACCCCCCTAAAAACCCGCCGAAGGCTGCCATTAACCTTTGCCAGCAACGCCCAACCTTGACAGCCCCGCCCCCGCCCCTCATGTAGCCTGCACAACACAAGCAGAGAGCACCCCCCATGAGCAGTGAAAGCAGCTTCTTCGGCGCAATCATCGAAACGGTTAAAACCATCGTTTACGCCCTGCTGATCGCAGGCATCTTCCGCACGCTGTTCTTCCAACCCTTCTGGATCCCCTCGGGATCGATGAAAGACACCCTGCTCATAGGCGACTTTTTGTTCGTGAATAAAATGGCTTACGGCTATTCCTATGCCTCCTGCCCGTCGATCCGCATTCAACGGTTCGGCATTGATGTCGACGCCAAAGACATCTGCGGCTGGATGCGCTCCGACAATGACCGCATCTGGGGCGGAGAGCCCGAGCGCGGCGACGTTGTCGTCTTCCGTCACCCGGTCAACGGTACCGATTATATCAAGCGTCTGATCGGCCTGCCCGGCGATACCGTCGAAATGCGCGACGGCGTGCTGCATATCAACGGCGAG
Organism: Rhodobacteraceae bacterium D3-12; assembly: GCA_025916135.1. Taxonomy (NCBI): domain Bacteria; kingdom Pseudomonadati; phylum Pseudomonadota; class Alphaproteobacteria; order Rhodobacterales; family Roseobacteraceae; genus Phycobium; species Phycobium rhodophyticola. The sequence continues at coordinate 417,518 of CP104793.1, read as the reverse complement.
GCGGTCAAACAGGAAGACGGCGGCATCTTCACCGAGGTGATGGCCCCCAAGGCCCCGAAGGCAACCCGCCCCGCTGTGAAAACGGCACCGTCGGCACCGGCGCTTCTTGCGAAAAAACAAGGATTTACGAGACGCTGCCAAATGGCGTTCGCCACTCGACTCTCAACATCGGCACCTTCACATCTGACCGCACCAAAGTCTTCACCGTGCCCCAGGGCGAATACTTCTTCATGGGTGACAACCGCGACAATTCCACCGACAGCCGCTTTGCCCAAACCGCCGGCGGCGTCGGCACCGTGAAATACGAAGACCTGATCGGGCGCGCTGACCGGATCATGTTCTCCTCCGCCGGGCGTTCCATGCTCTACTTCTGGACATGGCGCTCTGACCGCTATCTCAAGGCGATCAACTGATCGTAATTGCCCCGATATGAAGCTCGCACGCGACATTAAGGACTTCGAAACCCGGCTCGGTCATACTTTCTCCGATCCCGAACTGTTGCTGCGCGCTTTAACCCACGCATCAATCTCTTCGCCAACCCGCGATGACAACCAGCGGCTAGAGTTTTTGGGCGACCGCGTGCTTGGCCTCACCATGGCCGAAGCGGTGCTTGACCATGACCCCTCGGCCTCCGAGGGGATGCTTGCGCCGCGCTTTAACGCCCTCGTGCGTAAAGAAGCCTGCGCCGATGTCGCGCGAGAGATCGACCTCGGAGCCGTGCTTAAAATCGGGCGCTCGGAAATGATGTCGGGGGGGCGGCGCAAAAGGCGCTGCTCGGTGACGCGATGGAAGCGGTGATTGCCGCGGTCTATCTCGATGCCGGCTATGCCACCGCCCGTGATCTGATCCTGCGCCTCTGGGGCGCGCGCATCACCACGGTCAAATCCGACGCCCGCGACGCCAAAACCGCGCTGCAGGAATGGGCACAGGCGCGCGGGCTTCAGCCGCCCGCTTATGTCGAAACCGCCCGCACCGGCCCCGACCACGCCCCGGAATTCACGATCGAGGCGCGCCTGACCAGCGGTGAAACCGCCGCCGCCACCGCCAATTCCAAACGGCAGGCCGAGCAGGCCGCCGCGACGGCCCTTCTCACCCGGCTGGAGAAAACCTAAACCGCTGATAAAAGACCGCTTTTCTCAGAACCCACGCCGCGTTTCTCCCCGGCCCCGCCGAACACCCTAAAACCACCGGCTATCCGCCCCGCGCCCAACGCGCATTCTACCCTATTCTTCAAGCAGACTCGCCAACCCGCCCGCTTTCGGCTATCCCCCCTTCAAACCCACCAAGGAACGCCCGCCATGACCACACGCTGCGGCTTCATCGCCCTGATCGGAGAGCCCAACGCGGGCAAATCGACGCTGACCAATCACATGGTCGGCGCCAAGGTCTCGATCGTGACCCACAAGGTGCAAACCACCCGCGCCCGCATCCGCGGCGTCGCCCTCGAAGGCGAGGCACAGCTCGTCTTCGTTGACACGCCCGGCCTCTTTCGTCCGCGCCGCCGGCTTGACCGCGCCATGGTCGCCGCCGCATGGGGCGGGGCCGCCGACGCCGACATCATCGTCTTGATGATCGAGGCCCATCGCGGCATCACCGAAGGCGTCGAAACCATCCTCGAAGGGCTCGCCGAATTGCCCCCGGGCCGCCCCATCGCGCTCGCCATCAACAAAATCGACAAACTCGAAGCGCCCCAACTCCTCGCCCTGACCAAAGAGATGAACGCCCGCTTCCCCTTCGCCGAAACCTTCATGATCTCGGCTGAAAAAGGCCACGGCGTCAAAGACTTGCGCGCATGGCTCGCCGCCCGCCTTCCCGATGGCCCTTGGCTCTATCCCGAAGACCAGATCGCCGATCTGCCAATGCGCATGATCGCCGCCGAAATCACCCGCGAAAAACTCACCCTGCGCCTACATCAGGAACTGCCCTACCAGCTCACAGTGGAAACCGAAGCTTGGGAAGAACGCAAAGACGGCTCCGCCCGAATAGATCAGATCATCTATGTCATGCGCGACGGCCACAAAGGCATCGTGCTCGGCAAAAAAGGCGAAACGATCAAGGCCATCTCGACCCTCGCACGTCAGGAATTGGAAGAATTCCTTGGCCGCAAAATCCACCTTTTCCTGCAGGTAAAAGTCCGCCCCAACTGGCTGGAAGAACGCGAACGCTATTCCGAAATGGGCCTCGATTTCAAAGATGGCAACTAACCAACCCCTTCATCTGACTGAAAATATCCCGGGGGGTTTGGGGGCTGGCCCCCCATCTATAACGGCGGTTTGTGGGACTGCCCCCCCAACTATAGCGACGGTGTGGAGGGCTTCCCCCCATTTGCGAACCATTAGCACACACCATCCCCCACAGGACATGCCTCTGATGGCCCGTCTCACTGCCGAATTCTGGGTCCACGCCTACCTCGCCCGCCTGCGCAGCCACGACATCCCCGCCTTCGTGACGGCCCATGGCGACGACACCGCCGGTGCCGTGCTGGTCAAGCTCAACACGCTCGACGGCCACGCCCGCGCCTACCACCGGACGTTTGACCTCATGACCGGCGCACGCAAATGGGGCCTTCTCGTTGACGCGCCCGAACCCGAAGTCGACAGCTCCATTGCCCGCCAGCGCGGCTTTGACCCCGACCTCTGGGTCATCGAAGTCGAAGACCGCGCCGGACGTCACCTGCTCGATGAACCCGGCCTCTCTGATTGAAGCCCCTTTTGCGTAACGCCACGTTATAACCCGTGACGTGACGACGATTCACGCCCACGCCTGTTGCCCCACCCACACCGCAAGAGGCATAGTAAGCCGCGTGCGGGGTTTCCCTGCCTCGCGGGAGGAACATCAGGGATTACCAACATGAGCGATCAGGTCACTCTTACGCGCGATGGCGACATCGCCATCGTCACCGTCAACAATCCGCCGGTTAACGCCCTCGGCACCGCCGTGCGCCAAGGGCTGTTTAACGCCATGGAGCAGGTCGACGCCGACGACGCGATCAAGGCCGCGATCATCATCGGCGGCGGACGCACTTTTCCCGCCGGGGCCGACATCCGCGAATTCGGCCAAGCGCCTCAGCCGCCGGCCCTGTTCGAGGTCTGCACCCGGATCGAAGACACCACCAAACCCGTCATCGCCGCCATTCACGGCACGGCCCTTGGCGGCGGTCTGGAAATCTCGCTCGGTGCGCATTACCGCATCGCTGACCCCAAGGGCCGCGTTGGTCTGCCCGAAGTGCTGATCGGCGTCATGCCCGGCGCTGGCGGCACCATCCGCCTGCCCCGCGTTGCCGGCATCGCCCCCGCGCTCGACATCATGATCTCCGGTCGTCAGGTCGGCGCCAAGGAAGCAGCAAGCCTCGGCGTGATCGACCGTCTTGCTGAAACCGACCTGCTCGCCGACGCCAAAGCCTTCGCAGCAGAGTTGATCGCCGAGGGCAAAGGCCCGCGCAAAACCTCCGAACGCTCCGAAGGGCTTGGAAGCGACGCGGAAAACGCCGCCGCCTTCGAGGCCGCACGCAACGGCATCGTCAAGAAAGCCAAAGGGCTCTACGCCCCGGCCCGCATGGTCGATTCGATGGAAAACTCCCTCTCGACCTCGCTGCATGACGCCTCGATCTACGAACGTGACTGCTTCATGGAGTGCCTCAAGACGCCCCAGCAAAAAGGCCTCGTTCACGCCTTCTTCGCCGAACGCTCCAGCGCAAAGGTCCTGAAAATGGCCGTGCCGACCCCCGCCCGCTCGAGAAAATCGGCGTCATTGGCGGCGGCACCATGGGCGCAGGCATCACCGTCGCCGCGCTCAATGCCGGGCTCAACGTGACAATGGTTGAACGAGACGACGAGAGCATCGCCAAAGGCGTTCAAAACGTCGAGAAAGTCTATGACCGCGATGTCGCCAAAGGCCGCAAAACCGAGGCGCAGAAGGCCGCGATCATGGCGCGCTACACGCCTTCGACCTCCTATGATGACCTCTCGGACGCCGATCTCATCATCGAAGCCGTGTTCGAAAACATGGACGTCAAGAAAGAGGTGTTCACCATCCTCGACAAGGTCGCCAAGCCGGGCGCGGTGCTGGCTTCCAACACCTCCTACCTCAACATTGACGAGATCGCCTCGGCCACATCGCGGCCACAGGACGTGATCGGGCTGCACTTCTTCTCGCCCGCCAACATCATGCGCCTGCTTGAGATTGTGATCCCCTCGAACGCTGCGGATGATGCCATCGCCACCGGCTTCGCGCTGGCCAAAGCGATGAAGAAAGTTCCGGTTCGCGCCGGTCTCTGCGACGGGTTCATCGGCAACCGCATCCTCGCCAAATACGCCCTCCACCTCGGCGGCCTATATGGTCGAAGACGGCGCCTCGCCCTATGCCATTGACGAGGCGTTGGTGAATTTCGGCTACCCCATGGGCATCCATGCGATGGGCGACCTTGCCGGGCTTGATATCGGCTGGTCCAACCGCAAAAACAACGCCGCCACGCGCTCGAACGACACGCGCTATAACGGCACCATCGCTGATCGCATCTGCGAAAATGGCTGGTTCGGACAGAAAACCGCCAAGGGCTGGTATGTCTATGCCGATGGGGACCGGCGCGGCAAACCCAACCCCGACATCGCGCCGATCATTGAAAAGGCGCGCGCCGATCTGGGCATCTCCCCGCGTGAGTTCACCGAAGAAGAGATCATCCGCCGCTACCTCGCCGCGATGATCAACGAAGGCGCCAAGGTGCTTGAGGAAGGCATCGCGCTGAAACCCTCTGACATCGACGTGACCTTCCTGTTCGGCTACGGCTTCCCACGCTATCGCGGCGGCCCGATGAAATACGCCGATATGTATGGCCTCGAAAACGTGCTGAACGATCTGCGCGAGTTCGAAAAGGAAGACGCCAAATTCTGGAAACCCGCGCAGTTGCTCGTTGATATGGTCGCCAAGGGCGAAACTTTCGACGATCTCAACAAACGCGCCGCAGGCTGAGGAGAGCCGAGATGGACCTGAACTTTACCCAAGAAGAGCTGGATTTCCGTGATGAAATCCGCACATGGATCAAATCCGCCCTCCCCGAGGAGCTGGCGACCAAAGTGCGCAACGAAGCACCGCTCACCAAGGCGGAAATGGAAAGCTGGCAGCTTATCCTCAACGACAAGGGCTGGCTCACCTATACTTGGCCGGTAGAATTCGGCGGCACCGGTTGGGGGCCCGTGAAACAATTCATCTTCGAAGAGGAAATGGCCTATGCCTGCGCCCCGCGCATTCTTCCCTTCGGCTTGCGGATGCTGGCGCCCGTGCTGCAGAAATTCGGCTCCAAAGAGCAGCAGGACTACTACCTGCCGCGCATGTGTGACGGCACCCATTGGTGGTGTCAGGGCTATTCCGAGCCGGGCGCGGGCTCCGACCTCGCCTCGCTCAAAACCGCCGCTGTACGCGATGGCGACCACTATATCGTCAACGGTCAAAAGACTTGGACCACCCTGGGCCAGCACGCCGACATGATCTTCTGCCTCGTGCGCACCTCGAACGAGGGCAAGCGGCAGGAGGGCATCTCTTTCCTTCTGATCGACATGAAAACACCGGGCATCGAAGTCCGCCCGATCCAAACGATTGATGGCGGCCACGAGGTCAACGAAGTCTGGTTCACCGATGTGAAGGTGCCCGTCGAAAACCTCGTGGGCGAGGAAAACAAAGGCTGGACCTATGCCAAGTACCTGCTGACCCACGAGCGGACCAACATCGCAGGCGTCGGCAAATCCAACCAGATGCTCGACCGCCTCAAGGACCTCGCCGCCAAGCAAAAGCGCAACGGCAAGCCGCTGATCGACGATCCGCTGTTCGCGGCGCGTGTGGCGCGGGTTGAAATCGACCTGATGACCATGGAAGTCACCAACAACCGCGTCTTGGCACAGGCCGAAGCCGGTGGCGCCCCCGGACCTGAAAGCTCGATGCTCAAGATCCTCGGCACCGAGATCGCGCAAGAGATCGACGATCTTACCCGCCGCGCGCTCGGCTCCTCCGCGCTCGCCCTCACGCCCGAGGTGGATGACCCCGGCTACAACGGCGAACACGTCACCCCCGAAGGCTTCGCCCATGCGTCCGAAGTCTATTTCAACCACCGCAAGACCACGATCTATGGCGGTTCAAACGAAATTCAAAAGAACATCATCACCAAGATGATCGTCGGACTCTGAGGAGGGAAACGACATGGACTTTACCCATACAGACACCCGCCGGATGCTGGCCGATACGGTCGAACGCTACCTGCGTGACAAATACCCCCTCGCCGCCCGTGTCGAGGCCGGAAATTCCGACGCCGGCTTCCAGCCGGAGCACTGGGAAGGCATGGCCGAACTCGGCGTTTTCGCCGCGCTCTTTACCGAAGACCAAGGTGGCTTTGGCGGCGAAGGCTTCGACATCGCGGTTGTCTTCGAAGAACTCGGCAAACGCCTCGTGAACGAGCCTGTGATGGACGGCGCGCTCGTGCCCGGCGCCATCCTTGCCGCAGCAGGCCACTCCGACGCGGTCGAGAACATCATTGGCGGCGCGGCCCGCTATGCGCTCGCCGCCGAAGAGCCCCACGCGCTCTATGACCTCACCGAGGTCGAGACGACCGCCAGCGGCACCGGCGACAGCGTGACCCTCTCGGGCCGCAAAACCGTTGTGCGTTCGGCAAGCGGCGCAAGCGGCTATATCGTCTCGGCGCGGGGCGGCGCGGGCATCTCGCTCTACCTCGTCGCGGCTGATGCGTCGGGCATTACCACGCGTGACTACACCACCGTCGACGGCGGGCGCGCTTCCGAGCTGACCTTCGCCGACACGCCCGCGACCCTGCTGGTCGAGGACGGCGCAGCCGCGCTTGGCGATGCCTCTGCCCGCGCCATCGTCGCGATTTCCGCCGAGGCGCTCGGGATCATGCAAACGATCCGCGAGATGACCATCGAATACCTGCGCACCCGCAAGCAATTCGGCGTCGTCATCGGCCAGTTTCAGGCGCTGCAACACCGCACCGCCGAAATGCTGCTCGAAATCGAGCAGGCCCGCTCGGCCGTGATCAACGCCGCCGCCGCGCTGGATAAACCCGCCGGCGAGCGTGACCGCATCATGGCCGCCACCAAATTCGCAATCGGGCGTATCGGGCGGCTGGTTGCCGAAGAAAGCATCCAACTGCACGGCGGGATCGGCATGACGTGGGAATATGACCTTGGCCACTTTGCCAAGCGGCTCATCATGATCGACCATGAATGGGGCGATCAGGATTTCCACCTCACCCGCTTCATCGCGTTGGGCAAAGCCGCCTGACCCGACACTTTCGCCGCGCGGCCCCGGTCGCGCGGCTTACGGCCCCTCCAGCTCCAGATCGCTCGGGTGATACTCATGCCGCCCGCTCTCGGATGGCAAAGCTATCTTTCTGGCCCAGATACGCCGCACGTCCTCAATACTCAGACCCGGATTTTCGCTTAGTATATCGCGCGTATACTGATTGAACTGATTGTGGGCCTTGATCCGCGTGCGTGCGCCCGGCGCGGCCTGCTCACCTTTGATATCAAGGTACGCTGCGACTGCATCACCCAACGTCTTGCCTGTGTTCGATCGCATCCACTCCATGAAAGCGATGTTAAACTTGAACGACGGCCCAACCGCCGCCTTGAAGAACCGCCTCACATTTTGCGTGTTACGGTAAGTGTCGGTGATCTGCGTCTCCTCGCTCAACACCTCGCTGTGCCAGTCAAATCGTGACGTGGCCTTGGGCGCAGCGCCATCACCGGGCAAATCCTTGCGGCCTGTATCAAGAAAATGCGCGATCCGCTCAAGCAGCGTGAACTTCGCGCCTGTGACCTTCAAGCCCAACACACGCGCCTGCGCTACAAGCTCGTCCTTGCGCCAATACCAGCGTTTCAACTCTGTGCCGTTGCTGATGTCTGCGATCGCCGGGCGACCCTCTTCGCGCTGCACCATGATCCTCACCGCTCCCTTGGCTAAAACCAAGGCTAACCGAACCCCAGCGCTCTTGCTATCCCCCGCAAACTCGGCGCATCTTTGCCACAAAGGGGAGGATGCTATGATCGACCGGTTACGCGCCATCGTTGGAACAGACCAAGTGCTTCAGGGCGGCGACATGGATCGCTTTTCGCATGATTTTACACGCGCTTATGATTGGGCCCCACTTGCCGTGGTGCGCCCGGCCAATACCGGTGAAGTCTCGGCGATCGTCAAACTCGCCAATGAACTCGGCACTCCGGTCGTGCCGGTGTCCGGGAACACCGGGCTGGCGGGCGGTGCGCGGGCTGACGGCGCGATCATGGTGTCGCTCGAACGCATGAACTCCATTCGCGAGATACGCCCCGATGCCCGCCTCGCCGTGGTCGAAGCTGGCGTGGTTCTCGCCTCGATCCGTGCGGCGGCCGAAGAACATGGGCTGCTCTTTCCGCTCACCTTCGGTGCGCAGGGTTCGGCCATGATCGGCGGCAACCTGTCGACCAATGCGGGCGGCTCGAACGTGCTGCGCTATGGCAATACCCGCGATCTGGTGCTGGGCATCGAAGCGGTGCTGCCAACCGGCGAGGTGATGGACCTGATGTCGGAACTGCACAAGGACAACTCGGGCTACAACCTCAAACACCTGCTGATTGGTGCCGAAGGCACGCTCGGGATTATTACCGCCGCGGTTCTCAAGCTGGTCCCGAAGCCCCGCGCCTATGCCACGGCCATGGTCGCCGTCCCGGCGCTCGAGGGTGCGCTCGATCTGCTCAACCGGCTACAAGAGGCCTCGGGCGGCGCCGTCGAAGCGTTCGAGTATATGCCGCGCGCCTATATCGAAGACCACCTGCGCGTCATCACCGGCGCGCGCGAGCCCTTTGGCGCCCCGCATGAGATCAACCTGTTGATCGAACTTGGCGCCACCTCTCATGATGCGGCTGAGCCCGGCCCGGACGGGCGCACACCAATTGCCGTCCTGCTCGAAGAGGTGCTGGGAGATATGTTTGAAACCGGCGCAGTTGTTGATGCCGTGGTTGCCCAAAACGAAGCCCAGCGCCGCGAGATGTGGGAACGCCGCGAAGCCGCTGCCGAAGTCTCGATGTCGCATCCTTTTCGCCAGATCCATGATGTTTGTGTCGCCCTCGACAAAGTCCCGACTTTCCTCGCCCGCGCCGACGCAAAACGCAAAGAGATCGACCCAGAGTCCGGCGTCAACATCGTGTCACACCTGGGCGACGGCAATGTGCATTACACGGTGCAGTTTTCCCGTCAGGATGACCGGCTCGCCAGCACAATGATGGAGCAAATCGAAGATATCGTGCTTGGCCTCGGCGGAAGTTTTTCGGCTGAACACGGGATCGGAACGTCTAAGCTGCCCTCAATGGCACGTCGCAAAAATGCGGTCGCCCTCGGCGCGATGCGCGCGATCAAAGCTGCCCTTGACCCCAATGGCATCCTCAACCCCGGCAAGGTGCTGCCTGAAGGTTGAGGCCTTGCCCCGCCTGACGGAGTCAACTGCCTCAATGGGTTGCGCCGCCTACGGCGTCGCCGGGGGGGCCTCGCTTCGCTCGGCCCTAGACAAGATCAGACCTCGCGCACGGAGTGCACCCTATGCATGATCGACGAGGTCGGTATTTGGGTATTTTCGCCATAAAAGAACCCGAAGGGTATCAGACCGGTCGAAACAGCACGATCAACCCGTCATCATTGGCATGAGGACCAGTTGCCCCTTGGCCATAAATGCGCACGCGGGACAGGCGCAAGCCGCTGATCAAACCGGATTGCAACGCGTCGAATTTCGCCTCGAAACCGGCCTGTTGCCAATGCTCGGCATTGACCGAAATTGCGATAAGGCCGCCGGGGCGCACCACGCGCAACACTTCGTCAATCGCCTCGGGCCCGACATGACCGTTGGTGAACGTGCCGGTGCTGATGGCGCTGCCATAACTGTCGTCCGCAACCGGCAGGCGGCTCAGAATATCGCCCTCAAACAGGTTTCGATAAACCGCTTTACCCGCCGCTGTTTTCAGCATCTCCGGCGAAATATCGGTGCCGTCAACGGGTCCGATACCCAGCTCGGCAAGGGCCACACCCACCAGCCCCGTTCCAGCCCCAAGGTCAAGCACCGGGCCCGCCGGGGCGTCTGCCGCAAAGGCAGCGGCCACGCGCTCGGGCAGTCTATAGTCCATATCGGCGGCGAAACCGCTGTCATAGCTGTCGGCCCAACCGTCATAGTGGCGGCGGTGGTCTTCGGGCGTTTTCAGCCCATAGACCGCATCGAGATCATCGTTCGAGTTGCTCATCCCCTCAGCAAAGCGCGTTTTGCACCGCTCTGCAAGAGGCGCGCGCCTTAGCCCAATGCCTTGCTGTATTCAATGAACCGCGCGTCGCGTTTGATCCGCGCCATCATCGCATCGCGCAGTGCCGAGATGGTTTTGAGCGGGCGCATCACCACCTCGAACACCTCGATCTGCCCTGCGTCGTTCAACGTGATCAGGTCAACGCCCACCGCATCAAATTCGCCCACCTTGCATTGAAACTCCAACGCCCAGTCTTTCCCATCCCCCATCACCCGGCGATAGGTGAAATCGGAAAACACCTGTCCAACATGTCCCAAAACCGCCGCCACCGGCTCGGCTCCGGTCCAGCTGGCCCAATAGGTCGGCGGCAGGAAGGTCACATCCGGCGCTAGAAGTTCAATGATCTTGCTGTCATCGCCCGAAGCAACGACCTCTTTCATCTTGGCAATCGTTGGGTGCATTTTGGTCTCCTCTTCCCCCACAGAGTGCCGCCCGCGCCTTGCCCATGGCAAGGCTGACGTTGGGTTGCCGCGGACAGATTCACAGGCTAGACCGCAGGCCATGAACGACAGCTACACGCCCCCCACCGACCCGCTTGAGGTCTTGCATGAAGATCATGAGTTGATTGCCGTGGTCAAACCGGCGGGGCTGTTGTCTGTGCCCGGCAAAGGCGATCACCTGGCCGACTGCCTGTTGGCGCGGATCGAAACGGCCTTTCCAACAGCACTTCTGGTGCATCGGCTTGATCGCGACACCTCGGGCGTGATGATATTCGCCGCCACCCCGCATGCGCAACGCCACCTTGGCCTGCAATTTGAAAAGCGACAGGTCAAGAAAACCTATATCGCGCGGGTTCATGGGCATCTTGACCAAGAAGAAGGCGAAATCGACCTGCCGCTGATCGTCGACTGGCCCAACCGCCCGCGACAGATGGTCTGCCACGAGACCGGCAAGCAGGCGATAACCACGTTCAAGCGCGTCAAAGCCGACGAAACAGAAAGCCGCGTGCGTCTGATGCCCCATACAGGGCGCAGCCACCAGTTGCGCGTCCATATGACAGCCCTAGGCCACCCGATCATTGGCGACCCGTTTTATTCCGAAGGCGCAGAGCGCTATGCGCGTATGATGCTGCATGCACAGGAACTACGTCTGCGTCACCCCGACGGCGGTCGCGGCATGCGGTTTTTTGCCAAAGCACCGTTTTGAACGGCGCTTTCCCTGCTTCAGCAGACCGACAAATTGAAACGCTCAGGCGGCGCGCCTCTGCATCAGGGTGATCGCCTCGAACGGGCGCACCAGCAGATGCGAAGACCGCGCATGCTCCGGCAACAAGGCCCGCTCAAACGGCGCCAGCAGGGACGACGCCAACTGCTCGGGCTTGCGCCGTATGCGCCCGACAAACTGGCTCTCGACCGGGCAACCCGCCGCAATCAGGGAATCGTGACGGGGCAGGATTGCCTGAACATACCGCACCGTGACCGCCCCGGTTACGGCCATCGCAGAAATCCCGTTTATCAAATGGCGCGCAGGCACCAGAACCGCTTCACGGCCAAAGGTGTATTCAACCTCGGACCCGCCCACGACAAGCCTCTGATCGGGCGCGACCACCACGTCACGCACAAGCCCAAAGTAAGGCGCACGCAGCCGCACAGGCCGGAACGACCCACGCGCAGGCACGGTGCGCTCGATCACCTGCAACACCGGGACAAGACCGCCTTCTAGTGTTTCAACCAGATCACCACGCTTCAAACGCCCGGCAGACGCGTAGTGCCCATTGCATAAGATCGGAACCTCCGCGGTCAGACTGGGCATCGGGCCAATCGGCTCAACCCGGTCTGACACCGCAAAAAACAAGACGTCCTCGCCCAGATGCCGCCGCCTCGGGTCGGTCGAAATGGCGCGAATGTCTTCAAGGTCAAGCGCCGGCGCATTCGCCAACTCAACCGCAGCAACGCGCTCATACTCGGGGCGTTCAATCGCCAGACGCCCCCAGCGTTTGGTGATATCCCAACTATAGGTGATCCGCAGAATATCGGCGCGGTCCTGACTGTCGTGGTGCAGCGCGGTGTGAAACACCTCTCCTCCATCAGCAATGACAAGGACAAGCCCGCCCCCGGAACCGACTGAATCGACAATTTGTAAGGTCTCGGATGCAGCCGCTCAAACGCCAGAACTGTCTGCGGCCCGCCATCCGCCGCCAAGCGCGATTCCACCATCAGGCTACCGCGCGTCATCGCACCGTCCAACAGGTCCGGCGATGCCCCCTCCTCCCCCGCCTCAAGCCCGCTCGCGCGGAACCGGCTTTCTTCAGCGTCAGAGATCGCGATCCATGCCATGCCTTCGCCCTAGGCCACCCTTGCCTTGCGCGCCTGCGCCGCCCAAAGCCGCGCCTCATAGCTCTTGAGCATGCGCCGCGCGGCCGGGCCATACCCTTCGCCTGTTTCCGGGTCGATCTCGGGGAACAACGTGCAGATTTCGTTCACCATCTCGGCTTCGAAACTGCTTTTGACCTGCGGACCGGGAAGGAAGCTCTCGCTGGGCAACCCTTCGGTAAAGACAACCTGATGATCGTCGAACAACAAATGCACGTAGTCGACCCAGCCGCCTTCGACCGGGCGCACGTTGCGATCGTTGACCAGATCCTTGGCCGCGACCAGAACCTCGCGCTCGCCAAAAAGCAATTCGGCAAGGTGGTCTTGCAACAGAATGCGGTGCAGCGGCGAAACCGCGACCGCACCGTGGTCGCCAAACGCACCCGGCGCGATGTAAATCGGCGCAAAATCACCCTTTGCCTCGACCCGCCGCCTGCCGATCCATCGCAAGGGCTGCATCCCGCTATCTTGGGTGCGCACCATGTCCCCGGCTTGCAGGGTTTCCACCTTTTGCAAACCATCTTGGGTTTCGATCAAAGTTCCGGCGACGAAACAGGGAATGTTATCGACCAGAACAAATCCGGTATCGACCTCGGTTCCATCGGTGACCGAATAGGTAAAGTTGAAGTATTCGCTGTCATCATCGCCGACGACGGTGATGGTGCCATCGGCGTTCAACGTCACGGTCTGCCCGGTGTTGAGCGTGACCACGCTGCCCACAACCACCGGCTGGCCGTTGATATGCGTGATGGTGAGCGTCCCGCCAGCCGCGGAAAAGTCATTGCCCAGAACGTCAACAACCTTGGTCTCATGGGCCTGAAGATGCGCAATGTCGTCATCCGCAATCAAAACCGTTTGCACGGAATCCCCCGCGATCAGCAGGTTGGAGTCATAATTGCTGTCCCCGACATCGGCGATCCCGATACGGATCGAATTCACCTCGCCCGCCGTTACTGGAAACGACAGGGTCATGGTCACGGTAAACCCGTCCATCTCGGTGTTGTAATCATCACTGGTGTTGTCGATGTAAAGGTTCTGGTTCACCCCACCGACAAGGTTGCCCGGGTTCGCAGAGCCCACGGCCATTTCCGTCTGCACGCCATTAACCCAAACGCCGACGAAATCCTGATATTGCGAATTGGCATACTCGGGGAATTCATCCGACGAGAACACGAACTGCATCGTCATCATGTCGTTTTCAGGGATGAAATCAACGTCGAGCCATGACGCATCATAGGTATAAGTGCCCGCTGCCGAGTTGAATTGCGAGTTGTTGTTGGTGCCCCACGTATTGCTCGAGAGGCTGTTGGATTGGTTCGCCTGACCCCATGAATTGGTAAAGTTCTGGGCATAACCCGTCGACAGAATGACGCCCGTGTCTCCCGGTGTCACGCCCGGCGATACGGAATCTCCGTTCGAATAGGTCCCCGAAGAGCGATAGTCCCCGGTATAAGAGGCGCTCACAACCGTGACGCCCTCACCAAAAATCGTCTGGGCCATCTGCGTGGCCGATGCGCCCGTATTAATAGGCAGTTCTGATGCCGCAACCATGCCTGCTCACCCCTTGTTTATTCTGAGGCGTCGGGCACATGCACAACGGTCGTGCACCGGGGCGAAAGCCCCTTTGCCAACCTAAGCGTTTTATACGCATTCCTGCTCGTGCGGGGCGTTTTCGCCCTCAAATCGAACCCTGCCTCGGGATCTTATTATCAATACGTTAACACGCAGCCGCGCGATCTGTTAAGCCACATTTTGGCCTTTTTTCCGCGTCGAAGCCGCTTCGGGCAGTCATGCAACACTCGCCATGTCGCCGAAGTGTCTTCGGGATGCCTTCAGGCCTGTTTGCACCGGTTTTCATTCTCGGCTAGGGCTTGACGCAACTGATACCAAAGAGGACACGCGCCCATGACCACTCCCCTTGACCCGGTGCAACTTTGCCAATCCCTTGTCCGCTGCCCCTCGGTCACCCCAGCGGAAGGCGGCGCAATGCAGCTTCTGGAAACCGTGCTCAGCGCAGCAGGTTTCACCTGCACCCGCGTTGACCGTGGCGGCGTGTCCAACCTGTTTGCCCGCTGGGGCGACAAGGGACACGCGAAAACCTTTGGCTTTAACGGGCATACCGATGTTGTGCCAGTCGGGAATGTGGCCGACTGGACGCGCGATCCCTTCTCTGGCGACATCTCGGATGGCATCCTCTGGGGCCGTGGCGCCACGGATATGAAATCCGGGGTTGCGGCGTTTGCCGCCGCAGCCGTCGATTTCGTGCAGCAAACCCCGCCCGATGGCGCGCTTATCCTCGCCATCACTGGCGATGAAGAAGGCGACGCGCTTGACGGGACCACAGCGCTGCTCGACTGGATGCAGGCGAATAACGAAGCCATGTCCGCCTGCCTTGTCGGCGAACCCACCTGCCCCGCCGAAATGGGCGATATGATGAAGATCGGACGGCGCGGCTCAATGACGGCCAAGTTTCGCGTGACGGGGGTGCAGGGCCATTCCGCCTATCCGCATCGTGCAAAAAACCCGCTGCCCGCGATGGCCCGCCTGATGGACCGTCTCGCCTCGCATAAACTTGACGAGGGCACCGCGCATTTTGATGCCTCAACCCTCGCCGTGGTGACAATCGACACCGGCAACCCGGCCACCAACGTCATCCCGGCCAGCTGCTCCAGCACGGTCAATATCCGCTTCAACGACACCCATTCCGGCGCCTCTCTAAGCAAATGGCTCGAGGAAGAAGCCGACACCGTTGCCGCCGAATTCGGCGTCGGCATCGACATGCGCGTCAAGATTTCGGGCGAAAGCTTCCTGACCCCTCCGGGGGCGCTCTCCGAGCTCGTGGCAGGCTCGGTCGAGGCGGTCACCGGGCGGCGCCCGGAACTGTCAACATCCGGCGGCACCTCGGATGCGCGCTTCGTCAAAGATCACTGCCCCGTGGTCGAATTCGGCCTTGTCGGCAAAACCATGCACCAGGTCGATGAGCATGTGCCAGTCGAACAGATTGGCCAGTTGAAAGACATCTATTCGCGTATTCTCAAGGATTACTTTGGCTAAACCCCGCCTCATCGTGATGGTCAAGGCCCCGGTGGCTGGACGTGTAAAAACCCGTCTGGGGCGCGACATCGGCATGGTGCCCGCCGCTTGGTGGTTCCGCCATCAAGTGGCGCGCCTCTTGCGGCGGCTCGACGATCCACGCTGGCAAATCATCCTTGCAGTGGCCCCGGATAAGGTGCTGCACTCGGGCCATTGGCCCGCGCATCTGCCGCGTGTTTCTCAAGGGACCGGCGATCTTGGCGCGCGCATGGCGCGGCTCTTACGCCTGCCACACTCCGGCCCTGTCTGCTTGATCGGCGGCGATATCCCGGCCATCCGCCCGCCTCACATCGCGAGGGCCTTTCGCGCCCTCGGACATGCGCCTTTCGTCTTTGGCCCCGCCACGGACGGGGGTTCTGGCTCACCGGCCTGCGCCATCCTTCCCTCACGCCTGCCAGGCTCTTTCAGGATGTGCGCTGGTCAAGTCCCGATACGCTCGCCGACAGTATCACCAGCTTGCAAAGCCAGCCCTACGCGCTTGTCGATACACTGCACGATGTCGACCGCGCGGCTGATCTCTAAGGTTTTGCGCCGCGCTACGCGCGTCGCCGGGGGCCTCGCTTCGCTCGGCCCAAGACAAGCGCAAAGGTCCCCACCAGCCCCGCATCGACGCCGTAATCACAGATTTTGGGAATTGAGTATTTTGACCAAGAACGAAATCTGGAGCAGGGCAGGCCCCACCCCAGGCCCCTTTCTCGGCCGAAATTCTCATTTCCAAACCGCATCACAAGCTCACCGCCAGCCATTGGCAGCCCCTGCGCTGCGTGCTAGGCCAAACACATGAGCCAATTGCCGACAAAAGAGGAAATCCTGCAATGGATTTCCGATCACCCGACCGAGACCTCGAAACGCGACATTTCCCGTGCCTTCGGCATCAAGGGGGCGGCGCGGATCGACCTCAAGCGCATTTTGAAGGAACTGGAAGCCGACGGGCATCTGGCCAAACGCAAGAAAACCTATCGCGACCCGGACAAGCTGCCCCCCGTCGCCGTGCTGCAAGTCACAGAGCCAACCGCTGATGGTGATTTGACCGCGCGCCCGATGGAGTGGCAAGGCGAGGGAGAGGAACCACGCATCCTGATCGTGACACGGGCCTCGGACCCGGCACTTGGGGCGGGTGATCGTATCCTTGCGCGGCTCAGCGAAGTCACCGGCGATTTCGCCTATGAAGGTCGCCTGATCCGGCGCATCGGCACAAACCCACGCCGCGTTCTGGGCATCTTTCGCAAAACCCCCGAAGGCGGGCGCATCCTGCCCATCGACAAGGGCGACGGCAAGGAATGGCAGGTTAACAAAGCCGATACCGGAGAGGCCCGCGAAGGTGAGCTGGTCGAGGCCGAACAATCCGGCCCCAAAGGCCGCATGGGCCTGCCCCGTGCGCGCATTGTCAATCGCCTTGGCGACCCGTCGCAACCGCGCGCCGTCTCGCTCATCGCCATTCACCAACACGGCATCCCGCACGACTTCCCGGACGAAGTTATCGCCGAAGCCGACGCCATGCAGCCCGCCACTTTGGGCGCGCGCGAAGACATGCGGGACATGCCGCTTATCACCATCGACCCCGCCGATGCCCGCGACCATGACGATGCCTGTTGGGCCCACGCCGATGACGACCCCAAGAACGAGGGTGGTCATGTGCTTTGGGTCGCCATCGCCGATGTCGCCCATTACGTCACCCCCGGCAGCGCGCTCGACTACGAAGCCCGCAAGCGCGGCAATTCCAGCTACTTCCCCGACCGGGTCGTGCCGATGCTCCCTGACCGGCTGTCGGGCGATCTCTGTTCCCTGCATGAAGGTGTCGAGCGCGCCTGCCTCGCCGTGCAGATCCAGATCGACGCCCATGGCGAAAAACGCGGCCACCGCTTTGTGCGCGGCCTCATGCGCTCCGTCGCCTCGCTGAATTACCGCGAGGTGCAGGCGGCGATGGATGGCGACCCGAACGATAAAGTCGCCCCCTTGATGGACGAGGTGATCCGCCCGCTCTATGCCGCCTATGACGCATTGGTCATGGCCCGCAACCGCCGCCAACCGCTCGAGCTTGACCTCCCGGAACGCAAGATCACCCTGACCGAAGAAGGCGAAGTAGAAAGCGTCAATTTCACCGACCGTCTTGATGCGCACAAGCTGATCGAAGAGTTCATGGTGCTGGCCAATGTCGCCGCCGCCGAAGACCTGATCGCGCGCAAATCCCAGCTGCTGTTTCGCGTCCACGAGAAACCGCCCGTCGAAAAACTCGATAGCTTGCGCGACACCGCCCAAACCGCCGGGCTTGTGCTCGCCAAGGGGCAGGTGCTCAAAACTGCCCACCTCAACGCGCTATTGGCATCGGCCGAAGGCACCGACCATGACGAGCTGATCAACCTCGCCACCCTGCGCTCGATGACCCAGGCCTATTATAGCCCGTCGAATTTTGGCCATTTCGGCCTCGCCCTGCAGGCCTACGCGCATTTCACCTCGCCGATCCGGCGCTATTCCGACCTGATCGTGCACCGCGCCTTGATCGCGGCGCATAAATGGGGCGACGATGGCCTCGGCCCCGACGATATCGCCCGCCTCGAACCCACGGCTGCGCATATCTCGGAAACGGAACGCCGCTCGATGATGGCGGAACGTGATACCACCGACCGCTACCTCGCCGCCTTCCTGTCCGAGCGTGTGGGCAGCGACTTCTCGGGGCGAGATCTCTGGCATCGCCCGCTTTGGTGCCTTCGTGCGTCTTGATGAAACCGGCGCCGATGGCCTTATCCCGATGCGCAACATTGGCCACGAGTATTTCCATTTCGATCAGGACAGCGGCACGCTCACCGGGTCGGATACCGGCACCGAAATCTCGTTGGGCGACCGCGTCGTTGTCCGCCTCGCCGAAGCAGCCCCCGTCACTGGCGGTATCGCGCTCGAACTCATCACGCTTGAAGGCAAAAAGATGCCCCAAGGCAACGGTGGCGGCGGGCGCGGGCGGCGCGGCAAACCGACCAAACGCAAACTCAACCGCGCCAAAAAGAAGACCGCCAGTACAGCGCGCAAAGTGTCTCGCCGTCGCAAGTAACCGCGCGGCGCGCAACCCGGCCCTTCCCTCGCGGCGGCTTTGCCCCTACCATCCGGCAAAACCCAAAACGGGGTACAGGCAACATGCGTATCGGCTTTCTTTTCGCTCCTCTGGTCTCCTTTCTTGGCCTCGCCGTGGCAACCTCTGCCATGGCCGAGGCGCCGCAATACTCATTGCGCCCAAAACACCGGCCTGCTCATTTGGCTGCGACCAAAAGCACCGCCTCCAACACACCCGCCCCGACCCAAGCCGCCTTCCGCGAATGGCTCAAATCCTTCCGCGCACGGGCGATTGAACAAGGCATCCCAGCGCCCGTTATCGACACCGCTTTCGCCGACATACGCTATAGCGCAGACATCGTTAAGAAAGACCGAAACCAGAACGAATTCACCAAAACCGTCTGGGTCTACCTCGACAGCGCTGCCTCGGATGCCCGCATTTCCGCCGGGCGGAAAGCCTTGCAAAAACACGCAAAAACCCTTGCGACCATCGAATCCCACTACGGCGTCGAAAAGGAAATCATCGCCGCCGTCTGGGGGCTGGAGAGCGCCTACGGAAGCTATCGCGGAGCCCTCTCAACGATCGAATCCCTCGCCACCCTCGCCTTCGACGCCCGCCGCGCAGAGTTCTTTGAAACCCAACTTATGAGCGCGCTCACCATCCTCGCCCAAGGCCACGTCAGCGCCCAAAACATGCGCGGAAGCTGGGCCGGCGCCATGGGCCATACCCAATTTATGCCCACCTCATGGCAAGAGCACGCCGTCGATTTCAACGGTGATGACAAGCGTGACATCTGGAGCGACGACCCCACCGATGCGCTTGCCTCTGCCGCCAATTACCTCAAGCAGAACGGCTGGCAAACCGGCCAGCCTTGGGGTGTCGAAGTGCGCCTCCCCGATGGGTTCAATTACATGCTTGCGCGACGCGACCACCCCAAATTGCCCTCCGAATGGGCCCGCCTCGGCGTCACTGATACCAACGGCAAACCGGTCCCCGATCATGGCCCCGCCACGGTGCTGCTCCCCGGCGGAGCCCGGGGCGCGGCCTTCCTGATCTTCAAAAATTTCGAAGTGATCGAAACCTATAACACCGCCGATGCCTATGTGATCGGCGTTGGTCACCTCGCAGACCGCCTCGCCGGTGGTCCGCCTATCCGCGCCACATGGCCGCGAGAATTCCGCGCTCTCACCCTGCCTGAACGGCTCGAACTGCAGCGCCTGCTCAAACAACGCGGCTTCGACCCCGAAAAGCTCGACGGCAAGGTCGGCCCCCTCACCATCAACGCCGTGCGCGCCTATCAAAAGTCACGCGGCCTCTCGCCCGATGGTTACCCTTCCCCCGCCTTCCTCGACCACCTGCGCAAGAACTAGCGTCCAGTTTCATCTTGCCCTAAATACTCCCGTGGCGCGTCCAACATCACCTCAATCGCGACGCCCCGAACGTTCCGCCAACACGCCGCCCAAATCACACCTCAGTTTCAAAATCGCCTCGGCACACATGTCATCTCGCGGATAACCTCTCCGCGTTTGCGGCGCGCATAAACATCTTCGACATCGCAATCATACTGAATCCGCTCCCTTGGCGCCGCCGCCGAGCCTTTGGCACATTTCAACCGCGCCAAAATAAGCGCCTGATCGCCATCCGGCTTGCGCACCTCACACCCTGATACCTTCTCAGTCGCCGCCACCGCGCGCGGTGCCACCGCTTCCAACCGTGGCGCCCATTCCCAGTTCAACCGGATCGCCTCGGCCCGGTTGCCATCGACCCGCACATCAAACGTGCTCTTACCAATTGTCACCCGCACCGGAGCCACCCCGCGAAACGCAGGGCTCGGCGTGTTGCAACCAAGCAGACAAGGCAAAAGGGCGGCGCACATCAACAATCGCATGCCGCTATCAAAACCCATCTTGGTTAACGCCCCGTTAATGGCAAATCATGCGCCCTGCGAACAAACCCCTTCACATTCCAATTTTAGAATGTTACACACATTCCGAAATTCGAATATAAATGAGTCGCACCACAAGGATCGCACCATGACACACCCACAAACACGCCCCGCAGATCGTTATTCCCCGCTCTACTTCCTCGCCTCCCTCGGCGCTGGCGGGCTCAGCGTGACTTTCTTCATGTTCCTGATGTTCTGGGTGCCGCACCCCGGCCGCCCCGTGCCTATTTTCGAAGACGCGATGGCCGTTTTTGCCCAAGGAGGCCTGCCGCAACAAATCGCCGTTCTCGTGGCTTGGGCAGGCATCGCCACCTTCGCCTTCCTCAACCTCAAATACCTCGCTTGGAACGTCTCCGCCCTGCGTGCTTTCCGCCAGACGGACGCCTATCAGGCCCTGCGCAATTCCAACGGCGAAACCACCCTCCTCGCCGGACCGCTGGCCACCGCCATGACCATCAACGCCTTGTTTATCATCGGTCTTACCTTTGTCCCCGGCCTGTGGAGCATCGTTGAATACCTTTTCCCGCTCGCCATGGTCGCCTTCGGCCTCGTCGGCCTCTGGGCCTTGGCGCTGATCGGCGATTTCCTCGGGCGCGTGCTATCCAAGGGCGGCGTTTTCGACGTCACCGCCAACAACAGCTTCGCCCAGCTCCTGCCCGCCTTCGCCCTTGCCATGGTTGGCGTCGGCTTCTCCGCCCCGGCGGCGATGAGCACGGCCACAGTGACAGTTGGCGCCGCACTGGTGCTCTCAACCTTCTTCGCCGTGGCGGCGCTGGTCTATACGGCTGTCGCACTGACCGTGGCATTTAACTCGATGCTCCACCACGGCACCGCCCGTGAAAGCGGCCCGACCCTGATGGTTATCGTGCCAATCGTGACCATCCTGTCGATCCTCTTTCTGCGGCAGGACCACGGGCTGCACACCACGTTCGATGTCCACTCGAACGCCGGCGAAACCATGATTTTCCTTGCCCGCATGATCGCACTCCAAGTCCTGTTTCTTGCTCTCGGCCTCACCGTGCTGCGCCGTCAGGGGTATTTCACCGATTTCGTCTTTGGCACGAAAACCTCGCCCGGCTCCTATGCCTTGGTCTGCCCCGGCGTGGCCTTTGCGGTGCTGATGCAGTTTTTCATCAACAAGGGCCTTGTCGGTGCCGGCGTGATCGAAAAATTCGGAATGGGCTACTGGGGGCTCACCGCCATCGCTCTGCTCAGTCAGGCATTGATGATTGTGCTCGTTTTGCGCCTCAACCGCCAGCATTTCACCCGCTCCGCCCCGGCAGTCGCGGTCCCGGCGGAATAAGCAACCCAAAGCGCAAACATAAAAAACGGGGGCCGCCATGGCCCCCGTTTCCTTATTCGCAATGTCGCAACAGCCTCACGTTAATCAGCCTGCTTCGGCCCGCCTGCAACGTCATAAACCTTGCACACCCGCCCTTGAGGGCTCCGATAGGTCTCAAACCCCATGGCGGCGTAATACCCAAGCCCCTCGTGGTTATCGGCTCCGATCGACGCATCGATCTTTTCAACCCCGGCAGACTTAGCAGCGTCCAAGCTGGCCTCAAACAAGGCCCGCCCGACCCCGCGCCGCACAGCGGCGGCACGGGTGTGGGTGCCAATGATGCCCCAGCCCGGTTCAATGCCCCATTGATTGCCGGCTTGAGCACGCGAAAGTATCTGAATACCCAGCACAACACCCGCGTCCTCGGCAACCGAACAGCGAATGTTATGCGGGCCCAAGACATAATTCTCGCGCACAAAATCCGCGTCATCGGGGCGCGTCCGCTTGCCCAACCGGGTTAGCTCCTGCAACAGATCACTGATCTGCTCAACATCGCCAAGCTCGGCTTCCCTGACATTCATGACGCGCCTCCTGCCTTAATCCAGCCGCTCCAGCATATCCTTGGTATAGGGCTTCATGTTGTCAAATGTTCCGCCCAAAACCTTGTCGGCCCAATCCGGATTGGCAATCATCGCGCGCCCCACAGCGACAAGGTCAAACTCCCCCTTGCCGATCCGCTCAACCAAGGCGTCCACCCCGGCGGGCTTGGCCTCGCGAAAGTTGGCGCTGCCATCGTCGGGGATGAAATCGGCGTCCAGCCCGACACTTCCCACCGTGATGGTTGGCTTACCGGTCAACTTGCGCACCCAACCAGCAAGGTTCAGATCGCTGCCCTCAAACTCCGGTTCCCAAAAGCGGCGTGTCGAGCAATGGAACACGTCCACACCCGCCTCGGCCAGCGGTGCCACAAATGCTTCCAGCGCCTCGGGCGTTTCCACCAAACGCGCGCCGTAATCCTGCTGTTTCCACTGTGACCAGCGGAAAATAATCGGGAAATCCGGCCCGACTGCGGCGCGGCAGGCTCTCACGATCTCCAAAGCAAAGCGCGAACGATGGGCAAGATCGCCACCATAAGCATCGTCACGCTGGTTGGTTCCGTCCCAGAAAAACTGGTCGATCAGATAACCATGCGCGCCATGCAGCTCGATCGCGTCAAACCCGATCCGCTTGGCATCCGCAGCGGCGCGGGCAAAGGCGGCGACCACCTCGTCGATGTCGTCTTGCGTCATCGCGTGGCCTGTGACCTTGCCGGGTTTCGCCATGCCGCTGGGGCTGTGGCCCGGTTCGTTGCCACCCGGCTCGACACCGGGGCGGCGGATCCCGCCAACATGCCAAAGCTGCGGCGCGATCTTGCCGCCCTCGGCATGGACCGCATCAACCACCTTTTTCCATCCGGCCAGCGCATCCTCGCCGTAAAACGCCGGCACATTGGGATAGGCAATCGCCGCCTTATGCTCAACAAAGGTGCCCTCGGTGATGATCAACCCGGTGCCGCCTTCGGCGCGGCGGCGGTAATATTCAATCACCTTGGAATTTGGCACATTGCCGGGCGAATAGGTCCGCGTCATCGGCGCCATCACGATCCGGTTGCGCAGGTCCAGCGGACCGAGCTTGACGGCATCGCCCAGTGTTTTCGTCTCTCCCATCGGGGTCTCTCCTTGTTCTCGTTGCCCCTACCTCGCCACATCCCCTGACCAATTCAACCGCTCCGTCGCAGCGCGGGAAAAAGCCGTTGCGTCACTTCGCCCTTGCAACCCCGCGCGCCCATGCTCAAAGTCTGGCTTCGACACGCAAGGAGAGCCACATGAGCGATGACAGCGACCGCCACGCAATGAAAATGGCCAAGAAAAAAGCCGCCCGTGACAAGATCATGGCGACCAAGACCGACCAAAAAGGCCTCGTGATCGTTCATACCGGCAAAGGCAAAGGCAAATCGTCCGCCGCCTTTGGCATGATTTTCCGCTGTATCGCCCATGACATGCCCTGCGCCGTCGTGCAGTTCATCAAAGGCGGGATGAGCACGGGTGAACGTGACCTGATCCTGTCGCATTTCTCCGACAAATGCGCTTTTCACACCATGGGCGAGGGCTTCACCTGGGAAACCCAGGACCGCGACCGCGACGTCGAAATGGCCCAAGCCGCTTGGGAGAAAGCCAAAGAGCTGATCCGCGATCCCGCCAACAAAATGGTGCTGCTGGACGAGATCAACATCGCCCTGCGCTATGACTATATCGACATCGCCGATGTGGTGAGCTTTCTTGCAAGCGAAAAGCCCGAAATGACCCATGTGGTTCTCACCGGGCGCAACGCCAAGGACGAGCTGATCGAGGCCGCTGACCTCGTCACCGAAATGGAGCTGGTGAAACACCCGTTCCGCTCCGGCATCAAAGCCCAGATCGGCGTCGAGTTCTAGGCCGGACGCAGGGCCATTGGCAGCCCCTGGGATGACGATCCAACGCTGGGTCTAAAGCGCTTTATTCTTGCCAGGTCTTCCAACAGAAAAGAGGCGCGCTGCCCTCACCCAATCGTCAGCCCACGGGAGGGGCTGACGATGGCCCGGCGGGCTTCGCCCTTGTTCCGGGCCAAGCCCCAAACATCGCAATCGCATAGGCTGGGGTTCATCCCAGCAACGCCCCTCACCGCGCCGCCATCAATGCCGCAACATCCAGCATCCGGTTGGAAAACCCCCACTCGTTGTCATACCACCCGAACACCCGCAGCAATCCCCCCATCGACACGCTCGTCTCTCGCCCATTCATCACAATCGACTCCGGGCGCATCCGCAAATCGGTCGACACCAGCGGCATGGTGATAAACCCGAACACCGCCTCCGCCTCGGCGGCCCGCGCCAAAACCGCGTTCACCGCCTCGACCGTGACCGCGTCACGCAACTGCACCGTCAAATCAATCGCCGACACGCTCGCCGTCGGCACCCTCACGGCGCGCGCTTCGATCCGTCCGGCCAACCCCGGCAACACCTCGCCAATCAACCGCGCCGCGCTCGTGGTGGTCGGCACCATCGACAACGCCGCGGCTCGGCTTCGCACCAGATCATCGCGCGGCTTGTCAATCGTCGGCTGGCTGCCGGTGTAACAATGCACCGTCGTCATATGGCCGCTTTCCACGCCCCAATTCTCGTCCAGCAACCGCAACAGCGGCGCCAGAGCATTGGTCGTGCAACTCGCATTCGACACCACCTGATGCTGGGCCAAATCGCCGCCATTCGCCCCCAGAACAAGCGTCACATCCGCCACCGCCGACGGCCCGGAAATCAAAACGGCCTGCGCCCCGGCCTCCAACCCGCGTTCAACATCCGCGCGATGCCCCGCCGCCCCGGTGCACTCCAGCAATACATCCACTCCGGCCAAATCGACCGCCCGGATGTCCGCCTCGCCGTGAAACGCAATCCGCTTGCCGTCCACAATCAGCGCGCCTGCCTCATGGCTCACCGCTCCGGGAAACGGGCCAAACACACTGTCATAGGCAAACAAATACGCACAGCTCTCCAGCGGCGCGATATCGTTGATCGCCACCAGCTCAAACGGCTCGCCCGCCCGGCTGGTCAGCAACATCCGCAGGATCGAACGCCCGATCCGCCCGAACCCGTTGATTGCAATACGAACCGGCGCTTTGGTCATGTCTTGAACCCTGCTTGAGAAGAAATCGCTCGCCGCAGCTTATTGCACCAAATTGGCCCTTAACCAGCGCCAATTTTCGGGGAGTCCACCCAGTCCAATCACCGCCTCAACCGCGGGACGGTTCATGACAGGATAAAGAACACCTTTCTAACATGGGTCAGGTTCTCCCATGTGCCGTCAAACCCCGCCGCCACGACAAAACTGTCGCCCGGCCCGAATTCACGGCTCACCCCGTCGCCATCAGTCAGCCGCACGCGACCCTCAATGATGTGGCACAATTCGTCAAAATCACAGGTGCAGCGTTCCAGATGCGGTTCGGCCTCCCAAATCCCGGCAACGGCCCCCTTGGCGTCATTGCTAAAGTGACGCCAGCTTTTGCTCTTATAGGGCACGTCAACCGCGCTAGGGTCATCAACAACGGTTTCCTTGGGGGGCAAACTGGCGTCGTCAAAACCGATGACATGTTTGGGCGAAAAGGTCATGAAAGTCTCCTGATTGCTGAATTGGACGGCTCAAGAGCCAAACCCAATCCCCATTTTGTCCATAAGCCGAAGCATAAGCGACCGTTTGCCGGTGCGATCCTCCCGCGCCAGATCCGCCTGAGCCCAGCGGATCGCCAGACTTCGGATAGGTTCGGGGGGAAACGGCACCGGCATACTGCGCGTCATACGCAGCGCAGTGCGCGGCGTGCTCAACCCGTCCAGCTGGTCCAGCATCGACAGCGCCGCAAAGCGGGTCGCGGTAACACCCTGTCCGGTGAACCCAAGCGCATAGGCAAGCCGCCCGCCATAGGCCACGCCCGTGAAAAACGTCAGCCGCGCAGAAGTGTCGATAATCCCCCCCACGCGTGGCTGAACCGCACGTCCTGAAGGCTCGGGAAGGTCTCAAGGAAGTTCGCCTCAAGCCGGGCATAGGTCTCACCACGGTCAAGCAAACTTGCGTCACGCCGCCCGCCATAATGATAGATCGCATCATACCCACCCCACAGAATGCGGTTATCGGCGGTCTTGCGACTGTAATGGAACTGGTTGCCGCTATCGGCCACACCATGGCGGTCCCGCCAGCCGATCGCGGCCAGTTGGTCGTCCGTCAGGGGCTCGGTCATGATCGTATAGTCATAAATCGGAATGATCGCACTGCGCAGTCGCCGCAACAGCGGCAGATCGGCGTTGGTCGCCATGATAACCTGACGGGCGCGCACCTCTCCGGTCTTGGTGCGCAATCGCAACCCTGCGCCGTCCTTCTTGATGCCGGTGACTTCGCTGTCTTCATGGATCGCGACCCCACCCCCAAGACAAGCCTGCGCTAATCCATGGACAAGCTTGGCCGGATTCACATAGGCATAATTCGCTTCGTACAAGCCCGCGGGATAGCGCGGGCTGTCAATCCGGGCGGCCAATTCGGTGGGCGATAGAATATCGGTCTTGATGTCAAAGCGCGAATACTCTGCCTGCATCGCGCGCAGCCCCTCAGCTTCCCAAGGGGTGCGGGCAATGTTGACCTTGCCGCTGCGCTCAAACTCGGCGTCAATGCCATAAGCTTTGATATCGGCTTCCATTTCATCAAGGTTTTCGCGCCCCAGCCGCACCAGCTCGCCTGCCTCACCCGGCCAGCGCGCCACCGCATTAAGCACCCCATGCGAAATCGACGGCGCACAAAACCCGCCGGTGCGCCCGCTTGCTGCATTCGCCAAACGCCGCGCCTCAAGCACAACAATCCGCGCATTCGGGTGGCGCTCACGCGCCTTGAGCGCCGACCATAGCCCCGTAAACCCGGCCCCGATAATGGCCAGATCGCAGGCCACCTCGCCCACCAGCGGCGGCAGATCCGCCTTGTGGGTGACGGTCTCTGGCCAAAAGGGCGCAAACTGCGTGTCCGCAAAACGATGCGAAAGTTCGACCATGGTCACGCCTCCTCCCGGCTGCGCTGCGCAAGAACGCTTTCCAGCGCCGCCAGTTCGCTTTGCGAATTCACGCCCGTCACCTCGACCTCATCCGCCTCAACCGTCGCCACCCGCAGGTTTGACGCCCGCGCCAAAGCGACAACATCGGTCAGGTAAAACTCCCCCTTGGAATTGTCGTTGCTGATCTGCGGTACAAGGTCGAACATCGCATCCGCCCGCATCGCCAAAATACCCGAGTTGCAAAAGCCAACGGCGCGCTCTGCCTCGCTGGCGTCAGCGAATTCAACAATCCGCTCCAACGCGCCGGTGGCATCCGTGATAAGCCGCCCATAGGCACGTGGATCTTTCGGCACAAACCCCAGAACCGCCAGCGCAGTATCGGCGTCGATCTGACGGGTGAGCGTTCTCATCGTCGCAGCAGACACCAGCGGCACATCGCCATAAAGGACCAAGACGATGCCCTTAAAACCATGTAACGCACCCGTGGCCACGCGCACCGCATGTCCGGTGCCCAACTGGTCTTCCTGCACGACACGCTCAAACGGCGGATAAGCATCCGCGATCTGCGCGCGCCCAGCCCCAACAACCAACACGGTTTTCTCGGTGCCAAGCTCGTCCAGACTGTCCAGCACATGACCCAAAAGCGGCTTGCCGTTCAGCCTGTGCAAGACTTTGTGCAGCTCCGACCCCATGCGCGTGCCTTTGCCCGCCGCCAGAACGATGGCCGCAATAGGGTCCGGCGCGCTCATTGCCCTGTCACTCGGCTTAGTGACCAATAGCGATCAGACATGCTTGCGCCCGCCCGCATCAAGGAACCAATCGTCAGGATAAGGATACCACCAATCCGCTTCCTTCGCGACGGGATCGAGGATCACCATCTTGGGCTGGCGAAACGCATCCAGACCAATCCGCCCAAGCGCCCGACCCAAACCCGAGTTCTTGACGCCCCCAAATGGCAGCGCATCATTGTCCACCAGCGGATTGTTGACCCAAACCATTCCGGCTTCCAACGCATCAATCGCCTGATGCGCCTCGGCCAGATCGCTGGTGAAAACCGCCGCTCCCAAACCAAAGCTCGACTGGTTGGCAAGGCGCAGCGCCTCCTCAAACGACTGCGTGCGCACGATCGACACCACCGGGCCAAAAATCTCCTGTTCGAACAGCCCCATGTCCTGCGTCACATCCGTCACAATGGTCGGCTCCACGAACCACCCCACCGGCTGATCAGCGGGCACACCACCGCCAAGAGCAATCGTCGCCCCCGCCGCACGCGCGCTGTCGATCCAGCCAAGCACCCGGCTCTGCGCGGCTTCGGACACAAGCGGCCCGATTTCCGCAACCTCCAGCCCATTGCCCACGCGCAACTGCCCGGCGCGCTCAATCAGCGCCGCGACAAATGCGTCATGCACCGCGTCTTCGACATAGACCCGCTCGGTCGAGGTGCAAACCTGACCCGATTGCAAAAACGCCGCCGTCACCGCCGCCGCCGCCGCCACCTTTACATCGGCATGTTGCGACACCACCATCGGGTCACTGCC
Source organism: Rhodobacteraceae bacterium D3-12 (assembly GCA_025916135.1). Lineage (NCBI taxonomy): Bacteria > Pseudomonadati > Pseudomonadota > Alphaproteobacteria > Rhodobacterales > Roseobacteraceae > Phycobium > Phycobium rhodophyticola. The sequence goes on along the minus strand of CP104793.1, from coordinate 388,379 downwards.
GCCGCCTTCGATCACGCAGGGCTTCATGTGGCGCGCCGATTCAACGGCAATATGGCGACCCACTTCGGCCGATCCGGTAAAGGCAATCACATGGGTCTTCTTGCTCTCAACCAGCTGCGTACCCACCTCGACGCCGCCACCGACACAGGCGATCAAATCCTTTGGCAGCGCGTCAAAGAACTTCATGAACATCAACGTACAGATCGTGCCGACCGGCGCCGCCTTGAGCACAACCCCGTTGCCCGCCGCCAAGGAGGCCGCAATGGTCCAACACCCTAAAATCAATGGGAAATTATACGGCACGATATGCACCGATACCCCATGCGGCGCATAGGTCTGATACTGGAACGAACCGGGCTGCATCGTCCCTGCGATCCGCCCCGCATCATCGCGGGCCATTTCCGCGTAATACCGAAAAACCGCCGGGATATTGGCGATTTCGCCAATCGCTTCGGGGAATGGCTTGCCAACCTCGCGCGACATCATCACGCCGATCTCCGTCATGTCGGCCTGCTCCATCGCGTCCGCAACACGGTGCAGAAGACCCGCACGGGTTTTGCAATCCATCGCCGCCCATGATTTCTGCGCCGCGTTCACGCGATCCAGCATCTCATCCACCTGCGCTGCGCTCGGCTCGCCATAGTGACCCACCGTTTCCAACGTGGCGGGATCCGTCACATCATGCAGCGGCCCCTGCGTCGCGATGAATTCGGGCGCCAGATAATAGGAAGGCGAAAGTGTATCAGTCATTTGTGTATCCCATGCTCGACCCACTCACGGGCGAAAGAGTGTTGTGAAAGGTTGCGGCTCTTGCGGCCCAACCCGGCAAGGCGTCATCAAGGAAATCGGCAATTTCGCTCAATCCCGCATCGCTGAGCGCCTGCTGAAACTGGCGCAAAACGCGCGGCAAGAAGCCAAGGTAGCGCGCCTTGCCATCCCGCTGAAACAGCCGGACAAAGACCCCCAGAATGCGGGCGTGCCGCTGTGCGCCAAGGATCCGGTAACGCCTGCGAATGGCATCCGCCCCCCCCAGAGAGGCCGGCGCGTTCGCGCAGTAATAATCCAGCATCTCGTGTTCCAGCCCCGCCGCCAGATCACGCCGCGCGTCTTGTAACAGCGACACAAGATCGTATTCGCAAGGGCCTAGAATGGCGTCCTGAAAGTCCAGCAAGCCACATCGCGCCGCGCCCTGCCGCTGATCCAGAAGCATCAGGTTATCGACGTGAAAATCACGCAGCACCAAGGTCTCATGACGCTCCGCCACAGGCGACAACGCTTTGCGCCACAACGCGCGAAACTGCGCATCAAAGCCCGCTACATCCACATCCGTGCAAACCGCAGGCGCAAACCAATGCGCGAAAATCGACAGCTCATCCAGATGCACATCCATGTCATAAACGGGCCGCTCGATCTTCCCGCCCCGTGGGTCATGATGCAGCTGCAAGAGAGCCTCCACCGCCACCCGGTAAAGCCCCCCCTCGTCCACCCCGCGCGCCAGACATTGCGCATAGGTGTCGTCGCCGAAATCCTCGATAAGCGCCAGACAATCCGCCCTGCGCGCCTCAAGCACGCGCGGCGCCGACAGGCCCAGCCCGGCCAGATGCTCGGAAATCTGCAAATAGGCCGCAAACCCCTCCGGGTCCTGCCCGTCGTCCATCAACAACGCATCACGCCCCAGCAAACGAAAGTACCGCCGCGCCGAGGCATCAGCAGCGAACCCTTTCAAAGGCACGCCCGCCATCCCATGCGCGGCCAGAAACCCGGCGGCCCCTTGCGAAAGACCACCTGCTGTCGATGACATCGGCGACGCGTCGGTCATCGGATCATATAGACCTTCTTGACGGTCTCATGAACGGTGCAGACACCTTTCCAATCCTTGGGAAAAAACGCCGCCGTATCCGGTGTGATCTCGATCACCTCACCGGACTCGTGAACATAGGTACAGCGCCCCTCAAGGAAATGGCAGAATTCGTCACTGGTGACATGGCAGTCCCATTTGCCGGGCGTACAAATCCACAGCCCACACTCGCTTTCGCCATTCGGACCTTTGTGCAAAACCTTGCCCGAGGTGCGGCTTTCGCCCTCGATCATGGTCGGGATAATGCCCCAGTCCACCGTCTCGGTGATCTCAAGGGGTTTGTGCATGACGGGTGCTTTCATGTCTCTCTCCAATTCAGACAAGCATGTAAATGTTGCGCAGGGTCTCGGTGATCTCGGCCGTGCCTTCCCAACCTGCGGGAAACAGCACACAGGTGCCGGCAGTCGCCTCGATCACCTCATCCGACCCATCGCGCCGATAGATCACGCGCCCCTCGACGAAGTGGCAGAACTCGTCGCGCGGCACCGAAATCCGCCAGGTGCCGGGCGTGCAAACCCAAACACCCGTCTCGGGCGAATTGCCCGGCCCCTTGAAAAGCAACCGGCCCGTCGAATGGGACTGGCCTGCGATCATGTCGGGCTGCGGCCCCCAATCGGCAAGGTCATCAAACGTGGTCGCCCCGCGGATATGCGGCGCCGAGGAGGTCAGATCGCTCACGCGCCCTTCTCCGTGATGTCCACCAGCAACCGGGCCGCTTTCTCCTGACCGTTTTGCGATTTCATATGCGCCGACGTCGCCTTGAGCTTGGCGGCAATGGCTTCATCGGTCAGACAAGCCTCGATTTTCTCGATCAGCTCCTCATCGGTCCAGTCATAGCGGTCCGAGCGGAACCCGTGGCCCGTCTCCTGCACCCGCATCGCGTTGTCATGACCGTCCCAGACATAGGACATGATGATCGCCGGCTTGCCGAACAGCAGGCATTCGGTGAACGAATTGTTGCCACCGTGATGGATGACTGCATCCACCTGCGGAATAACGGATGGCTGCGGGAACCAGCTGTCGATGATCACATTGTCGGGGATGTCGGTGTAGTCCTCTTTGTAATCCCCCACATTCACCAACGCCCGATAACGCGATTTGCCAATCAATGTGATCAGCCGTTTCAACAGGTCGGTATCCCCGGCCCCCAACGATCCGAACGACACATAAAGCAGCGGCCCGTCGTTGTTTTTCTTGAACGTCGGCACCTCATAGGGGTCGTCCTGCCGCACACAGCCTTCCAGATACTGAAACTGCGCCGGATCAAGCGGCTCCGAACGGTTGTATTTCACCTGCTCAGGGTACAGCAAAAGGTTCATATAGGGCGACGGCTCAAAGAACTGCCCGATGGGATAGGCGTCCTCGTTACACTCGGCCAGAAAGGCGTTGAAATCATCGTGGATCGGCTTGATCACCTCGTTGAACTTGGCGCGGAACGCGGCGTGACCCTCGGTATCCGTCTCTGACATCCCCGAAAGATGCGGCGGAATGGCGTCGTCCTCGATCTCGTTTTCCGAACACGAGATGATACGCACCCAAGGCACACCATGCTGCTTGATCGCCGGGAACAGGATCACATTGTCCACCGAAATCACGTCCGGTTTGATATCGGCCAGAATGGCGGGCAAATCCTTTTGCGCCCATTTGGCGCTGTCCACGATCGCTTCCCAGCATTCCTTGACGTAGTTGTCGATCTGATCAATCGGCGCTTTGCGGAAGTTCGGGATATGCCCGTTGATGAAATCTTCCCAGAATTTCGCCATCTGCTCAGCAGGCATCGGCTCGGACAGGTTCACGGGATGGGCCTCAAACCCATAGCCCTTGTAGACATCTACAAAACCGGGATCAGACAGGAACACGGCCTTGTGCCCCATGCGCTCCACCGCCTGTGCGATACCAACGGAATTCAACGCAGGGCCAAAAGCAGCCTCCGGGAAAAATGCGAATGTTTTCTGAGTCATAAAGTCACTCCACTGTTGCCCGCGATTGTGCGGAAGTTTTTGATTGTTAGGGTGTCATGCCGCGAAAATGCGGGTGTCCTTGGCCGCCCAGCCAAGGGTGACCTCATCGCCTTGCGACAAGGGGTTTGCGTCCGCGTCATGGGCGGTCAACCGCACCAGAACCGGATCAGGCGATAGATAGGTCTGCAAATGCACCTGCAAATCCAACCCGTGATAGGCGGTCGCCAGAACGCGCCCGGTCATGCGGTTGTCGCCATCCTGCGCGCCAATATGCAAACGCTCCGGGCGCACCGCGATCACCACTTTGTCACCCGTGGCCACTCCGTCCGGCACCTCCGCCGCAATCGGCGTCAGATCACTGGCCACAAGCCCGTTGTCTCTGACCTCTCCGGGCAGGAAATTCATCACACCGATAAAATCCGCGGCATATTGGCTGCTGGGGCGCTCGTAAATGTCGTGCGGCGTGGCGCATTGCAACAGGCCGCCATCCTTCAAAATCGCAACCCTGTCGGCCATCACCAACGCCTCTTCCTGATCGTGGGTCACGATGATGAACGTGATGCCGAATTCATGCTGGATCCGCTTAAGCTCAAGCTGCATGTCCCCACGCAGCTTCTTGTCCAACGCCCCCAGCGGCTCATCCAGCAAAAGCAATCGTGGCCGCTTGATCAACGCACGCCCCAAAGCAACCCGCTGCCGCTGCCCCCCGACAATTGGTCGGGCTTGCGGCGCGCCAGATGCGACAGCTGGATAATCTCCAACATTTCCTCAACGCGGGTCTTGATCTCGGCCTTGGCGACCTTCTCCATCTCAAGACCATAGGCGATGTTCTGGGCGACACTCATATGCGGAAACAACGCATAGCTCTGAAACATCAGGTTAACCGGGCGATGGTTCGGCGGCACCTGCGAGATGTCCTTGCCATCAAGGAAAATCTGCCCCGCCGTCGGAAGCTCGAACCCCGCAAGCATGCGCAAAAGCGTCGTCTTGCCGCTGCCCGATGCGCCCAAAAGGGCAAAGAACTCATTCTCGTGGATATCAAGGTTCAACCCATCAACCGCGCGGACGGTGCCGAATTTCTTTTCAACATTTCTAAGTGACAAAAGCGGCTGGGTCATTGTCCCGGAAGGCCTCCGCGGTTCAGACGTTGCGACAGGGTCAAGGCGATGACCGAAACGGCCATCACAATCGTCGCAAGTGCATTGATTTCAGGGGTGACGCCAAAACGGATCATCGCAAAGATCTGCATCGGCAAAGTGATTGAATCGCGCCCGGCACCGGCGGTGAAAAACGCGATGATGAACTCGTCCACCGACAGGGTAAACGCCAACAACGCCCCGGCAATGATCGCCGGCAACATCACCGGCAACACGATCCTAAACAGCGTCACAGGCGTCGACGCCCCCAGATCACTCGAGGCCTCGACAATCGACCAATCAAACGTCTTGAGCCGCGCCCGCACGACCGAACAGACAAACGCAAGGTTAAACACCACATGGCTGAGGATCACGGTATGCAGCCCCATCGTGATGTCGAGCATCGAGAAAAAGCTCAAGAGCGCGATTGCCAAAACGATATCGGGAATGATCATCGGCGCGAATATGATGGTCTCAAGGAACCGCCCCTTGCGCCGCCTGATCTCCACACCAATCGCCAGCAACGTGCCAAGGATCGTCGCCAGAATGGTCGACACGATTGCCACGATCAACGTGTTGAGCGCCGCCGAGGTGATATCGGAATTGCGCATCAATTCGCCGTACCATTTTACCGAAAACCCGGTCCACGCCGTGGGCAAACCACCCTCGTTGAACGACAGCGCCACAAGCACGGAGATCGGCAGATAGAGGAACGCAAAAACAGCCGACAGGATAAGCAGCATCAAGCGCGGATTGGCTTGCGACATCATCTCAACCCTCCTCCCGCTTGGCGCCCGCTGCGCGTTCGGTGGCAAAGGTCTGCAAGGTCAAAAGCCCCATCATGATCCCGATCAAAACCATCGACAGCGCCGCACCGAACGGCCAGTCATTGGCGGTCAGAAATTGCGCATAAACAAGGTTGCCGATCATCTGGAACTGCCCCCCGCCCAACAGCGCAGGCGTCACGAAATTGCCAATCGACAGCACAAAAACAAAGACGAACCCGGTCGCAATCCCCGGCACCGTCATCGGCAGGATCACCCGCCGGAACGTCGTCCACCCCGAAGCCCCCAGATCGCGCGAGGCTTCGGAAATCTCCGGGTTCAGCCGCGACAGCGGCGCGTAACACGCCAGAATAACGAACGGCAGATAGTTATAAACCAACCCGATCACGACCGCGCTCTCGGTATAAAGCAATCGCGGCAATTCGCCGTCATAGCCCAGCCAGCGCGCCACGCCGGTGATCAACCCCTCGCGGTTCAACAACACGATCCACGCGTATGTCCGCACCAGATAGTTCGACCAGAACGGCAAGACGGCAAAGAACAACAATATCGGCTGACGCCGCGCCGGTGCTGCAGCAATGGCAAAGGCCGCCGCATAGCCGATGACAACAGCGATCAGCGCCGCCAAGCCCGCAATCCCTGCCGATTTAAGGAAAATCCCCGCGTAAAGCGGATCAACCACAAGCGCGAGATTTTCCAAGGTAAACGTGTATTCGATCCCGCCATAGGTGCCGCGCCGGAAAAACGCCAACGCCAGGATCAAGAGGCATGGAATGACCATAAAAGCCGTCAGCCAAGCCATCGCCGGCGCCATCAGGAATATGGGTTTGCGATCTTTCATAGGGACACTTTTCGTTTCGCAAGGCGCACGCGGGTTGCGATCTCGGGACAGGGTCAATTGGCCCGACAGGTCTCTCCACCTGCCGGACCAACGAGGAGTCGTGCTTACTGCGCCGCTTTGATCTCAGAGACCGTGCGCGAATAAAGCCGCTGTGCTTCGCCAACATCACGAAGCTGCTCATAGCCCAACAGAGCCTCAGGGCTGATTGTCATGTTGGTATAGCTGGCCAGAAACTCTTTGCTCAGCCCATCCATCGCGGGCTTGTTCGGCACCTTGTAAAGGATGTTTTCAGCCGCCCAACGGTGATTTTTCTCGTCCAGAATAAAGTTCACGAACGCATAGGCCGCGTCTTTGTTCTCGGAATTCTTCAGGATCACCATGGTGTCCACCCAAAGATCCGATCCCTCTTTCGGGATCACGTATTTGATGTCGGTGTTTTCCGCGATGCCATAGTTGCACCAGCCGTCCCACGCATGCACCAACTCCGCTTCGCCCGATACCAGCTTGGCGTAGAACGTCGTATCGTCATAAGCCAACAGCGTTTTCTTGGCCTCGACCAACAGATCGCGCACTTCGGCGACCTTGCCGGCATCGGTCTCATTCACCGAATAGCCCTTGGCCAAGAACCCGGCCCCAAGCAGCCAGCGATCCGTGGCAAGCATGGTGGTCTTGCCGCTCACCCCGTCGGCCGGTGCCAAAAGATCCATCCAGCTGTCCGGCGTGCCCGCAACCTTGTCAGAGCGATAGCAAAGCCCGGTCGTGCCCCACGCATAAGGCACCGAGAACGTGTTGCCCGGATCATGCTTCAACTCGCCCGCTTCGGGGTACAGGTTGGCAATATTGAGCAGCTTGGCGTGGTCCAGCGTTTCGGCAAGCCCAAGATTGTGCAGCACTTCGGCAAATGGCGAGGACACGAAAACCACGTCATAGCCCTTGCCCTTGGACGCAATCAGCTTGCCCATGATCTCTTCGTTGGTCCCGTGCAGAACCAGCTCGGCATCATGGCCGGTTGCCTTGCTGTAGGCCTCGATCGCGTCCGCGGCCATATAGCCATCCCAGTTCGACACAACGAGGTTTTCGGCATGGAGCGCCGAAGCAGCCCCCATCATCGCAACCAGCGACAGCGCGGTTTTGGTCATTCGTTTTAGAGCCATTAGAACTCTCCCTGTTTTTTTGGTTTTTCCGACACGAAAGGCCGGTGAATGTTTTGGCGGCCCTTGCAAGCCGATAACAATATTAGTATTTTTGTATTCAATAATACGTCAATTTGTATTTGATGTTCTTTTACGAATGACAGCAACAGGCGGTACGAAACGCCAATAAAAGAGGCGCACCCAGTGGTATCCGCAAAACGCAGCGCGCATCAAAGCCACCTCAAGCTGGCCCAACGGGTTGTCGGCGTCGCGCTCGAGCGCGGCATGGCGCGCGGTGACCACCTGCCAGAAAAGGCCATGTCAGAGGCCTGTGGCGTCTCCAGAACTCCGATCCGGTCAGCATTCAAGCTACTGGAATCAAAGAATATACTAGAGTGGCGACAAGAACAGGGATATTTCCTCGCACTTGACGCCCCGGACGTGATTTCCGACGCCCTCAATGAACTGGAAAGCGCCGAAGATTCTCTGGCCCGCCGCATCCTTGCGGACCGCGCCGAACGCCGCATCGGCGAAATCGAATCGGTAAGCGCCCTCTCCCGGCGCTATGACGCCTCCAGAAACTCGGTACTATTTGCGCTTAAAGTACTGGCCAACGATGGGATCGTAACCCAGCTACCCGGCCGCGCATGGGCCTTCCAGCCGATGATCGATTCTCCGAATTCGGTCGCCGAGAGCTTCGAAATGCGCCTGCTGCTCGAACCGCTGGCCCTCATTTCTCCGGGTTTCGCCCTCGATAGCAAGCCCGTCGGCCTGCTGCGTGCCCAGATAAACGACTTTCTCGACCTTGATGAAACCCGCAAATCAGCGACCCGCTTTCATCGCCTTGATGTCGATTTTCACAGCATGATCGCCGAAGGCTCTGGCAACCGCTTTGCGCGCAGCACCCTCTTGGCGCACCACCGCCTGCGCCATGCCTCGCGCAAAGGCAAAACAATCCCGTCCTTTCGCATGCATCAAGCCATGCAAGAGCACCTCGAAATTCTTGACAGTCTAGAGCGCAAACAACATGAACTCGCGGCGGACCAGATGACAGTCCACTTGCGCCGCTCAAGCATCCGCCGCCCCGAAGCCGCCAACCGCGGCATCTCCCCCTAACCCGAGGTCCGCGCCCGTGAATTCAACCCCAACCATCGCCCTGTTCCCCGAAGCCAGCTTCGGCGCTGCGTTGAACTGCGTCGGGATCGCTCAGGAACTGCGCAAGCAAGGCGCAAGGCCGGTCTTTATCTGTCACCCCGGCTTCACCGGGATTTTCGCCGAATATGGCTTCATGGAATACCACCTGACCTCATCGGAGAAGCACGACTCCCAAAGCGATGAAGGCCGCTGGGAGGATTTCCTCAACACCCATCTGCCCAATTTCAACCTAAGCCCGTTTGACCAGATCGCCACCTACGTTGCCCCCACATGGGACGCGATCGTAGATAGCGCCATCGGCGTCGAAGACAGCCTGCGCGACATCCTCGCCCAGATCCGCCCCGATGTGGTGCTGCTCGACAATGTCATCATGTTCCCGGCGATTGCCCGCGCCGGATGCCCTTGGGTGCGCGTGGTCTCTTGCGCCGAAACCGAAATTCCCGATCCTGCGGTGCCGCCCTATCTGTCGGGCCTTGATCCCGATGACACCGAAAGCTGCGCCGCGTTTCACAAGGCCTACCGCGCCGCCATTCGCAAAAGCCACCGGCGCTACAACGCCTTTCGCAAAAAATGCGGCCTCGCGCCGCTGCCCGATGACATCTTCCTCGAAAACTCGCAAAGCCTGAACCTGCTCCTCGCCCCCTCTGCGGTGCGCTATCAGCGGGCCGCCCCCCTGCCCGCCGATCAATTCCTGTTCCTCGAAGGCTGCGTGCGTCAGGAAAGCCCGTTTGAACTGCCCCATTTCCCGGCCCAATCCGGCCCCGTGGTCTATACCAGCTTTGGCTCGCTCGGCGCGTTGGACACCACCTTGATCCAACATCTGATCAACGCTTTCGCCCATATCCCGGCCCGCTTTATCGTCAACGCCGGCGGCTATTTCGATAGCTACGATCAAGTGCCCGACAACGTGCATCTGGGCGACTGGTTTCCGCAACCCTCTGTTGTCGCGCAATGCGATCTCTTCATCCACCACGGCGGCAACAACAGCTTTTGCGAGGCGCTCTATCACGGCGTGCCCTCTCTGGTGATGCCCTATTGCTGGGACGGCCACGACAACGCCCAAGCGGCCGAAGCCTCGGGCGTTGGCAAACGCGTCAACCGCGCGGCATGGACCGCCGACAGCCTTCACCAAGACATCATGTCTCTCGCCCAAAACACTGACATGCGGGCACGACTGGCCGGTATTTCCCAAACGATGCAGCGCCACCCCGGTACAGAACACGCCGCCAGCGCGGTGATGACGTTGCTATCGCGCTCCCCCTCGACAGCCGCGCCCAAGGGAAAACCAATGAGCCCGTTTGACAATCCTTTCCCGCCAAATGACACGGATCGCCATGCCTTGTGGGAGGCCCACATGCGCGTGGACATCGACGCCTTTATCGCCGCCGATTGGGACGCGGTTGTCGATGATTTCGACACCGCCAACTTCTTTGCGATTGATGCCGGGTTTTCCGATGATCCCGCCGATTGGACCGTCGGCTTTCCCACCCTCGCCGCCTATCGCGACACTTGGCTGCGCAGCTCCGCCGAAACCCGCGAAAAGGCAGACATGCAAAACCTGCGTCACGCGTTGTTTTCAGGCGCAAAAATCAAACGCATCGACTTCTACCCGGATCACACCGCGATCATGCACAAGGTCTTCGACGGTAACCTGCCACTCAAGGACGGCACCATCGAACCCTATGCTTGGCAATCGGTATTCACCCTGCGCAAGATTGCCGGATCATGGAAAATCATCTCATTTGTGGGATATATGGGCAACCAAAGCGCGCCCACCATCACAGCGCCCCAATAACCGCCGCACAACGCCGGGCATAGGCGCTCAAACGGCCTCCGCGCGCCCCGCCTCTACTGGCACGGCAAGCTCGACCATGGCATCGGTCATCGCCTTGATCTGCGCCAAAAGGTGCCTCAAACGAGGGCCCCTCCGACCATGCGTACTCCAGAAAAAGCATGTTGGCATTGTTATAGAGCATCGCCCCAAACACGTTGCAATCAAGGTCCGCCCGCAATTTCCCTCGCGCCCTAAGCCGATTGGCGGCGTCCACAACCTGTTGGCGCAGCGCCCTGTCTGAATTGCGCAGGCGCTTGGCATGCGCACTCGACACATCTGAAAAAGCGAGCGCAAAGCCAAGCCGCCAAAGATCGCGATGCAACATCATGAAGGTGTCGCCGTAGTAAATCTCGAACAGCCCGCCCAGCGCCTCTTGTGCCGTGGCCTGCGCGTCGATGTTGAACCCGTCGCCCAGATCAAGCAGGTGTTCGTTCTCAATCGCCGCCAAGGTCAGCAGGATCTCATTCTTGCCGCCGAAATAGTTATAAAGCGTGCCCGGCGACACTTCGGCCAACTCGGCGATCGCCTCGGCGCGCACATCATCAAAGCTCTGACGCGTCAACAACTCCCGCGCGGCATCAAGGATGCGCACCATGCGCTCGGCTTTCTGTTTTTCTCGCAACCCCATGCCCCAACATATGCGTCACAATCAAAGTCGCGTCAATTTTATAGTTGACTCTAAATTTACACTTAACTTAAAATTTTTCCACCGCCCCGCACGCCAAACATCCACCCCGCCGAGGAGCCGAAAATGCCTCAAGACGTTGAAAGCCAGATCAAGAACGACAAAGGCGACCGTAATTTCCTGCACCCTTGGCAAGACGCAACAGCGATCGGCGATGAACAATGGACCTCGCTTGCCTCGAGCGATGGCATCTATGTGCGCGACGCGGACGGCAACCGGCTGATCGACGGCCCCGGCGGCATGTGGTGCGTCAATGTTGGCCACGGCCGCGAAGAAATCATCGCGGCGGTGACCCAGCAAATGCGCGACCTGACCTATTTCTCGCCGTGGTCCATGGCCGCGGACACCACAACCCAACTGGCCGCCCGCCTTGCCGATCTCGCGCCCGGCGATCTCAACACCGTGTTCTTCACCACCGGCGGCTCTACGGCTGTTGATTCGGGCCTGCGCTTTGCTTTCCTCTATAACAACGCCCTCGGTCGGCCAGAGAAAAAGCACATCATCGCACGGGTCAACGGCTATCACGGCGGCACCTACCTCAGCTCAAGCTGCTCGGGCAAGATGCGCGAGAAGGAGGGCATGGACATGATCACCGATCAAATCCACTTCCTGCCCTGCCCCAAGCCCAAAGACCGCCCCGCCGGTCAATCAATCGAGGCGTTCTGCGATGAGAAAGTCGCCGATCTCGAGGCCAAAATCACCGAGCTTGGCGCAGACAAGGTGGCCGCCTTTATCGCCGAGCCGATTATGGCCTCCGGCGGCGTCATCATCCCGCCAGACGGCTACTACAAACGCTGTCACGAGGTTTGCCGCAAGCATGACGTGCTGTTCATCGCGGACGAGGTCGTCACCGCCTTCGGGCGGCTGGGGTATCACTTTGCGTGCCAAGACGTCTTTGGCGTCACCCCAGACATGATCACCAACGCCAAGGGGCTGACCTCTGGCTATGTCCCGATGGGCGCCCTGCTGATCTCGGACCGTCTGCTTGATGACATGCGCCGCGCCTCGGACGCGCCTCATGGCTTCTTCAGCGGGTTCACCTATTCGGGCCATCCGGTCGCGGCGGCGGCGGCAATGGCAAATCTCGACATCATGGAAAACGAAGGGTTGATGCAACGCGTCCGCGAGATCGGCCCCTATTTCGCAAAAGCCCTCACAAGCCTCGAAGACCTGCCCGTGGTGTCTCAGGTGCGCGTCTGTGGGCTGATGGCTGGCGTCGAATGCGAACTTGATGCGAACACCCCTGACGAGGACCGCGATTACGCCTTCGCGCTCAGGGTTGACGCGATCTGTCAGGGCCTCGGATTGCTGGTGCGCCCGATCTATAATGCCTGCGTGATTTCACCGCCCTTAACCATCTCGCGCGCGCAAATCGACACGCTTGTCGGCATCCTGCGCAAGGGCATCATGCAAGCGTCAGAGACCGAAGCCGGCGCAATGGGGCTTGCCTGACAGATGCTCCTCCACCAGGCCGCGGCGTCACGCCCGGCCCGGCGGCAACCCCGGCTCAATCCTCGTAAAACGGCGTCACTTGCGCCACGATCACCGCGTTCTCTTCCAATGCCCGCTGCATCAATCCGCGCTCCTCGCCCGAGATGTCATGCCCCTCGGCCTCCCGCTCGGCCAATGTGCCATAGCCGGTCACATCCAAAGGCGCCGTGTCCGCCTGTTTCAAAATCGCCACCGTCTCGCGCACCGCTTCGGCCTCGTCCACACCGCTGGCAAATACCATAAGCGCCGCGCCGGTCGCCGCCTTGGGCAAACCGTCGCCCTCTTTGCGCCCGATTTGAACCAGCAAGGTATAAACCTCCTGACGCGAGGGTTTGTCTTTCTTCGCCATGTCCGCTGTGCCTTCTTTTGCGCTTGGGTCGTGCCCCTGCCATGCCTCTAAATGCCGCAAAGGTCCACCCTATGCACAGCCGCGTTCTGCGTGCTAAGACCGGCCAAGACCACTTGGGGACAACCGCTTATGCCTATTTCCGTGCTCCGCATCCTGCGCGGCCTTGCGTTGACGCTCGGCTTTCTCCTTACAACTTTGCCCGCGTCCGCCCAGACGCTGACCTTTGCCACAATTGATCGCCCGCCCTTTGCCAAGGAAACCGCCGATGGTTTTACCGGCTTTTCAATAGAGCTGATGCAAGCGATTGCGACCGAAATGGGCCGGACCGTGACCTTTCAAAAGTTTGATCGCTTCTCGGATATGTTTGCCGCCCTCGGGTCGGGCGACGTGGACGGAGCGATCGCCAATATCTCGATCACCGCCTCACGCGAAGCGATTATGGATTTCACCCACCCGATCTTTGATGCCGGCCTGCAAATCATGGTGCCGCGTGACTCTGGCGGGCCAAACATCTTCTCGGCGCTGTTCACGTGGGATCTTGCCCTCGCCATTCTGGCCGCGGTTGCCCTGTTGTTCGGTGGCGGCCTCTTGATGTGGTGGTTTGAACGCAACCGCCAACCCTATTTCGACCGCCCAGCGCGGGAGGCGTTGTTCCCGTCATTCTGGTGGGCGCTCAATCTGGTTGTGAACGGCGGCTTTGAAGAGCGCGTGCCGCAATCGCGGCCCGGCCGCTTCTTTGCTGTGGTGCTGGTGATCTCATCGCTCTTTATCGTGTCGATCTTTGTCGCCCGCATCACCGCCGCCATGACGGTCGAGGCGATCACCGGCAATATCCAATCCATGTCTGATCTCGATGGCCGCCGGATCGGCTCCACCACCGGCTCAACCGCCTCGGCCTACCTAGAGACGCGCGGCCTCGGCCACGTTGGCTATGATGATCTCGCCCCGATGCTGCGCGATTTCGAAGCCGGAAAGCTTGAAGCCGTGGTCTTCGATGGCCCGATCCTCGCATGGTACATCCGCACCGAAGGCGCCTCCCACGGCCGCCTCCTGCCGCCTGTGTTCAAACCCGAAAACTACGGCATCGCGCTGCCCTCACAAAGCCCACTGATGGAAGAGATCAACCGCGCCCTGCTGTCCCTGCGCGAGTCGGGCGACTACGAAACGCTGCGCCGCAAGTATTTCGGCACCGGTTCTTAAAAATCGGCCTTCCGAAAAACAAGCGACTGAAACCGCTACTCCTGTAGGTGGATTGCGACGTTGTGGTCCGGTGCTGCAATAAACTCCGCTGCCCGTACATCCTGAGCCGCATGGCCCAGAACAATCAGCACCCCTAAAATCAATGCGCGCTTCATGACGCCCCCCTCGTGGTTTTGAGGCTTCAACGAATTAGCGCGACACATCCGTCGCCGAAAAAACGAAAAAGGGCAGGCAAATTGCCCACCCTCTTTTACTCTCTGCAAAGCGCGCCAAACAGCGTTCAGCCTGTCGCGAAATTAGGCGCGCATTCAGTCGCGCAGCAAATCGTTGATCGACGTCTTCGAGCGCGTCTGCGCATCCACCCGCTTCACGATCACGGCGCAATACAGGTTCACACCGTTCTTTGACGGCATCGAGCCCGAAACAACAACCGACCCGGCAGGCACTTCACCATACATGACTTCTCCAGTCTCGCGATCGACGATCTTGGTGGATTGGCCGATGAATACGCCCATGCCCAAAACCGAGCCTTCGCGCACGATGCAGCCCTCCACAACCTCGGACCGCGCCCCGATAAAGCAGTTGTCCTCAATGATGGTCGGCCCGGCTTGCATCGGCTCCAACACGCCGCCAATGCCAACACCGCCGGAAAGATGCACGTTCTTGCCGATCTGTGCGCAAGAGCCGACAGTGGCCCATGTATCCACCATGGTGCCCTCGTCCACATAGGCGCCAAGATTCACGAAAGACGGCATCAACACCACGCCCGGCGCGATGAAAGCACTCTTGCGAACGATGCAATTGGGGACCGCGCGAAACCCGGCGGCCTTCCACTGGTTGTCGCCCCAACCCTTGAACTTGCTGTCCACCTTGTCCCACCAGCCGCTGCCCTGCGGCCCGCCGGACTGTTCTTCCATGTCCTTGAGACGAAAGCCCAGCAAAACAGCCTTCTTGGCCCATTGGTTCACATGCCAATCGCCGTTTTCTTGCCGCTCCGCCACGCGCAAGGCGCCGCTGTCCAACGCGCCAAGCGTCTCTTCAATCGCCTCACGGGTTTCCCCGGTGGTGGCCGGCGTGATCGTATCCCGCGCGTCCCACGCGGCCTCGATGGCGGTTTCCAGATTTGCGTTCGACATGTCAGCCACTCCCTGCTGCGATTCCGTTATGCGTCCGCCCGCCTATAGCCGCAACACCCGCCCCATACAATGCGAACCCGATCCAAAGGAGCGCGTTCCGCGCACAGGTTTAGTAGATTGGGGGGCAGCCCCCAAAACGCGGGCCCAATTGGGGGCCAGCCCCCAAACCCCCGGGATACTTCCAGTCAGATGAAGCGAAATGGCCAGGGCTTCATCTGACCGTAAATATCCCCGCCGGAGGCTCCCACAGCTGCATCTAGCGCACCGCTCGCGGGTTCGCCCGTATCCCTCGGGTCATTTGGCCACGCGATGTGCAACAACACGAGGCTTCCCAAACGCCCCTTCCTGCGTCTAAAGCAGTGCCATGCGCTATGCCGCTCATGATACTCTGGTCGCTCCGGCCCGCCCTTCGGCCCAGCTTTGGCGGCTGGCATTGGGGCTTTGCATCATCACGGCCTGCTTTTTTGCGCTGGGCTATACCTATTTCAATCTGCTTGCGGAACTGGTGACCCAAGACGAATGGCCGCGCCTCGCCGACGAAATCGACCACGGTTCAACGCCGTGCGGAATGTTTGTCATCCTTGGCATTTTTGGCCTGCTGACGCTCTCGCTGATGCTGGTCATGAACCAACTGCATCATCGACAGATGCGCTCACTTTTGGGACACCCGGCCAAGGCGGCGCTGGATTTCTTGCGGGTCATGATTGCGCTTTCGGCGCTTGGCACTTTGCTGTGGCTGTTGCCTGAGCCCGCCGGCATGGAACCATCACCCGGCCTGCCCACGCTGCGCTGGTTGGCACTGCTGCCGCTCGCTTTGCCGCTGATTATGATACAGATCACCGCCGAAGAACTGGTCTTTCGCGGCTATCTTCAGAGCCAGCTTGCAGCGCGCTTTGCACATCCGCTTGTCTGGATCACCTTGCCCGCGCTGGGTTTTGCGCTGTTGCATTATGATCCGGCCACCGCCGGGGCGAACGCGCCGGTCTATGTGCTTGCGGCCTTCGTCTTTGGTCTTGCTGCCGCCGATCTCACCGCGCGGTCTGGCACGCTTGGCCCCGCCTTTGCCTTGCATTTCGCAATCAACGTCAGCGCCCTTTTGATCACCGCGCCACAGGGGCATAACTTCGGCCTCGCACTCAATCTTTATCCCTTCGCGCTTGATGACATCCCCGCCCGAGCCACATGGCTGCCCTATGACCTCATGGTCATGCTCTGCGCCTGGCTCGCGGCGCGGCTGGCGATTTCACGATGAGAGCACCCCCGGCAAAGCCCAACCGCTATGCCGCCCACGCCCGCTTCATCGAACCGGCGCGCGAAACACCGGGGCTGCGGCCTGTGCTTTTGGGATTTGCCCTTGTCGAGCTGCTGTTCCAAGCCGGGCAAAAGGCGCTTGGCCTCTTGCTTCGTGCCATCTCTCCGGCGCTGGAGCACGGCATGGCCACGGGCAACACCCCGGTCGGCCTGTTGCTCAACCTTGGATCTTTTGCGCTACTTGGGCTGGCGATTGCGCTGATCCTGCGGGTCTTGCATGACCGCTCATGGCTTAGCCTGCTGGGGCTCAACCCCGGTTTTGGCGCAACCTTCCGGACGACATGCCTCTATGTCGCTGTGGTGTTCTTTGCGGTCGAAATCCTGCTCATCGGCGTCGACTATGGCCCTGAGGTCACCCTGCGCCCGCTGCCGACATGGCTTACCCTGCTGCTCCCGGCGCTTGTCGTTCTGCTCGTTCAAACCGGCGCCGAAGAGCTGTTTTATCGCGGCTATCTGCAACAGCGTGTCGCGGTGCTTCTGCCGCATCCGGCCATGTGGCTTATCCTGCCCAACCTGCCCTTTGCGCTGGCCCATTGGAACGGCTATGCGCCGCCGGTCGAAAACCTCGCCTATATGCTCTGGGCATTCTGCTTCGGCCTTGCCGCCTCTGATTTGACCGCGCGCGCCGGGTCGCTGGCCCCGGCGCTGGGGCTGCACCTGATGAACAATGCCTATGCGTTTCTGTTCTTTGGCCAAAAGGGCGGCAATGACAGCGGCCTCGCGCTTGTCGTGCTTGATCCGCCGCTGCGCCCTGTGCCGGCGTCCGATACGCTTTGGGGCACGGGCCTACCTGCTGAACTGCTGCTTTTGCTTGCGACATGGCTCGCGGCGCGCCTCGCCATCGCACGCTAAGCTTTCCTCAAGGCTGCAATTGCATTTCCCGGCTCGGACGACTATCTCAAGGCTCACCAAAATCACTGTAGACAAAGGCGTCATCGGCCCATGAACTGGATCACCAACTACGTCCGCCCCCGGATCAACTCGATCTTTTCCCGCCGTGACACGCCGGAAAACCTCTGGCGCAAATGCGACGCGTGCGGCACCATGCTGTTCCACCGCGAGCTGACCGAGAACCTGAACGTCTGCACCTCTTGCGGCCACCACATGGCAATCACCCCGCGTGAACGCTTTGGCGCGCTGTTCGATGGCGGTATTTTTGCCGAAATCGACGTCCCCGCCGCCATCGAAGATCCGCTCAAGTTCCGCGATCAAAAGAAATACCCCGACCGCATGCGCACTGCCCAGAAAACCACGGGCGAGGTTGAGGCGATGCTCGTGGCCGAAGGCGAAATCGGGCGCACGCCCATCGTCGCCGCGGCACAGGATTTCAGCTTCATGGGTGGCTCCATGGGGATGTATGTCGGCAATGCCATCATTGCCGCCGCCGAACGCGCAGTGAAACTGAAACGCCCGCTGATCCTGTTTTCCGCCGCCGGTGGCGCGCGGATGCAAGAGGGGATCCTCTCGCTCATGCAAATGCCGCGCACCACGGTCGCCGTGCAGATGCTCAAGGAAGCGGGGCTGCCCTATATTGTTGTGCTGACCCACCCCACGACGGGCGGGGTTACGGCCTCCTATGCGATGCTCGGCGATGTCCACCTTGCCGAACCCAACGCGCTGATCTGCTTTGCCGGGCCGCGTGTGATCGAACAGACGCTGGGCGAAAAGCTCCCCGAAGGGTTCCAGCGCGCTGAATACCTCCTTGATCACGGCATGCTTGATCGCGTGACACCGCGTGGCGAAATGCGGGACGAGCTGATCACCATCACCCGCATGCTGCTTGGCCTGCCCCCCGCCATCGCCGGTGACCTGCCCGCCCCGACGGAAACGCCGCCCGAAGAGACCGCGCCCACCGCTGAAACTGCCGCCGAAGCTGCAATCAATACGCCTCCCGACCCCACCAAGGCACCGGCCAAGGCACAGGCAGCATCGAAGCAAGACGCGCCCAAGGAATGACCGCAACATCCGACGCCATCCTCGACCGGATGATGGCGCTCCACCCCAAGATCATCGACCTGACGCTTGATCGCATGTGGCGGCTGCTCGATGCGCTGGGCAATCCGCAAAACGCCCTGCCGCCGGTGATCCACATCGCTGGCACCAATGGCAAAGGCTCGACCCAAGCGATGATCCGCGCCGGGCTCGAAGGCTCGGGCCACCGCGTCCACGCCTATACCTCGCCGCATCTGGCGCGCTTTCACGAACGCATCCGCCTCGCCGGGGCGCTGATCGACGAAGACCACCTGACGTCGGTGCTCGATGAATGCTATGCCGCCAACAACGGCGAGACGATCACCTATTTCGAGATCACGACCTGCGCCGCCCTTCTCGCCATGTCGCGCAGCCATGCCGATTACACCCTGCTCGAAGTCGGCCTCGGCGGGCGGCTTGATGCGACCAATGTCCTCGACCGGCCCGCGCTCACTGTCATCACCCCGATCTCCATCGACCACGAGCAATTCCTCGGCAATACGCTGACCAAGATCGCGGGTGAAAAGGCCGGCATTCTCAAACGCGGCGTGCCCTGCGTCGTCGGCCCGCAACAGGACGAGGCGCTCGAAGTGATCGAAGCCCGCGCCGCCCGCCTTGCCGCGCCGCTGATCGCACAGGGCCAGCACTGGCACGTCTATGAAGAACGCGACCGGCTGGTGTTTCAGGATGAAACCGGCCTGCTCGACTTGCCCCTGCCCGTGCTGCCCGGGGCGCATCAGATCGACAATGCCGGGGCCGCTCTCGCCGCCCTGCGCGCACTTGGGACCGGCACGCCCGAAACCGCGATGACCAACGCCACGTGGCCTGCCCGCCTGCAACGCCTGCGCTCCGGCCCTCTAGCCGATGCGGCCCCCGGCGTGGAGCTCTGGCTTGATGGCGGGCACAACGCCGCCGCCGGACAGGCCATCGCCCGCCACCTCGCCGCCCTACCGGCGCGGCCCACGCATTTGATCTGCGGGATGCTCAATACCAAGGACATCTCGGGCTATCTCTCCCCGATGGCCCCGCAGGTGCAAAGCCTGACCGCCGTGTCGATCCCCGGAGAGAGCGCAACCCTCCCCGCCGCCGACACCGCCGCCGCCGCCAGCGCCGCTGGCATGACCGCGCAAACCGCAACCAGCGTTGCCAGCGCGCTTGCCGCGATCAGCGCCACGACGCCAAACGCCCGCGTCCTGATCTGCGGCTCGCTCTACTTGGCCGGGGCGGTTCTGCGCGAAAACGGCTAACCCGCGCCACGCTCGGCCAAGACGGCGCATTTTTGGGCACAGCGTCCGGCCATTGCCCCGCCCTTTCGCTTACAAAATCGCGAATCACCCGCGAAGCGCCGTCAAACCCGTCAACAACGAATCACTTTATGTTGACTGATTCGCGGTGATTCGCCTATATCTTGGAAAGCAGTCACAAACGCGCCAGCCTGCCAGCAAAATAACGCGCGCCGTGTAGTGGGGGATTAGTATCATGCAGCGCATTTTGCGCCTCGCGATGGGAGCAAGCGTCGCACTCGCCGTGCCGGCAATGGCACAAGACGTCAACATCACGCCAGAGCTGGCCAACCGCACGTTCATCCTCAAGGGTGAACCCGTGGTGATTGAACGTATTCAGGACCCAACCCATACGCTTGCGCCCGACTATACCAAAACCTCGCGCGCCTGTCCGCCCGCCTGTATTCAGCCGCTCACCGCCGCGCCCGGCGTTGCCACGATTGCCGAACTCGAAGTCATGGATTTCCTCGAACAACGCGTCGCCACTGGCGGCGGGTTGCTTGTCGATACCCGTGCGCCGGACGGGTTCAACACAGCCACGCTGCCCGGCGCGGTCAATGTGCCGCTCGCCACGCTCGAGCCGACAAACCCCTACCGCGACGAAATTCTAAAAGCCCTCGGCGCACGGCAAACATCTGCCGGTTGGGACTTCAGCAATGCGCTCGAACTGGCGCTGTTTTGCGACGGGCCGTGGTGCTCTGAAACGCCCCGCGCCATCCGCAATCTGACCGATGCGGGCTATCCCGCGGCCAAGCTGAAATACTACCGCGGTGGAATGCAGCTCTGGCAATTGTTCGGCCTCTCGCTGCGCGACGGGGTCAGCTAAGTCATGATCACGCAAAAACCCGCCTTTACCGGCCCCGAACCCGCCCAGCCGGAGCAGCCCGTTCAATCCAGCCCGACCCTGCGCATCGCCCTGATCGGCTGCGGCTTCTTTGCCATCACCACGACGCTTTTGCTGTTGCAACCCGACACCTCTCAAACAGTCGGCGCCGCCCCCGCGCCCGCCCCTGCTGCCGTCAAGAACAGCGCCGCCACCACCCAAGTGCAGGTCTCTCGCGCCGAAACCGGCCTCGATTTGCTCGGAACCGGCGCGCCCCCAGTCGACGGTGTGCCCAACGTCGATCCGCTCAGCGCCGTGGTGCAGGCCTCGCTCCGCGCCACAACGGCACAGCAACCGGTCAAAACGCCCCCCGTTTCGGCCGCCACCGCGAATGACACCGCCCTCAAAGCCCTCAGCGAAGGTGTCCTCGCCGGTCTCGGCAAACCCTCCACCCTCACCGGCGCCGCGCCAAAATCCGACCCGATGCGCGACATGACCGCAGGTGTGCTGGCCTCGCTCACGGACACCCGCACCCCGGCGGGCACGACGGGCTCCAACCCCACTAGCCCCGCCCCGGCGGCCAATAAAAACACCTCGCTCGAAACGCTGATTTCCCAAGCACTGACCCAAGGGAAGTCCGACGCCTATCTCGACGCGCTCCTGAACGAAGCCGCCGCCGCAGGGCTGGTCGCCGTTCCCGCCGCCTTGCAAACCAACGACGGCAAAGTTGACACCGCGACCCTGATTGCCACGCTGATCAAGCAAACGCCCGCCGATCCCAACGCCGCACCGCCCCTTGAATCCTTCGCCAGCGGCAAAGGCGTCGAAGTGCGCGTGGTGCAGCGGGCCGGACAAACCCGACAGTATAATTTCTACACGGTGCAATCCGGCGACAGCCTCGGCTCGATTGCGCGCAAATTCTATGGTGACGCCCGCTTCCACACCAAGATTTTCGAGGCCAATCGCCAATTTCTGGCATCACCGAACAAAATTCGCCCCGGACAACGGCTTAGCATCCCCAAGCTCACCGCGTCCTAGCGCACACCCCATAGGCAGGACTGATTGAGGGGCCGAACCAACGGCCCCCTTTCATTTTCTAAGGGATGAATTTGCGCTAAATCTGCCGCGCCCCATCCGCAAACACCTGCCGCCATTGGCAAATCTCCCAACTCTCCCGCAGCCCCGTGGCAAAGAACGGATCGGCCCTGACCAAGGCGTCCGCCGCCTCCGCGCCCGCAACCTCGACCAACCACAAGCCGCCGCTCACCGTGCCATCCGGTGCCAACAACGGCCCCGCCGCGCGGATGCTTGCGCGGTTTTGCTCCAGAAAATCCAAATGCTCCGGCATATGCCGCGCTCTTATCTCGGGGTCCGCGTCGGGGGTGTCGCGGAACAGAATGGTCATCAACATCGCGTCGCTCCTTGTTTCAACGCGACCACCTTGCACCGGCTGGAAACCCTCTGGAATGCCGATCATTCCATTGCTAAACTGTAAAAATGCAGGTCAAAACACCAAGCGATCTGAATTGGAACGATCTTCGTTTCCTTCTCGCCCTGTCGCGCGCCCACACGCTTGTCGGCGCCGCACGCCACCTTGGCGTTGATGAAACCACGGTCTCGCGCCGCCTTCGCGCGCTGGAACAGGCCACCGGCCTTGTGCTTTTGCAACCCGGTGTCGGGCGCGCCATTACCCTCACCCCTGCCGCACACCGCCTTGCCGACATCGCCACCGCGATGGAGGGCGAAAGCCGCGCGCTCAACGCGCTGGTCTCGGACCACTCCGGCACGCCCACTGGGCGCATCCGCCTGACCGCCACGCCGATGATCGTCAACCGGCTTATCGCCCCCGCACTGCCAGAGTTTGCTGCGGCCCATCCCGGCCTGTCGCTCGCGCTTTTGCCCGACGGGCGCGATTATGACCTTGCCCGTCACGAGGCCGACCTCGCCCTGCGCCTTGCCCGCCCGTCTCACGGCGGACAGACGCTCACCACCCGCCGCATTGCGCGTCTCACCTATGCCGCCTTCGCGCCCGTGGGAGGCGACCCTGAAACCCTGCCGTGGATCACGCTCGATCCGGCGCTGTCGCACCTGCCACATGCCCGCTGGCTCGCCGCGCAAACGCCGCAGGCCCGCGTGACCGTCTCTGATGTGGAAACCGCGCGCGCGGCGGTGGTTGCGGGGCTTGGCAAAACGCTTCTACCCTGCCTCCCGGATCAGCCCAGCCATCCCGCTGCGCCGCCAACCCTGACGCCCATCGCCGCCAACACCGGCACCCCGCCGCCCAGCCGCGATATCTGGCTCCTGCGCCGCCGCGCCGACCGGCGCGACCCCGCCACTCAGGCCGTCGCCCAATGGTTAGAGACGCTCTGCGCGACCCTACCCAGCACCCCAACCCTCTGACTGCATTTCACGCAACCGGCTCGCCGTGCGCTCAAACTCGAACGTGCCCTCACCCTCGACATAAAGCATCTCTGGCGCCGCCGCCGCGCTCGCGATCAACCGCACCTCCGCCTCGTAAAGCGCATCAATCAGCGTCACAAACCGCTTGGCCTCGTTGAAATTGCTGCGCGACAGACGCGGGATGTTGTCGATCAGCAAAACCTTCACCTCTTCGGCCAGCGCAAGGTAATCCCCCGGCCCCAACATCCGCCCGCACAGGTCATAAAACGACGCCCGCGCCACCCCGTTGTGAAACCCCGGAATGACCACATCGCGCCCCTTGACCCGCAGGGTATAGGCCTCGCTCATCCCGCCGGTCAAATCGTGCCAGATCGCATCCATTTCCGCCTTCGCCGCGGCATTATCGGGGGCAAAATACACCTCCTGCCCCTGCAAGCGGTCCTGCCGGTAATCCGTCGGACTGGACAGCTCGCGCACCTCCATCTGCTGCTTAAGCAGCGCGATGAAGGGCAAAAACAACTGCCGGTTCAACCCGTCTTTATAAAGATCATCCGGCACCCGGTTCGACGTGGTCACCACCGCAACCCCCGCCGCCGTCAACGCCTCGAACAAGCGCCCGACGATCATCGCATCGGTGATGTCGGTGATCTGCATCTCGTCAAACGCCAAACAGCGCACCGACGAAATCACCGCCTGCGCCGCAGGCATCAAGGCATCCTCGACACCCTCCTGACGCGCCTTGTGCATCGCCTCGTGAATTTCCTGCATGAAGGCATGGAAATGCACCCGCCGCGCCGGAATATCGCCAAGGCAATCAACGAATAAATCCATCAGCATCGACTTGCCGCGCCCGACCCCGCCCCACAGGTAAAGCCCCTCGATCGGCGTGGGCTTGGCCTTGCCAAACCACCCCTTCTTCTGCGGTTCCATCAGCGCCCTGCGCACCCGCTCAAGGCTGGGCAGAACGGCCTCCTGCGCCGGATCGGGGGACAGGCTGCCAGCGGCCACGCGGGCGGCGTATTCTTGGGTAATATCGCGCGTCATGCGCCACTCTCTACCGCGCCTTTGCCAAGATGTGTAGAGGCGCTACACTCACCAGATGACCCATGATCTCAACATCATCACCACAGGGCCATCCGACGGGCCGCCGCTGCTCTTGATCCACGGCGCGTGGCACGGCGCATGGTGTTGGCAAGACACCTACGCCCAAGCCTTCGCCGAAAGCGGCTTTTACACCCATTCGCTCGACCTGCGCGGCCATGGCAACCGCCCGGCAGTCAAATCAATGCGCTGGAACCGCATCCGCGATTACGTCGATGACGCCGCCGCAACCATTGCCGCGATGCCGTCACCACCAATCGTGATTGGCCACTCGATGGGCGGCTTCATCACGCAACACCTGATGGCGCGCGGCACGCCTATGCGCGGCGCCGGTCTGCTCGCCTCGCTACCGCACAGCGGCGCGCTGCCCGTGGCGCTGAAAACCCTGCGCCAACGCCCGCTGACCTTCCTGCGCATACTTACCCACGCCTCGCTCTACCCGATGGTGCAGGGCCCGGCCTACGCCGCCCACCTCTTCCTTGATGCCGACACACCCGCTCCCGAAAAGGCCGCATTCCACGCCCAACTCACCGATGAAAGCTTCCTTGGCTTCCTCGACATGACCGCCCTCGCCCTGCCCCGCAAACCCGTCGCGCCACCGCCGGTCTGCGTGGTTGGCGGCGCTTTGGATCAGATCTTCCCGCCCAAAAGCCAACACCGCCTTGCCCGCCGCTTTAACACCACGGCTCACATCATCCCGGACGCCCCCCATAACCTGATGCTTTCCAAACACTGGCGCGCCAGCTTCGACATCTTCCTCACCTGGGCCCGCGCCCTCCCCACCTGACCCGCACACACCGCAACACCCCCTCCCTGCCCGCTTCATCTGACTGAAAATATCCCGGGGAGTATGAGGGGCTGGCCCCTCATTTTAACCTGCAGTTTGAGGGGCTGACCCCTCATTTACCCAAGCAGACCCAAGCGCACCCCCCTCATTTCCCCCCACAAATCGCGCGACCTCCCCCTTTTCCCGCCCCCCAAATATTCCAATACGTGACGTTCAACGCACATTTCCTGAATTGACGCCCCTTTCCGTCAGGGTCACTGTCATATTGCGAACCGGAGTATGCCCCATGCCGAAATCACCATCTATTTTCACGCCCGTGTTGATCGTGGGCTGCGGCATCATCCTTATCTCCTTCGCCATCCGAGCCAGCTTCGGCGTCTTCCAAATCCCGATCGCGGATGAATTCGGCTGGGCGCGCTCGGAATTCTCGCTCGCCATCGCGCTGCAAAACCTGTTCTGGGGGATCGGACAGCCAATCTTCGGCGCCCTCGCCGAGAAAATAGGCGACCGCCGCGCCATCATCATCGGCGCGTTCCTCTATGCGGCGGGCCTTGTGATGTCCTCCTTTGCCGTCACCCCCGAAGCGCATCAGTTCTATGAAATCTTCGTCGGTTTTGGCATCGCGGGCACCGGCTTTGGCGTCATCCTCGCCGTCGTCGGGCGCGCCGCGTCCGATGAAAACCGCTCGATGAGCCTCGCCATCGCCACCGCCGCAGGCTCCGGCGGACAGGTGATCGGCGCGCCGCTCGCGGAATACCTGCTCACCTTCTTCACATGGCAGTCCGTGTTCCTGATCTTCGCGGCCATGATCCTCGCCACCCTGCTCTCCCTACCGATGATGCGCAGCCCCGCGCGCCCCGCCACCCGCGCCGAACTCGAAGAAACCCTCGGCGGCATCCTCAAGAAAGCGTTCCGCGACCCCTCCTATACGCTGATCTTCCTCGGGTTCTTTTCCTGCGGCTATCAACTGGCCTTCATCACGGCGCATTTCCCGGCCTTTGTCACCGAAATGTGCGGCCCCATTGCGCCCGGCGGCTTGCTGCATGGCATGGGCATCACCTCAACCTCGCGGCTCGGCGCGGTGGCGATCTCGCTCATTGGTCTCGCCAATATCGCGGGCACGCTGACGGCGGGCTGGCTTGGCAATCGCTATTCCAAGAAATACCTGCTTGCGGGCATCTATACCGGGCGCACGCTCATTGCCGCCGCCTTTATCCTCGTGCCGATGACCCCGCTTACGGTGCTGTTGTTCTCGGTTTCGATGGGCGCCCTCTGGCTGGCCACGGTGCCGCTGACCTCCGGGCTGATCGCGCATATCTACGGGCTGCGCTATATGGGCACGCTCTACGGGATCATCTTCTTTTCCCACCAAATGGGAAGCTTCCTCGGCGTCTGGCTCGGCGGGCGGATGTATGACATCTACGGCAGCTATACGGCCGTCTGGTGGATAGGTGTTGGCATCGGCGCATTTTCCGCTATCGTTCACCTACCGGTCAAGGAGCGTCGACTCGTACCGGCTTGAATTTGAATAGCTTGGACTACCTTTAATATGTATCGCATTTTTGCACTGCTCTTCGTCGTCGTGTTAATTCTGACGATGGTCTGGCACACCCAAATCCGTGCCGACACTGCCGCAGACCTCGCCCGTAGCGCCCCTGCCGAGCTTCGCCCCGTGATCCGCAATATCCTGCGCTCTCCGGTGCATGACAAGGCGCTGCGCACCTGCCCGGCAGATGTCTTCCCCAAGTCGCAAAGCTACCCCTTTGGCACAACCTCATGCGGCGCCAACCCGATGGCGTGCTACAAAGCTTGCCTCAAAGGCGACGGCAAGGCCTGTTTCGGCCTCGCCCGCGTGCTTGAGAAATCCGATAGCGATCCGAATAAATCCAAACATGCGGATTATTCGGACTTCACCTACACGCTGTTTCTGGCGGCCTGTCAGAACGGCAATGCCAATGCCTGCACCAATGCGGCGGCAACCTCGAAAAACGGCAAATGGCTGCGCCAACAGCCCGACGCCGCGCGAAAATTCTCCTGCCAGATGCGGACCTATACCGCCTCTTGCGAGGCCGGCGCAGCTTGGGGGTGCTACATGAAAGGCAGCCTGCACAGCCGCAACGATGCCGGGCGCTACAAATCCCGCGCCCAATCCGAGGCCGCCTACCGCCGCGCCTGCAAACTCTCCCCGACCAGCAACGCCTGCCTGTCCCGCTACCGCTAGGCGTCGCGCTAAGTGCGGCCTGTGCCGGTCGTCATATCGCGTCGGCCACTTCCGCCGCATGGGTATAGGGCAACGCATGCCCCGCATCGCCCAGCACCACATGCTCCGCCGCTCCGTTCCATTGCTCGAGCACCGCTTTGGCGGCAATCGGGATCGTCTCATCCACCTGCCCCCAGACCGCCAAAACCGGAAGCCCCGCTGCCGCAATCGCCCGGTGTTCCGCCGCGCGGTCTTCGCTCAAAATCCCCCGCAGGCTCTCCAGAACCGAGCGTAAATACCCGCGCCGTTGCAGCTGCGCCAACTGCCCGGCCACCACCGCATCCGGCACCCGCGGATCATCCCTCTCGGCGTTCACACCGGCGCGAAACCGGGCTGGAAACATCCACAGCATCAGCCACTCGGCCACCAGCCCCGGCAGCGCCACCAACCGCTCCGCCGCGCCAAGCGCATGCCCCATCCCCGCCGGTGCCAACAACACCAGCCGCGACACCTTCACCGGGTGTTTTGCCGCAAACGCCGTACCAATCGCCCCGCCCATGGAATAGCCCACCAACGTCACCGGCCCGGTGATGCCCTCATGCGCCAGCAACTCCTCCAACTGCGTGACGAAAAACGCCGCGTCCTGTGCGCCCCTCGGTCGGTCGGAATACCCGCGTCCATAAAGATCATAGCGCAGCACCCGATACCCTTTGGCCACAAGCGGCGCCTCCAGCGCGTCCCACATAAACGACGGCGTGGTCAGCCCATGCACCAGAACCATCACCGGGCCGTCAACGGAGGCGACCGCCTGCCCGCTCCATCGGTAATGCACCCGCCCCGCCGACAACTCTGCAAACGCCCCCGGTGCCTCGTCTTCAAACGCCCGCACCGAAGGTTTGCGCAGCTCGCGCAGGAACGGCTCGGCCAGCCCCAGAACCATCACCCCAATCAGCAGGAGCGCCCAGATCATCCGCGCCATGCCTCCAGAATGTAACGGCTCGTCATCAGATCGAGATGCGCACCCCCGCCGTTCTTGGCAATCGTGATCTCTTCGTCGCTGGTGCGCCGGAACTGCTCCGGCTCGTAGTAATCCGCGACAATTTCGTCCCGCTTCAACGCGCCGGATTTCAACGGCTCTATGATCTCGCCGATATGCGCGACCGTGGTGTCATAGCTGTTCACAAACACCCGCGCGCGGGAAATCGCCTCGTCGTCCACCTCGCGCATATCCGGGCGATAGGCCCCGATCAGGTCCAGATGCTGACCGGGTTTCAACCACGCGCCCTTGATCACCGGCGTGCTCGCCATCGTCGCCGTGGCAATCACATCCGCTTCGCCCACTGCCGCCTCAAGGTCCTCGGCCACGGTCAGCCCCGGAATATCCGCCGCCATCTCCTCCGCCCCCTTGGGCGAGCGGTTCCAGACGGTGAACTCGGTCCCCTCGAACAAGGCGCCATAGGCTTCGATCATCGAACGCCCCACCGTCCCGGCCCCGACAATCAGGAACTTGCGCGCGTCTTTCCGGGCCAGCTTGGACGCCGCATAGAGGCTGTCCCCGGCGGTCTTCCACTTGGTCACCAAATGGAAATCGACAATCGCCTCCAACGTGCCATCAGTGTCGGAATAAAGGTTCACCGCGCCGTTCACCATCGGCTTGCCCGCACCCGGATTGCCGGGAAAGATATTGGCCGTTTTCACCAATGAGCCCATCCCGTCAATCCACGCCGCACGCGACAGCAACGTGTCCTCACCGCGATACAAAAACGTATCGCCAATCTCGGCCTTGGCGCGGGTGTGCCCCGCCTCGAACGCCGCCAACAAACCCTGCCAGCGCATTTTCGCCTCGCCCTCGGCAAAGGGTATCATCTCAATCGTCATCGGCTTTCCCCTGTCATGGCTCTTTGTGCGCCACTTTGCTTGCTTGCACCCACCCCGTCAAACACCCCACGCTCAGCGGCGGTATTTCGGGGCCGACGCCGGTTTTTCCTCGTCCACTTCCGCCTCGCGCCAAAGCAGGAACAGCCCCGCCCCGACAATCATCGCAATCCCGATCCAATCCGTCAGCCCCGGCAATTCGCTGAACAAAATCCAGCCCCAAACCACCGCCATCGGCATCGCCACATATTCAAACGGCGCCACGAATGCCGCCTCGCTCACGCGGTAAGCCTGACTGATGAAATAGCCACCCACCGCGCTCGCCACCCCGATAAACCCCAGCGTCAGCCAATCGCCCGCCTCGGGCCAGCCCCACGCGCGGGTCAAAAACGCAATCGACGGATGCGCGCTACCCTCAAACCCGCCATGCCCCAGCACCAGCCCGACAAGCGCGCTGGTCGCAAGGAACGTGACCTGAATGTAAAACATCATCGTCGCCGCGCTCTCGGTATTGCCGATCTTGCGCGTCATCGTGTGCAACGCCGCATATAGGATCGCCGCCACAATCGGCAGCAACGATGCCGCCTGAAACGCCGATGTGCCGGGCTTCACGATCACCATCACCCCGACGAACCCCAAACCAATCGCCCCCCACCGGCGCGGGCCCACCGTCTCGCCCAGAAACAGCACCGAAAACAACGTGATCACCAGCGGCGAGATAAAGAAAATCGCCACCGCATCGGCCAAAGGCAGGGCCGCCAGCCCAAGGAAAAAGAACACATTGGCCAGCACCACACACAGCCCGCGGAACAGATGCGCACCCAGCCTTTTGGTGCGCATCACCCGCAATCCGCCGCTCAACGGCATGATAATGGCCAGCATCACAACCATCCCCACAAGCGAGCGGATCAACACCACCAGATGAAGCGCATAGCCGTCGGATAACCACTTGATCCCGATGTCATTTACGGAAAAGCACAACACCGCAATCATGGCGCAAATCGCACCAAACAGGTTGCCCTGTTTTGCTGCTGTAACGGTCATATCCGGGTCTTTCGTTTTGGCTCAGGAACCAGTCACCGCGCAAGCTTGCGCAGGGTCATTTCCAACATATCGAGAAAACGCGACCGGTCCGCCTTTGTAAACCCCTTGCCGCCCCCCTGCCGGAACGGATCGGCCGAGCGTAGATCGCTCATCAGATCGCGCATCGCCAGCGCCTCGCGCACATTGGCTTGGGTCAGCCGCTCACCATTATGCTTGAGCACGTCTGCCCCCGCCTCGACGCATTTCGCAGCCAACGGAATGTCTCCGGTGATGACAATATCACCCGGCCCACAGCGCTCGGCAATCCACATGTCGGCCACATCCGGGCCGTCGGGCACAATCACCGTCTCGACCAGCGGGTTCTGCGACAGCCGCAAGCCCCCGTTCGAGACGACAAACATCTTCACCCCATGCCGCGTCGCGACCTTCTCGGCTTCGGCCTTCACCGGACAGGCATCGGCATCCACATAGATCGCGCTCACTTGCTTTTCTTCCCGCTGGGCTTCTTATCCGCCGCTTTCTTCTCGGGCACTTTCTTCTCCGGCACTTTCTTCTCAGACGCCTTCTTCTCGGGCTTATTCGCCTTGTATTCCTCCGGGATCGGCATGCGGTTGAACGCATCCAGCCCGGCAATCTTATAGGCTTCGGCCAACGTCGGGTAATTGAACGTGTTCTGCACGAAATACTCCACCGTGCCCTTCAGGTTCAAAACCGCCTGCGCGATATGGATCAACTCGGTCGCGCCCTCGCCGACAATCTGAACCCCCAGAACGCGCCGCGTCTTGAGGCTGAACAGCATCTTCAACATGCCCTGTTGCAGCCCCATGATATTGCCGCGGCTGGTCTCACCAAACCGCGCCACGCCAACCTCATAGGAAATGCCGCGCTCCTGCAATTCCTCTTCGGACATGCCACAGGTCGAAATTTCCGGCACCGAATAAATGCCATAGGGGAACCACGGGCTCTCCGGCATGGTCGGCGTGTCCAGCGCATGGCACGCCGCCACCCGCCCCTGCTGAAGCGAGGTCGACGCCAGCGCCGGATGCCCGATCACATCGCCCGCAGCATAGATATGGCCGACTTTGGTTTGATAGGTCTTGCGATCCACCTCGATGCGGCCCCGATGGTCCGTCTCGATCCCCGCAGCCTTTAACCCAAGGCTCGCCGTCGCCCCCATGCGCCCGGCGGCAAACAACAGCATCTCGGCGCGCACATGGCGGCCATTCTCAAGGCTGACCTCAACATGTTCACCCGCATCCTCGATCGCGTCGATTTTTGAGCCGAGCCGCAGATCAACACCATTCTCGCGGATATGATGGGTGAATTCCTGAATGATCTGCCGGTCGATATAATCAAGGAAACTCTCGCGCGGCTCGATCAGCGTGATCCGCACATCCAGCGCCGAAAACATCGTGGCATATTCCACCCCGATCACCCCGGCCCCGACCACGATCAGGCTCCTCGGGATCTGGCCCAGCTCAAGAAACTCGTCGCTGTCCACCACCGTCTTGCCGTTGAACGGCACATAATCGGGGCGGAACGTCTTGGTCCCGGTCGAAATAAGGAACTTATCCGCCGTGATCTTGCGCACCTCGCCCGCTTCGGTCGCAACTTCGATCTCATGTTCGCTCAGGAACTTGGCATATCCATGCAGCGTTTCAACATGGTTGCGGTTGAATTGATGCTCCAACACATCAACCTCGTAATCCAGCGTCTTATGCAGCCGCGCCTTGAGATCCCCGGCCTCGATATCATCCTTCACGCGGTAGGACCGGCCATAAAAACTGCGCTCACGCCAACCCGACAGGTTCAACACCGTCTCGCGCAGGGTCTTCGAGGGGATCGTCCCGGTGTGGATCGACACGCCGCCGGGGCGTTCGTTCTTGTCCACCACCAGAACCCGGCGCTTCAGCTTGCCCGCCTGAATGGCCGCCGCCCGCCCCGCCGGGCCGGACCCGATGATAATCAGATCGTAATCGCTCATGTCATATCCCTGCTGTCACACCGCGTTGGCTCACTGCCATCATGCCTCGAAAAGGTTGAGATCGCGAAAACACGCCCTCACCCATATAGCGCCTCGGCATGGAACCCCACATGGTCCTCCATGAAGGTCGAGACAAAGAAATAGCTGTGGTCATACCCCGGCTGCAGGCGCAGCACCGCTTGCTGACGCCGCATATTCACCGCCTGCGCCAACGCTTCGGGCTTGAGCAAATCAATAAACTGATCGCTGGTGCCGGTATCCACCAACATCGGCCCGTCAAACCCGTTTGCTTTCATCATCACCGTCGCGTCGTGACGCTCCCAAAGCCCCTCGTCATCGCCCAGATAAGCACCGAGCTGCTTGCGCCCCCAATCGCTCGCCGTCGGGTTACAGATCGGTGAAAACGCCGAAACCGACCGGAACCGCCCCGGCAGGCCCATCGCCAGCGTCAGCGCACCATGCCCGCCCATCGAATGGCCGGTGATCGACTGCCGTTCCAGATCAACAGCAAACTCGCGGCCAATCAATGCGGGCAACTCCTCGGCCACGTAATCCCACATTTGAAAATGCGGCTTCCATGGGTCCTGCGTGGCGTTCACATAAAACCCGGCCCCCTGCCCAAGGTCATAACCCTCGTCATCGGCCACCCCCTCGCCGCGCGGCGAAGTGTCCGGAAAGACCAGAGCAATCCCCTGCTCCGCGGCCCAGCCCTGCGCACCCGCCTTGACCATCGCGTTTTCATGCGTACAGGTCAGCCCGCTCAAATACCACAGCACAGGCACCGGCCCGTCCTTGGCTTCTTCGGGCAGGAACAGACCAAAGGTCATCGGCACGCCACATACGTCCGAGCCATGGGTGTAAACCCCCTGAACCCCGCCAAAACACCTGTTTTCCGCTACCGTTTCCATTGCGCTGGCCTCCTGTCATTCGCTTGGGCTCAGGCATAGCAACTCAACGGATCAGGCGAAACGGGAAATGCATGAAGCCGTGCATCGCCGTCACGCCGGGGTGGCGACCATGCTAAGAATAGGGCACTTTATACTCGCCAATCCCGAAAAAGGGTGTTGGGGCGCTCTGCGCTTGCCAATCGCCGCCCCGGTGGGGCGTGACGGCGATGCACGGCGGCTTCGCCTTGAGTCCGTGCTGGGCTCTTTCCGAGAGCCCACCTCAAATAAACGTCGCCACCTCACCCAACGGCTTTTTCTTCATCGCCTTCTGCGGCACCGTTGCCTCCTCTGCCGCATGGCCCACGGCGACGATCATGATCGGCTTCTCATGCTCGGGACGCCCGCAAATCCCGGTCAGGAATTTCATCGGGTTCGGCGTATGGGTCAGCCCGTAAAGCCCCGCCATATGCAGCGAAGCAATCAAAAACCCGCTGGCGATGCCCACGCTTTCGGGCACATAGTAATTCTTGAACCGGCTGCCATCCTCGCGCAAACCATAGCGCTGCGCAAACACCACAATCAGCCACGGCGCCTCCTCAAGATGCGGTTTGGACACACCCGTGCCAATCGGCTCCAGCGCCGAAAGCCACTCGTCCCCGGCCCCTCCGCCATAAAACCTCGCTTCCTCTTCCTCGGCAGCTTTGCGAATCTGCGCCTTTATCTCAGGGTCCGAAATCGCCACGAAATGCCACGGCTGATGGTTCGCCCCGCTCGGCGCGTTCCCGGCGCTCAGGATCACCTCTTCGATCACCTCCCGCGCCACCGGACGCGTGCTGAAATCGCGGATCGTGTGGCGGCTCGCCATATCGCCGCGAAACCCCTTCGCAGCGGCCAAAACCTCGGCATCGCTCCGCTCTGCACGGCGTGGCAATGGCACGGGGCTATACCCCGGCACGCTTTGCTCGCTCATGTCTCTCTCCCCTTCGTCAATTTCAATAAAGCTGTGTCACCCATGCGATCACCAATGGCACCGAGGCCACGCTGAACACTGTCGAGACCAAAATCGCCGCCGACACCCGCTGCGGCGCGACACCGTAATGCTGCGCCAGAATGAAGACATTCCCCGCCACCGGCAGCGCCGCACAGGAAATCATCACCGCCGCCGGGAACGGATCAATCGGGAACAGATACAGCGCCGCCAACGCCACAAACGCCGGATGCAACACCAGCTTGGCAAAGCTCAACCACCCCGCCACCGACAACCGCTCGGCCGATTTGCTGGCCAACGATGCGCCAATCGCAAACAACGCCCCCGGCGTCGCCGCCGCCCCCAGAATGGTCAGAAACTCTTCCACCGGCACCGGCACCGTGATCTCGAACCCCGAGACCAACAGGCCCAACGCCATCGCCATAATCATCGGGTTCTTGAGCAGGCCAACCCCGACCGTGCGCAGCACCGCAAGGCCCATCCGTCCGTCACGCCCGCCCGTCACCAAAATCACGATAAGCGAGCCGAACACGATCAAATCCATCGCCAGAACCATCATCAACGGCCCCACCGCCTCTGGACCCAACAACAGCGTCAGCATCGGAATCCCAAGGAAACCGACATTGGCAATCACCGCACATTGCGCCTCGATCGCCGCTTCCTCCATCGGGCGCTTGCGCAAAAACGCCACCGCCATGCCCAATCCGTAAACAAAGCCCGAGCCCCAAAGATACGCGACGATAAACCGCGTATCGGCCACCTCGCTCAGGCTCATCTGCGAGGCAAAGCGAAAGATCATCGCCGACAAGGCAAAGTAAAACACGAATTTCGTCAGATAAGAGGTCGCCTCTTCGCTGAAAAACTTCGTCACCCCGGCGCCATAGCCAAGACCGATGAGCGCAAAGAACGGCACGGTTTTAAGAAAAATCTCCCACATGTGAAATTGGTATCATGTGGACAGGCGGACGCAATGGGTCGCAATGCGTTTCCTGCGAATAGGCCACCACGCAATCCCCCTTTGCCACCCGCAACATAGACGCTAAACCTCGACTATGTTTGATGCCGCATTCCAACATATCCGCACCACCGCCAATGTGGGTGACCGTGCCTGCTGCCCGGCGGATTACTTTGATTTCGGCACAAGCACGATTGGTGATTTCGGTGCCGATCTGCCGGCCTGTCACCGTGCCATCCTCGGCGGTGGTCAGGTCGCACAACAGGCGATCAACGCGCTGATCTATAACGCCGCCGCCGCGCGGCACACGGTCATCTGGGCCGTGGGCCTCGACAGCAAAACGGCGCAAAGCCTGCCGTTTGAAATCGCTCGCGCCTCGGCCTCGCTGATCTCGACCCGCAATGCGGGGGTGGCGGGGCTGTCGCATGTGCCTTGCGTCTCGGCCATGTCGCCGCTGTTTGATGCGCCCCCCGCACCCAAGCATGAGGTGGTCGCTTTCCTGCACCACCGCAAATCCACCGGCATCACCCTGCCCGATAGTATCCCGAGCCTCACCAATCACGGCCCGACCCTGCAACAGGCCATCGCCCATATCGCCAGCGGCGACACGGTGGTGACCAATTCCTATCACGGCACCTACTGGGCCATGCTGCTTGGCCGCCGCACCCTCTGCCTGCCGTTCTCAAACAAGTTCAACGGCTTCGCGGACCCGCCCACCATGGCCACGCCGTCCAACTGGCAAACCGCCCTGCCAAAGGCCCGCCGCCACCCGGCGCTCCTTGAACAGGCCCGCACCGCCAACCGTGGCTTTTTCGACAAGGTCATGAACCTGTGATCGACGGCTCTCTCGACATCGCGCCGCCCCCGCGCTAGCGATTGGGCAAGTTCAACAGGCAAACAGGCACTTCCCTTGACGTTTTTGCGTATCCTTGCCGGGCTGCTGGCGTTTCTGGCCCTGACCGCCTGCGCGCCCCCCGCGCCCAGCGCCCAACCTGACGAGGTCGCCCGCCTGGCCGCCGCGATCCAGGCGCTTGGCCCCGATGTCGACCCCGCCGAAGCCCACCGTGCCGCCTTTATCTCTCTCACCTACCCCGCCGAACTGGCCCGCCAATACCAGATCACCGATCCGCCGCTCATTCATAACACCAAGGTGAATATGGGCCTGCGCCCGCGTGGCCTCTGCTGGCACTGGGCCGAGGATATGGAACGGCGCCTGAAATCCGAACGCTTCGAAACCCTCGAAATTCACCGCGCCATCGCCAACTATGGGCACCCGGTTTTGATCGAACACTCCACTTCGATCATCTCGGCGCGTGGCGATGACATGTTCTCCGGCATTGTGGTTGACCCGTGGCGCCGCGGCGGACCGCTGACATGGAATGCCACGCAAAAAGACCCGAAATACACATGGGTCCCCCAACGCGAAGTCCTGCTCGACAAGCAGCGAAACCGCGCCCTGCAAGCAGCAGAGTAACCCCACCACCCGAGCGCCAAAATTCTTCAAAGAATTTTACCAAGAATTTTTCAAAAATTCTTGCCCCCGCCCTATCGCACGCGGTCGCCAAGCCTCAGCGTTTTCCGATTAAATCCATCGTCACCTTGCGCCCGAAAAACCGCTCGGCATTCTTAAAGGCGATCTTTTCCGCGACCTCGCGCGGCAAAAGCGCCAGATACCTGCGATGCGTGGCGATGATGTCCTCATATTGGTCCCACTGGCTGTTGACCCATGTGTCGCTCCCCACCATCAAGCGGCCCTGAAACTCGATCAGGATCTTCTCCCACACAGGGTCCAACCCGCCCGCACCATCCAGAATGTCATGCTCGCGCAATGACGTATCCGCAACCAACGTGCCATAGCGTTTCATCACCGCGTAAACCCCTTTTGCGGGCGTGCTCAACCCGGCATGCGCCCAGATGATCTTGACCTCCGGGTCCAGCGAAAAAAGCCACTCCACAGGCTCCACCCCCGAATGCACATGCAGGAAAATGTCCCGCGCCTTGGCCATCGCGATCACCTTGCGAAACAGCGGCTCATCCGACCGGTCCAGCCGATGAATGTGAAACTCGCCAATCCCTTGATGCGGATAGGCCTGCAACCGCTCTTTCAAATAGGCCTCCATATCCGGCGCCTTGGTCCAATTCGATGACCCCGCATCCCCGTGATAGGGGCGCAGCTCCGGCACCACCCGGTTCGGCGCGTATTTCCACAGCATGATCGTGCCTTCATCGGGCGTGGAAGAGACCAACCCCATCGCGACCCCGCTGCGGTCCATCAACTCGATAATGCTTTTGACCGGGTAAACATCCCACGCCGGTTCCTTGTAATGGATATGCGCGTCGAAAATCGGCAAATGCTGCGCATCCTTGCCCATCACCCCGTGATCATGATCGCCGTCGGCCCGCCCCAGTGCCGCCAACATCACCAACCCTGCGGTCAGCCCACCCAACCGTAGTGTGCCCCATTTGCCCATGACCTATCCCTTCCTATCCATCACGTCCGCCATCTCTCGAGCCCGCCATCTCTCAAGCCCGCCATCCATCACCCCTGACAAAACCCTAACCGCACAGGCCGCCTCACCTCAATCGTTCTGCCATAGCAGGCCAGTTTTCCAGAAACCGCGCCCGCGTCACAACACCGGGCGAGCCCTTTAGCCGCGTGTTGGCCCGCGTCAGCCGCGCGAACACGTAAACCCGCCCGTCCTTTTCGGCCCATCCCACAAACCAGCCGACCCCGGCGGCATAGTCGAAACTCCGGTCCGCCCGGCGCGGATAGGCGCCCCCGGTCTTGCCATTCACCCGCCAGCCCCCGACCCGGCGCTCCTCAACCACCGCGCGTGTCAATCGCATCGCTCGCGCACTCACCGGCAAACGCCCCGTCACCAGCCCGCGCAAAAACGCCACCTGCTCGCGTGGCGATATCTGCAATGACGATGAAATCCACGCCCGCTCCAACCCGTTGTCATAGCCCGCATCACCGGCAAAATCCGCGTTGCCATACCCCAGCGCCCGCGCCTTTGCGCTTAACACTTCCGCGCCCAGCGCCCGTGCGATCCGCTGTGAATACCAGACCACCGAATAGGTCATCCACCGCTCTGGCGTGGTGTCGCGGGTCCAGTTCTTGCCGCCCCAATCGGGCTCGCCCTTGCGATACTCAAGCACCGGCGCGTGCGCATCCTGCAAAAACCCCGCCTCGAAGCCGATCACCGCCAAGGCCACCTTGAACGTCGATGCAGGCGTCTCACGCGCCGCGCACGCGCCCTCCTCCAACACCACCCGCCCGGTTTCGGCCTCGGCCACAAGGGTGCAAACCACCCGCACCTCCGCCTGCGCCCCGCCCGCCATCAGCGCCAAAACCACCCCCAGCACCCATGCCCGCATACCGCCCCTCCAACAAATTCAAATACACGCCCGATTTCCGGCGGCACATGCCCGCCACCCTGCTACTATCACCGCATGTTCTTTGATCTTCCAGACCACGCGACACTCTACTCGGCGCTGCTTGGGCGCGATCCCGCCTATGATGGCCAAGCCTTCGTTGGCGTCGCCAGCACCGGCGTGTTCTGCCGCCTGACCTGCCCGGCGCGCAAACCCAAGCCCGAGAATTGCACCTTCTACCCGACCGTGGGCGATTGCATCGACGCGGGCTACCGCCCTTGCAAACGCTGCCACCCGATGCAACCCGTGGCCTCGGCCGACCCCTCCATCGCCAGCCTGCTCGCCGCGCTGGATGAACGCCCGGAATACCGCTGGTCCGAAGCGGACATCACCCGCATGGGCTTTGACCTCTCCACCGTCCGGCGCAGCTTCAAACGTCAATTCGGCATGACCTTCCTTGAAATCGCAAGGCAACGGCGGCTGCGGGACGGCTTCACCACCATCGCGGACGGCGGCAAGGTGATCGACGCACAGCTTGACGCCGGCTATGCCTCGCCCAGCGCGTTTCGCGCCGCCTTCGCCCGTCTGCTTGGCCGTGCGCCGGGCCGTCTCCACCCCGATCCGCTGCTCTTTGCCGACTGGATCAGCACGCCGCTCGGCGACATGATCTCACTCAGCAGCCCGTCCCGGCTTTACCTGCTCGAATTTCATGACCGCAAAGCGCTCAGCCGCGAGCTGGCCCGCCTTGATACCTCGGTCAAGGGGCGGCTCGGCATCGGCACAACCGCCCCCGGCGAACAGATCAAACACGAGCTTTCCGCCTATTTCTCTGGCCAATCGGCTGCGTTCAAAACCCCGCTCGCCTATACCGGCTCGGGTTTTGCGCAATCGGTCTGGGATGCGCTGCGCCACATCCCGCCCGGCACCACGACAAGCTATGGCGACCTCGCCCGTGCGCTTGGCCGCCCCTCCGCCACCCGCGCCGTAGCGCGTGCCAATGGCGCCAACCAACTCGCCCTGATCGTGCCCTGCCACCGGGTCATCGGCGCGGATGGCGCGCTAACCGGCTATGGCGGCGGCCTCTGGCGCAAAAAACGGCTGCTTGAAATCGAACGCCTCTATCGTCCCACCCAAATAGAAAGCCCGACATGACCACGCACGCTCTCAGCCAAGCCGACAAAGCCACCCGCTTCAAATCGCTCCACACCCCCGGCACGCCGCTGGTGCTTTACAACATCTGGGACGCCGGATCGGCCAAAGCCATCGCCGACGCCGGGGCAAAGGCGCTCGCCACAGGAAGCTGGTCGGTCGCCGCCGCCCAAGGCTACGCGGATGGCGAGGCGCTGCCGCTTGATCTCTTGCTCACCATCGTGGCGCGCATCGCTGCCACCAATGATCTGCCCCTCTCGGTCGATTTCGAAGGCGGCTATGCCACCGACCCCGCCGGGGTTGCCAGCAATGTGTCGCGCCTGATCGCCGCCGGTGCCATCGGCATCAATTTCGAGGACCGGGTGATCAACGGTGACGGCCTGCACAGCATCGAAGGCCAATCCGCCCGCATCGCCGCCGCCCGCACGGCGGCCAGCTCTGCCAATGTGCCGCTCTTTATCAACGCCCGCACCGATCTCTTTCTCGGCTCTGCCCCGGACAGCCACGCCGGCTTTGTCGACGAGGCGATCACCCGCGCACAGGCCTATCAACAGGCCGGCGCGGATGGCTTCTTTGTGCCCGGCCTCACGCAAGAGACGCTGATCCGCCGCATCACCGCCGCCACCACTCTGCCGGTGAACGTGATGATGCTGGGCGATCAAAGCCCGCTGAGCTCGGTCGCCGCCATGGGCGTTGCACGGGCGAGCTTCGGCCCCGGTGCCTATCGCACCGCAATGGGCGATCTGGCCGAGCGGTTCCGCGCCCTCACCCCCGACGGCAAAGCGCCCTAGCCGCTGCCAATCAACGCCCCCGCGGCAAAGACCAACGCCCCGCCCAGCACAACCTGAAACGCGGCGCGGAAAAACGGCGTGTCCATGAATTTGTTCTGGATCCACGCAATCGCCCAAAGCTCGATGAACACCACGACCAAAGCGATCGTCGTCGCGGTCCAGAAGTCGGGGATCAGATACGGCAACGCATGCCCCAAGCCCCCCACCATGGTCATCACCCCGCTGGCAAACCCGCGTTTGATCGGGCTGCCCCGCCCGCTCAACTCTCCGTCGTCGCTGGCCGCTTCGGTGAACCCCATCGAAATGCCCGCGCCCACGCTCGCCGCCAACCCGACAAGGAAGGTGGTCCATGTGTCCTGCGTCGCAAATGCGGTGGCAAAGATCGGCGCCAGCGTCGACACCGACCCGTCCATCAACCCGGCCAATCCCGGCTGAACCCACGTCAGCAAGAACTTGCGATGCGCCGTGCGCTCCTCCTCGCCCCGCGCATCCGCGCCCAGATGCTGCTCTTCCAGCGTTTCGGCCTTGTGCTGATGTCCGGCCTCTGCCGCCGCCAGATCACCCAGCAACTTGCGCGTGCCCGCATCCGTGCTGCGCTGCGCGGCGGCAATGTAAAACCGCTCGGCATCGGCTTCCATATTCTCGGCCTCTTCGCGCATCCGCTCAAGCCCGAGGTTCTCGACCAGCCACACCGGGCGGCGCGCATAATAGCCCGCCACATGCTCGCGCCGGATCAACGGGATCACCTCGCCAAACCGCTTGCGATGCTGCTCGATCAATCGCTGGCGGTGGTCATCCTCCTCGGCGGCCATGCCGTCAAACACCTTGGCACTGTCGGGAAAATCGTCGCGCATCCGCT
This sequence comes from Rhodobacteraceae bacterium D3-12, assembly GCA_025916135.1. NCBI lineage: Bacteria > Pseudomonadati > Pseudomonadota > Alphaproteobacteria > Rhodobacterales > Roseobacteraceae > Phycobium > Phycobium rhodophyticola. Next base: position 347,032 of record CP104793.1, on the reverse strand, counting down.
CGGCATACATCCGGTAAATCCGCGCATCATCCTCCTCCGATGAAATCGCCAGCGCCAGAACCTCCTGCTCGCTCAGCTCGGAAAAGCGCCGCCGTTGAGTTAGAAACCGCATAGGGAAATCCTCAAGTTTAGAATTGTTCTAAACTTAGCGAGCACCGCTCCGCGACGCAAGAGAGTCTTGGCGCAAAATCCCCCTCGATCCTGCACGCAACCCAAGGTCATCCCAGAACTAAACTTGCCAGTTCAGAACTGCAAAGCTACCCTGATGCCGACCCACGTGCTGACACCAATCCTGACATCGTTAACGGAGCCGCCATGCCAATTTGCCCTGTTAGCCTCGCCACATCCCAGATCAACAGCAAAGGCCGCAAGTTCGATCAGGTTCTCGAAGGGGCGCGCAAAGTGTTCATGGCCGACGGGTTCGAGCGGGCCAACGTCGATCAAATCGCCCAAACCGCAGGCGTCTCCAAGGCAACGCTCTACTCCTACTTCCCTGACAAAGAACAACTTTTCGCCGAAGTCGCCCGCCTCGAATGCCTTCGCATGGCCGATGCCGCCGCGGCCGAAATCAACACCCAAGGGCCGATCGGCGAGGTGCTCACCTCCTTGGCAATGCGCCTCGCGAAATATCTTCTGTCGGATTTTACGCAAACCATGTTCCGCATTTGCGTCTCCGAACGTGACCGCTTTCCTGACATTGCCCGCGCGTTTTATGACTGCGGCCCCGAGATGGGCCGCAAGCGCCTCGAAGAGGTGCTGGCCCATGGCGTCGCCCGCGGCGAGCTAAAGATCGACAACCTCACGCTGGCGGCGGAACAATTCTCGGACCTGTCCAAATCCTACCTCTGGATGCGTGCGGTGTTCGGTATCCAGACCGAGTTTTCGCAAGACGAAATCGCCACCGTCACCAATGAAGCGGTCGCAACTTTCATGGCCCGTTACGGCACCTAACCGCGCCCCTCCGGCGCGTCACCCGCGCCAATCCGCTCCGCCCGCCGCGCCAGTTTGGCCGCAAGGTTCAACCCCACACCGGGGCGCGACCACGGGCAAACGGCAATGCAAATGGCACAACCCTGCGTCTCGTTGAAGAACGGCAGACACCGGTCGAAATCCACATACCACTTCTCCTCGCCGCGCACCCATTGCTTGCCGGGTGAAAGCGCCTCTGGCGGACAGGCCTCCTCGCAAATCCGGCAGTTGGCGCAGAAGCTGTCGATCCCGAACTCCCGCTTGGGCGTTGGCGCGAATGGCGCGTCCGTCAACACACCTGCCAAGCGAAACGAAGCGCCCAGCTCCGGGTTGATGATCGACCCGTGCTTGCCCAATTCACCAAAGCCGCATTCAATCGCGGGCGGGATCAACGTCACCGCCCCGGCCATCGGCCCGGTCACCGGCTCGGCCTCCCAGCCCTGTTGCCGGATCCAGCTCGCCACCGTCTTGGCCGCCCCCGCCGCGCGGCCATACTGGCGCACCACCTCGGCCCCGGCCTGCACCTTGGGCGCTTGTGCAATCGCGTCGAACTCATGGCCCACCGCCAAAAGGATCAACCGGCTGTGGCGCATCTCCTGCCCGGCGAAAAACCACTCTTCGCGCGCTTGCGCCACGCCGGTCATCTCGCAAATCCCGGCGCTGACGAATTGCGCCAGCCCGCCGGTCCACGCCTCCGGCGCAATCGCCATCGGCTCCGCCGCCACCTCGGCCATCGGCGCATCCAATATCACCTGCCGCTCGGCCCGCACCGCCGCCATCGCCGCCGGGTCCGGGTCAACCGAATAGAACCAGCGTTGCATTTTCCCGTGTGGAATGTCGTCGGGGTTGGGCGCCCAATATACCACCTCCGGGCGGCGAAACGCCCGCTCGCCCAAACCGTTGATCGCATTGCCCGACTGGCCGGGGTGCAAGGCCATCTGCTCCGGGTCCGGCGTAAACGGTCGATATGGGTTGTCGCGCGCCATAAGGCTCAGCTTACACGCGCAACCGCCCTCAATCCAGCCGCCGCACTTCCAACTGGTTGTTCGCCCCGCGCCGCGTCTCGAAAATCTTGAGATCACGCACCAGATCGCTCAGCTTGGCCCGGCCATAACTGCGCGGATCAAAATCCGATTGCGCCGCCACGATCATCTGCCCCAAACGGCCAAGGTTGTACCACTCGCCTTCCTGATCAATGCTGTCCATCGCCTTGAGGATATGCGCCTTGGCCTCGCCATGGTTCTGTTTCGGCGATGCCTTCTGGGTCTCGGCCGTAGCCTCGCCGCCGTTGCCATCAAGGTTTTCAAGGAACAGAAACCGCTTACAGGCCTTACGAAACGCAATCGGCGTGGTCTTCTTGCCAATCCCGGTCACATCCAGCCCCTGTTCGCGGATGCGGCTGGCCAACCGGGTGAAATCGCTGTCGGACGAGACCAGCACAAAGCCGTCAAACCGCCCCGAATGCATCAGATCCATCGCGTCGATGACCAAGGCAATGTCGCTCGCATTCTTGCCCACGGTGTTTTCCGGCTGGTGATGCGGCACAAGGCCAAACTCGGCCTGCACATTGCTCCACCCCTTGGTTTTCGACTGCGAAAAATCGCCATAGACCCGGCGCACGCTGGCCTCGCCAATCCCGGCGATCTCATCAAAAATCGCCTTGGTTTCCTTGGCCGAAACATTGTCTGCATCAATCAATACCGCCAAAAGCGGTGCCTTATCAGTCATCGTCTGACCTCCTTCTTGTTGCACCAATTCCTACGCCCCCGCGCGCCCGGCGAAACCCCTTGCGCGCGCCCGGATTGACGCTGCCACATAGGGCAGCGCCCGCATCCCATGTCGAGCGATCCGTTTTGTTTTGCGCCTCAGAGAGCGCCCAAACGTTCGCGGTATCGGACGGGCGGAACCCCCATCGTTTTGCGAAATTCGCGGCGAAAGGTCTCTGCCGAGCCGAAGCCGCAGCTTTCCCAAACATCCGATAGCGGAATAGAGCTATTTTCCAGCAACTCTGCGGCGCGCGACACCCGTTCCAGCTTTAACCAGTTTAGCGGGGTTGTGCCTGCTTCCTCGTGAAAACGCCGGGCCAGTGTCCGACCACTTGTGGCGGCGGTGCTCGCCATGCGCTCAATCGGCCACTCTTCGTCAATCGAGGCGCGGATACGATCCTGAAGTGCCGCCAAACCGGATCCCATGCGGGCCTTTGGTTCCGGACGGGGTATGAACTGCCGCTGGCCACCGTCGCGTTGAGCAGGCAGGACCAAACGGCGTGCCACCGAAGCGGCAACCTGCGCGCCAAAATCCTGTCGGATGATATGCAGCCCCAAATCCAACCCGGCGGCTGATCCGGCAGACGTAAACACACGCTCGCCCTCAACAAACAGAACGTCTGGATCGACGGTGATGTCTGGATAACGCTCAGCAAGCTTTTCGGTATAGCGCCAGTGTGTTGTCGCGGGTTTGCCATTCAACAGCCCTGCGGCTGCCAACACAAAAACCCCTGAGCAGATAGATGCAACACGCGCCCCACGCGCGTATGCGGCGCGCAGCGCCTCGCATAACTCTTCTGGAACAGGCGTATCGGCGCCGCGCCATCCCGGAACAATAATCAGGCTGGCATCCTCAAGCAGGCCAAGATCGTCTTCTGCGTCCAACGTAATGCCGCCCACGGCACGAATGGGGCCCGGCTCGGCCTTCACGGTGGCAAACTTGTACCAATTGTCAAATTCGGGGCGTGGGAGGGCGAAAAGCTCGACAGCAATGCCAAATTCGAATGTGCACAACCCATCATAGGCAACGGCGCACACAAGCGGGTGCTTTTGAGGGAGAGACGCAAATTTTGTCATGTTGGCAGAATCCGACCGAACCTTGTCAATATAGACAGTATCGCGATTTGGTCGATGATGGCAAGTCTGCGTCATCACTTTGAAACGGAGACATGACGATGACGATCCAAGCTGACCTTCTCGCCGCAATCGAAACCTATTTTGACGCGATCCACACCTGCGACACCGCCAAGCTGAACGCCGTTTTCCACCCGCGATCCAGCTTGTTCGATGCCGACAATGGCACCGTATTTGTTGAACCAATTGACAGTTTCAGCCGCGACGTTGCGGGCCGTGTTTCGCCCGCTAGCGCTGGCCAGAAGCGCGAGGCCGAAGTCCTGATGATCGATTTCCTGTCCCCGATCAGCGCCACCGTCAAAATTCGGATACGCGCGCATCACTCCGTGTTCGTCGACCACCTTGGATTTCTACGCGGAGCTGAAGGTTGGCAGATCGTCTCCAAGATCTGGCACTTGGAAAGCACCATTGACGCAGACGAAAAACCGCAGGGCGTCGCCGCCTGAGCAAAACCTCTCTCACCTTTTCACACATGAAACGAAGGACATAAAATGACAAAGATGAATGCTGTCGGATGGTTCGACATCTACGTAGACGATCTGGATCGGGCCGTGGGCTTTTACGAAGCCATGCTCGGCTCCAAACTCGAACCAATGGGTGATCCCACTGGTGAAACGCAAATGATGAGCTTTCCTGCGGAAATGAGCGCCTATGGCGCGGGCGGCGCCCTGACCAAAGCCCCGCATGCTGGTCCCGGTGTTGGCGGGACAATCGTGTACTTCATGGTCGAGGATTGCGCAGTGCAACAAGAGCGTGCAGTTAAAGCCGGCGGTTCGGTCGTCAGGCCAAAGTTTTCCATCGGCGACTTTGGCTGGGTTCTTCTGTGCCAAGACACCGAAGGGAACATGATTGGCTTCAATTCGATGAAGTAACCTTTTTATTGGAAAGACCATTGCGGGCAGCCCATCGGTTGCCCGCTTTGCAAATAAACGGCTGCTATCTAACAGCAGCCGTTCGCGCACCTGCAACGAAGGTCGGCTTCGCCGCGCATAGCAGACCTCACCAGGGGCGCGCGCCGGGCCCCTACTTCGTCAAATCCTTGAACATCACCAGCGCGTCGACATAGCCCTGCTCGGGATGTTTGAACGCCCCCGGCAAACGCCCAACCACGGCAAACCCGGCGCGCTCCCACGTCGCCACCGCCCGCGTGTTCGTCGCCACCACAAAATTATACTGCATCGCGCGATAGCCTTGCCGCCGCGCCTCGTCCAACGACGCCGCCAGCATCGCCCGCGCCACGCCTTTGCCCCGCGCCGCCGGGCTGGTGCAATAGCCCGCGTTGCACACATGCGCGCCATTGCCGGTCTGGTTTGGCTTGATATACCAACAGCCCAGCGCAACGCCGTCGTCCTCGGCAATCCAAACGCGTGCCGTCTCGGCCCAGAAATAGGCCAGACCACCCGCCATCCCGCCATCCGGCTCGGCGCAGAGCGTATCGCCCGCCTCCACCGCCGGTTTCAGGATCGACCAGACAAGCGCGTCATCCGCACCGCGCACCGCGTCTCGCATCTTCACTGCCATATCATCGCCCCAACGCCGTAGGGCGGGGTTTCACCCCGCCATCCACGGTCTGATCAATACACCACCACACTGCGAATGCTCTCACCCGCATGCATCAGATCGAAACCCTTGTTGATATCCTCAAGCCCCATGGTGTGAGTAATCATCGGGTCGATCTCGATCTTGCCGTCCATGTACCAATCCACGATCTTGGGCACATCCGTCCGGCCCCGCGCCCCGCCAAACGCCGTGCCGCGCCAAACCCGGCCCGTGACCAATTGGAACGGACGGGTCGAAATCTCGGCCCCTGCCGCCGCCACGCCGATGATGATGCTCTCACCCCAGCCCTTGTGCGCGCATTCCAAGGCCGTGCGCATCACCTGCACGTTGCCCGTCGCGTCAAACGTATAATCCGCCCCGCCCCCGGTCAGCTCAACCAGATGCCCGACAAGATCGCCCTCAACATCCGAAGGGTTGACGAAATCGGTCATCCCGAAACGCGTCGCCATCTCAACCTTGGCAGGGTTCAAATCAACCCCCACGATCTGATCCGCCCCGGCAAGGCGCAGCCCCTGAATCACATTCAGCCCGATACCGCCCAGCCCGAAAACAACCGCCCGGCTGCCGATCTCGACCTTGGCCGTGTTGATCACCGCACCGATCCCGGTGGTGACGCCGCAACCGATATAGCAAATCTTGTCGAACGGCGCGTCGGGCCGCACTTTCGCCAGCGCAATTTCCGGCAAAACCGTGTGGTTAGAGAAGGTCGAACAGCCCATATAGTGCAAGATCGGCGTCCCATCGAGCATGCTGAACCGGCTCGTCCCATCCGGCATAAGCCCCTGCCCCTGCGTCACGCGCACCGATTGGCACAGGTTGGTCTTGGGGTTGAGACAATAGTCACATTCGCGGCATTCCGGCGTATAAAGCGGGATCACATGATCGCCCGGCTTCAGGCTCGTCACCCCCGGCCCGCATTCCAACACAACCCCGGCTCCCTCATGGCCCAGAATGGCCGGGAAAAGCCCTTCGGGATCGGCCCCCGACAGGGTGAATTCATCGGTATGACAAATCCCCGTCGCCTTGATTTCAACCAGAACCTCACCGGCTTTCGGGCCTTCAAGGTTTACGTCCATGATCTCAAGGGGTTTGCCGGCCTCGACCGCGACTGCAGCTCTGGTGCGCATAGGTAAATCCTCCAATATTTCACGGCGCAGAGTGCTGCAATCCGGGCGCGGATACAACACGCGTTTTCGTGTTGGCGCGTAAATCCGCACCCCGCGCGATTTAGCGAAAATCTTCCTAAATCCCGCACCAATCCCCCTCGCTCTGCCGCCGCCCCGCCGCTTTTTCGCCACGCCCGCCTCCAAGATCGCTCGCAACAACGCATGAGGGGCACCATGACCAAACTTCATCTCACGGCCAGCCAACCGACTGGCGACAGGCCGCTTGCATCCGTCGGCACGCTCACACGATTGCTTGGCGCTGGGGTGTTCATTGTCGGGCTGGTGGGGCAACAGCCGGTAGTGCTATTCGCCGGATTGCTGATCGTCTTCGCAACCAGCATTCCACGCATCAAAAGTCCCGCGCCGCGCGCCGATGCCGCGCTCCCCGTGGCAGAGCAGCCCGCCACAACCGACCACTCCAGTGACGCCAACAATACCCTCCCCGAATGGCTCAAATACGCGCCCCCCGCTGCGCACACCCCCGCCAAACCGCACCCCAAACCGCGCCCCGGACGGCCCACCACCACCACCACCCCGGACAGCCCCCCGCCCGAGCAACCGCCCACCGCGATCCCCCGGCAAACCACCGCAAAACCCGCAGCACCAACCGCCGCCAACACCAGCCCGGAAAACCCCATCATCCGCCTGCGCCCTGTCGTGCCAATCCACCGGGGCATGCCAATTCACAGCTGGCTCGGCGGCGCCCCGCATATGCCCGATGACATGGCGTGGCCCATGGCCGATGGCAAACCGGCGTTGTTTCTGGCCCAGATAAGCTGCTCGCAGCTGCCCCCCGGCTCTGGGGCGGGCGCGGCCCGCGCACGGGCTGGATCCTCGCCTTCACCTCTCAGGACAAGCCCGGCACGCCGATCCTGCGCCATTGCCAAAGCTTCGGACCCGAACGCCAGCCCCCGGCCGAGTCTCCACCGCCGCCGCGCGGCCCATGCGTGACGACATCCTCGCCCGTGCCACCGGGCACCCCGCCGACATTCCGCGCTGGCCGCTCGACGTGTTGATCGAACGCCCCGGCACGCCCGACGATGCACCCGATCCGCCCCAAGCGGCCCAACCCGCCCGTCGGGCCCACGTGCCCCGCCCGGTCCACCCGCTTCATCCAACCGCAAACGGACATGACCCGCGCGCGGCCAACCTGCCCTCGGAAACAGACCTCTCAGACCCGCGGTTTCAACCGTTCGACTGGAATTCGCTGCTGATCCTGATTGAGGTGCTGCAATCCGAACTCGACTGGGATTATCGCGTCATCTGTGGCCTGATCGACCCCGACGCCCCCGATCCGGCAACCCGGCGGTTCCTCGATGATCTCGGCCCCACCCGCGATGGCGTCTCCGCCCTCAGCGGCGAACTCCACGCCGCCCGCACCGAAGGGGTGCCGTTTTCTCCCGCCCTGCTCAAGCTCACCCTGCGGGGCCTGAAATCGCTGCGGTTTTCCACCTTCGACACTGCTCTAGGCGAAGCCCTGCCAACGCCGCTCCTGCACGATCCGCATATGCTGGCCACCTATTTCCGCTGGTTTGATCACTATGGCCGCCGCGCCTATAGCGAAACACCCGACCTGCTCCCGGCACAGCAACGCCGCATGTTTGAGCGCTACTGGACCGGCCTCGCCACCCAGGAAAGCGGCAGCATGGGCCTCGCCCGGCGCGAAAGCTGCAACAAAGAAGATGCGCTCACGCTTCTGCGCCTGCCGGAAAGCGATCTCATGGGGTGGAGCTTCGGGTTTGGCGGCGAATACCGCATCACCCTCCCGGCCAAGACGCTGGCCTCCGGCGTGCTCGATATCGGTGGCGATGCACCAGACTTCAGAGCCACCGCCTGATCGCGGGCCTGCGCCGCCCTCCCCCGCCACTCCCCCGGACAAGCAATGTTTCGCCGGCGAAAAAAATTCCCCCCACGCGTGGCTTGTATCGCCGCCAATCTGCCTCCACATCAAAAGGAACAGCCAACCAGAAGAGCACGCACCCATGTCCCGCATCCCCCGTTTTCCCTTTGTGATCAGCCTCGCTGCCCTGTCTGTTCTGGCCCTTCTGACCGCTTGCCAACCTCACGAGGATATCATGCGCGCCGATGCCACCTGTGCCGCGACCAAATACGAACCGCTCGTCGGCACCCCCGCCGAAGCTGCGGATTTCTCCGGCGAAAAACTGGTCCGTATCATCGCTCCCGGCACCGCCGTTACGATGGACTACCGCGCCGACCGCCTGAACGTCGAAACCGACAAGGCCGGGATCATCACCCGCGTCTACTGCGGCTGATCGACCGGTCTGATTGCTTTGCCAAGCCGGGCCATCGGCCTTGGATCCGGGGCACCCCCCCTGCGAACGCCACATTAACCTAATCCCGCGTTAACCTTTCCTCCCCAACCCGGCAGCCGGGAGTCAGCCGAATGTCAGCCGGGAGTCACCCCCTCCCGCGCCACGCCGCACCGCCGTTAACCCGCCCGGACGGTCTGTTTACCATTGCACTTGATTTTATCGCCAAACAGCGCAACTCTCTCCCTATGACGGTTCAAGATCCTTCGCCCTTCGCCGGGGCCCCGCCCACCCAAGTGGCTTTTCACCGCACCGAGCTTAATGTCATCCTCTCGCTTTACGGGCGCATGGTTGCCGCCGGGGAATGGCGCGACTACGGCATCTCGACACTGCGCGATGTGGCCGTCTTCTCGGTGTTTCGCCGCACCGCCGAACACCCGCTCTATCGCATTGAAAAACAACCGAAATTGCGCAACAAACAAGGGCAGTATTCGGTTGTCGGCATGGATGGGCAGATCCTGCGCCGTGGCCATGATCTGCGCAAGGTCCTGCGCGTCCTCGAACGCAAACTCATCCGCGCGGTTGAGTGATTAGTCAGACACGCACCCCCCTGTAAGCCGATCAGCCGCAATCGCGCGCTGGTCGTGGTCGTTCTTGGACGGTTCTGGATGGCCCGATCCGTTAACGCGCCACCCCTTAACGCTCTGCTAACCCCGCGCTGTTACCTTCCCTCACGTCACAGACCAAACACCGGAAAGGTCACCGGAAGGTCACCGGGAAATTTTGTCACCCCCCTCGCCAGACGCCCCGCTCTGACGTATCAAATGGGTATGAGTGGCCAAACCATCCCTGATTTCCCCCTGCGCCGCGCCCGCGCTCACGAGGTGTGCGGCCCCGGTGCCGTGGTCTTTGCACTGGCCCAATGCGCCCATGTCGAAGGCAGCATCCTCTGGGTCCGCGAAGGCTGGAAACCCGACACGCTCAACCCCGCCGGGGTGGGCAGCATGATCGACCCGGACCGCCTGCTTATGGCCCATGTCGACAACCAAACCGACGGCCTCGCCGTCATGGAAGAGGCCCTGCGCTCCGCCGCGCTCGGGCTGGTGATTGGCGAGCTCGACAAAGAGATCAGCTTCACCGCCGGTCGCCGCCTGCAACTCGCCGCCAAGGCGGGCAAAACCACCGCCCTCCTCCTCATCCCCGAGGGGCAGGGCAACAACGCCGCCGAAACCCGCTGGCACTGTGCGCCGGTGCTTGATGACCCCGAAATCGCCCAACAAACCACCCAGTCGGACTCGACTCTGCATCGCTGGGAAATTATAAAGAACAAATCGGGAACATTTGGGGTTTGGGATGTTCGGTGGAACGGGCAAACGCGTCGTCTCTCTGTGGTTCCCCCGGTTGGCAAGCGACCGGGCTCTGCGCGCACGTCCGGTTGATGCGCCCTTTGCCCTGACCCTCAAGCAGAGCAACGCCGAAAGGCTCTATTGCCTCAACAAAGACGCCCAAACCCAAGGGCTTAGCTCCGGCATGTCGCTCTCTGACGCACGCGCTTTCTGCCCCGGTTTGCGCAGCCGCCCCGCCGATCTTCCGGGCGATACGCGCTTTTTGCATGTGCTGCGCCGCTGGGCCACGCGCTATTGCCCTTGGGTCGGGCTCGAGGGGCGCGACGGGCTGGTACTCGACATCACCGGCTCGGCCCATCTCTTTGGCGACGAGGCGGCGATGCTCTCGGACATGCGCCGCCGCCTGCTGCGTGCCGGCCTCTCGGTGCGCATCGGCCTTGGCGGCACCCGCGGCGCGGCATGGGCCTTGGCGCATTACGCCGAAGGTGTCGCCGCGCCGGACACCCCCTTGGAGGCGCTGAAAAACCTGCCCGTCGCCGCCCTCCGGCTTGAGCCCAAAACCTGCACCGCGCTCGAACGCCTCGGGTTGCGCCGGATCGGCGATCTCGCCCAGACGCCGCGCGCGCCCCTGACCCGCCGTTTCGGACGCGAGGTGCTGATGCGCCTCGATCAGGCGCTCGGCGATCAACCCGAGCAAATCACCCCACTGGCCGACCCGCCGCATTACGGCACCCGCATGACCCTGCCCGACCCCATCGGTCTCTCGGCGGACGTGATGGAAGGCACCGCCCGCCTGCTCGCGCCCCTCTGTGACAAGCTCAAAGCGCAGGAGGTCGGCGCCCGCCGCCTCTGTCTCACCCTGCGCCGTGTCGATCAGGACAGCCAACAGGTCGAGCTTCGCCTCGCCCGCCCCCTGCGCGATCCGCTGCGCATCCTGCCCCTGTTCGAACGCGGCGTGGGCGAGGTTGACGCCGGTTACGGCATCGACCAACTCCGCCTTGAGGCGACCGAGGTCGAACCCCTCCCGGTGCAGCAAATCAGCCACGTTCAATCGAACCGCACCGATCAGCTGACCGACCTCATCACCCGCATCGGCACCCGCATCGGCCTTGAAAACATCCGCCGTTTTCTCCCCGCCGACAGCCACATCCCCGAGCGTAGCTTTATCGTTGCCCCCGCCGCCTATTCCGAACCCGAACGCGGCTGGGTCAGCCTGCACGCCCGCCCGCTCACGCTATTTCCCCCCGAACCCATCGCCGCCCATGGCCGCCGCCCGCCGCGTCAATTCCGCTGGCGGCGCATGCCCCTCACCACCGCGCGCGCCATCGGCCCGGAACGCATCGCCCCGGAGTGGTGGCTTCAGGATGACAGCTGGCGCTCGGGCCTGCGCGATTACTGGCGTGTTGAAACCCGACAGGGGCGGCGGCTCTGGCTCTATCACACGCCGCAAAATCCCGGCTGGTTCGTGCAGGGGGAATTCGCATGACATCCCCGAACGCGCCGCAAAATCCGCCCTATGCCGAACTCTGCGTGACCTCGAATTTCACTTTCCTCACAGGGGCTTCGCACCCGGAAGAGCTGGTCACCCGCGCCGCCGAGCTGGGCCTTTCCGCCGTCGCCATCACCGACCGCAATTCGCTGGCCGGGGTGGTGCGCGCCTACTCCGCGCTCAAAGAGCTCAAGCGCGAAAAAGACGAAGCCCTGCAAATCCGCTCGCAGGTCGAATTCGACAGCAGCTCGCGGCAAGACACCGGCGCGCATACCCCACTGCCGCGCCCCGGCACCGCCACGCTCCCCCGGCTGATCACCGGTTGCCGCCTGAGCCTGCGTGACAGCGCGGTCGAGTGGCTCGCCCTGCCGCGTGACCGCGCCGCCTATGGCCGTCTCACCCGCCTGCTGACCCTTGGCAAACGCCGCGCCGAAAAGGGCGACTGCCACCTTGACCTCCGGGGCCTTACCGAGGGGTGCGAAGGCATGATGCTCATCGCCCTGCCGCCGCCCACGTCGCAGGCTCCGCTGCATAAATCCACCCGCGACATTCAAACCCTGCGCCGCCGCTTCCCCGGTCGCGTGTTCCTTGGCGCCGCCCCGCGCTATGACGGCTCGGATCAGGCCTATTTCGCCGCCATTTCCCGGCTGGCGCAAAAGACCTCCGCCCCGATGGTGGCGGTCGGCGATGTCCTCATGCACCGCGCCGCGCGTCGCCAGCTCGCCGATGTGCTGACCTGCATGCGCGAACACATCACGATTGACCAGATCGGCACCCGCGCCCTGCCCAATGCCGAACGCCGCCTGAAATCGGGGGCCGACATGGCGCGGCTGTTCCGTCACCACCCCGCCGCCCTGCGCCGTAGCATAGACATCGCCGTGCAATGCGGCTTCTGCCTGAGCGAGCTCAGCTATCAATACCCTGACGAGATCACCAACGGCGAAGCCCCCCAAGCCCGCCTCACCCGTCTCGCCGACCAAGGCCTGTTGCGCCGCTGCCCCGATGGCGTGCCCGCCCGCTATCGCGCCCTCGCCAACAAAGAACTAAACCTCGTCCAAGACCTTGGTTTCGCCGCCTATTTCCTGACCGTTTATGACATCGTGCAATACGCCCGCTCTGTCGGAATCCTGTGTCAGGGGCGCGGCTCGGCGGCCAATTCCATCCTCTGCTGGGCGCTTGGCATCACCGATGTCGGCCCCGATCAGATCACCATGGTGTTCGAACGCTTCATGTCGAAATACCGGGGCGAGCCGCCGGACATTGACGTTGATTTTGAACACGAACGCCGCGAAGAGGTGATCCAGCATATTTACGCCAAATACGGTCGCCACCGCGCCGGGCTCTGCGCCACCGTGATCCATTTCCGCTCCCGCGCCGCGATCCGCGAGGTGGGCAAGGTGATGGGCCTGTCGCTTGATGTGACCGCCAATCTCTCAAGCCAGATTTGGGGCCAGTCCAACGCCGGCGCCGACCCCAAACGCGTGCAGGAACTGGGCCTCGACCTCTCCGACACGCGCCTGCAACAGACGATCCACCTGATCCGCGAGATCACTGGCTTCCCCCGCCACCTGTCGCAACATGTCGGCGGCTTTGTCATCACCAAGGGGCGACTGGACGAACTCTGCCCGATCGAAAATGCCGCGATGGAAGACCGCACCGTCATCGAATGGGACAAGGACGACATCGACACGCTCGGCATTCTCAAGGTCGACATCCTCAGCCTCGGAATGCTCAGCTGCATTCGCAAATCCTTTGACCTGCTGGACCAACACGAGGGCGAGCAACTGACCATCGCCGATGTACCGCAGGAAGACCCCGCCACCTATGACATGCTCTGCGTCGCCGACGCGGTCGGGGTGTTCCAAGTCGAAAGCCGCGCCCAGATGAACTTCCTGCCGCGGATGCGCCCGCGCACCTTTTATGATCTGGTGATCGAGGTCGCCATCGTCCGCCCCGGCCCTATTCAGGGCGGCATGGTCCACCCCTATATCAACCGCCGTCAGGGGCGCGAGGCGGTGGCTTTCCCCTCCGACGCGCTCGAAGGGGTGCTTGGCAAAACCCTCGGCGTGCCCCTGTTTCAGGAGCAAGCGATGCAGATCGCCATCGTCGCCGCCGGTTTCACCGCGGAGGAGGCCGACCGCCTGCGCCGCTCCCTCGCCACCTTCCGGCGCATGGGCACCATCGGCACATTTCGCGAGCGTTTCATCTCGGGCATGCTCGCGCGCGGCTATGAGATCGACTTCGCCGAACGCTGCTTTTCCCAGATCGAAGGCTTCGGTGAATACGGCTTTCCCGAAAGCCACGCAGCGGCCTTTGCCATGCTGGCCTATGTCTCGGCATGGCTGAAATGCCACCACCCGGCGGTCTTTGCCTGCGCCCTGCTCAATTCCCAGCCGATGGGCTTTTATGCCCCGGCCCAGATCGTGCGCGACGTGCGCGAACACCGGGTCGAAACCCGCCCGATTTGCGTCAATCATTCCACATGGGACAACACTTTGGAACGCCGCGCCGATGGGGCGCTGGCGCTCCGGCTTGGCTTCCGCCAGATCAAAGGGTTCAAGGAAGAAGACGCCAATTGGATCGTGGCCGCACGCGGCAATGGCTATTCCGACGTGCAGGCGCTCTGGCTGCGGGCCGGTCTCGCTCCCGCAGCACTTGAACGGTTGGCCGAGGCCGACGCCTTTGCCGACACCGGCGCGGGCCGCCGCGAGGCGCTCTGGCAGGTCAAAGCCATCCGCGGTCAGAACCCCCTGCCGCTGTTCAACGACCCGCTGGATGGCGAAAACATCACCGAACCCGCCGTCAATCTGCCCGCCATGCACCTCGGCGAAGAGGTGGTCGAAGATTACGTCTCGATGCGCCTCACCCTGCGCGCCCACCCGATGGAGCTTCTGCGCCCCGCCATTCCCGGCCTCACCCCGCATGACAAACTGCCCGACGCGCCACTGGGCCGGACCAGCGTCTGTGGCCTCGTCATCACCCGCCAGCGCCCCGGCACCGCCTCGGGCGTTATTTTCCTCACGCTTGAGGATGAAACCGGCGTGTCCAACATCGTGGTCTGGCCCAAGATCAACGAACGCTACCGCCGCACGGTGATGGGCGGGCGGCTGTTGCGAGTGACGGGCTATCTCCAACGCGAGGGCATCGTCGTGCACCTCATCGCGCAACAGATCGAAGACCTCTCCCACCGGCTCGCCGAACTCGGTCACCCGATGGATGACGCCATCGGCATCACCCAGCCCCAAGCCGACGACGCCCCCCGCCCGCCCCGTCGCCCCAGCACCGCCCGCCACCCCCGCGAACAGGCCAAGAAACTCTTCCCCAGCCGCGATTTTCACTAAAACCGCCCCCTGCCCGCCGCCGCGATGAAAAAATTTTTCACGCCGAGCGCGAAAACATCGGCTACACTGCCCATTGGAATCGCGACATCCTTCTAAATGGTAGCCAGAGTGAACGCCTCGAACAAAACAACAAAATCAAACCGAAACTGGACACAGAATCCGCGCGAAGTCAGGTCTGACATCCTGAATGTCGCCATGCGTGTGTTCGCCAAACACGGGCTGTCCGGTGCGCGAATTGATGAAATCGCCGCCGCGACGAAAACCTCGAAACGGATGATCTACTACTATTTCGGGGACAAGGAAGGGCTCTACAAGCACGCGCTAGAAGCGGCTTATGCCAAAATCCGCATCGGTGAAGAAAATCTTGTCCTAAACAACATGCCCGCGCGCAAAGCCCTGAAAAAGCTAATCCATTTCACCTTCGAACACCATCGAAAGCACCCTGACTTTATCCGCATCGTGCAGGTCGAAAACACCCACAACGCGCGCTACCTGCAAGAGTCCAAACACCTCCGCGTCCTCAATGCGGATGTGATCGAACGCCTCAGCAAGATCATCTTGCAAGGTGAACGCGAAGGCACGTTTCGCAGCGGAATTCACCCGGTCGCCCTGCATTGGCACATCTCGGCCATGAGCTTTTTTAACGTCTCAAACCGAGAGAGCTTCTCCGCAAGCTTCGGCGCCACAATATTCTCGGCCCAATGGCAAAAACGACTGGAAGACGATGCGACCGAAATGATCCTGAACTACGTCAGCGCAAAGCCGTCTGAAAAGGCCGCAGAAACACCTCCCGCAGCCAATTCATAGAGGCAAATCACCCCACTTGCCGCCCGTGACACCACACGCCGCGCACGACCGGCGTGCCCTGAATGCGTGCGACCCGCACCAGATCGGCATGTAACCCCTCGCCAATCCGCCCGCGATCCTCCAACCGCGCCGCCCGCGCCGGGGTCGCCGTGACGGTCGCAATCGCGCGGGGCAGATCATCCCACAAATCCGCCAGCAGAAACGCCGCCGTCATCAACGCCGACGGAACATAATCCGACGACAGAATGTCCAGCAACCCGGCCTCGGCCAACTCATGCGCCGCCACGTTGCCGGAATGCGATCCGCCCCGGATCAGGTTCGGCGCGCCCATCATCACCTTGATACCTGCCCCCCGACAGGCTTGGGCCGCTTCAACCGTGGTCGGAAACTCGGCCAGCGCAATACCGTGACCCGCGCTCACTCGGACATGCTCTTGCGTGGTGTCGTCATGGCTGGCCAGCACCGCGCCATAGCGCGCCGCCTCGCCCACGGCCACCGCCTCGTGACGTGCGCCATTGGCCTCACGCAGCACCAGCAAACGCGCCACATGCTCCTCGAACTCCACGTCGTTCATCTGGCGCTTTTTCTGCACATAGGTGCGAAGCTGCGAAAGATCGCGGAATTGCCGCTGCCCCGGCGTGTGATCCATCAGGCTGACGATCCCGACCCGATCCTCTGGACCGAATTCGGCCATTTCCTCTTCCAGAGTCTCCGAACACACCTCGGCTCTGAGATGCAGGTAATGGTTGATCCTCAACGCCCCAGAGGCCCGAAGCCCCATCAACTCAGTCGCCAGATTGCGCGCATATTTCATATAACGCCCCTTGCCCTGCGGGATCGACCCGACCCGCATCGCGTCGAAAACCGTGGTGATCCCAACCGAGGCCAGCTCCCCATCATGCGCCAAAATCGCCGCCGCGTGGGGCCAATCGACCGCCGGGCGCGGCTCGATATGACGCTCAAGGTTGTCCGTGTGCAGCTCGATAAGCCCCGGAATGATCAAATCACCCTCAAGGTCATTCGCGCCCTCCGGCACCGCCGCGCCCGGCAGGATGCGGGCGATATGACCGTCCCTGATCTCGATCGCGCCGTGGATCACCTCGTTTTCCAAAACGATCCGCGCATTGGCTAGGGTCATGTCCGTCATCTGTGTTGTCTCCGTCATCCTACTGCATCCCTCTCGCGCCTCAGCGCGGTTAAAACCGCCTTTACCGCATGGTCCAACGCGCCGGAATTATCGATCCGGGTCACGCTCAACCCCGCGGGCAAACCCTCTGGCAAGGGCAATTTCGCACGCTCAAGCCGGGCTGCGATGTCTTGCTCGCTCTCGCGTCCCCGCGCGCGCAACCGCGCGGCAAGAACCTCGTCTGACGCGCCAAGGCTGATCACCCGCAGCCCGCTGAAAACCCGCGCGGCGTCTTGCAACATGCCGCGCGACCCGTTGAACAAAACCACCCGGCCTTCGGCCACCCCCGCAACCTCGCTGACGGGAATGCCATAGCGCAAACCATGCGCAGACCAGCTCAACGCAAACGCGCCAGCGGCCGCGCGCGCGGCAAAATCCTCCGCGCTGACACCCTCGAAGTCTTCGCCCCCCGCCGCTTCGGGGCGCGTTATGACACGCCGCACCAGATGCAGATCAGGGCGCGCAGCCTTGACCGCTGCCATCACCGTGTCCTTGCCCGCTCCTGACGGGCCAACAATGGCGAAAATCGCGCCGCTCATGCCGCACGGGCCGGGGTAAAGACCGAAACATCAACCTCACGGTCCGCCACACGCTCGCGGGCTTCGGCGTCATGGAAAATCCCGATGATCGCCGCGCCGCGCGCCTTGGCTTCCTCGATCAACTCCAACACCGTCGCGCGGTTGGTCGCATCAAGGCTCGCCGTCGGCTCGTCAAGCAGCATCGCAGGAAAGCCATGGGCAAAGCCGCGTGCAATGTTCACGCGTTGCTGCTCGCCCCCGAAAACGTGGTCGGCGACAAGGACCAAAGCGTTTCGGGAATGTTGAGCCTTGTGAGCAATTCCCGCGCCCGCGCCCGCGCCGCCTCGCGCTCGGTGCCGACCGCCAACAACGGCTCGGCCACCACGTCCAGCGTCGGCACGCGCGGCACCACGCGCAGGAACTGGCTGACATAGCCCAGCGTCTCGCGGCGCAAGGTCAAAATCTCGCGCGGCTCGGCGCTGGCCACGTCCACCTCGCCGACACGGATCACCCCCGACGCCGTCAGGTAGTTGCCGTAAATCATCCGCATCAGGGTCGATTTACCGGCCCCCGAATTCCCCGTCAGCGCAACACATTCCCCGGCCGCAACGCCTAGCGACGCGCCCTGCATCACCGGGATCACCGCGCCGCCCTGATTGTGCAGCGCAAAGGACTTTGACACGTTTTCGATCTGGATCATCGGGTGGTCTCCATTGTCGGTCGGTTGGGGCGAGGCCCCGTTTGCGGGTTAAAATGCGGGCCAGCCCCCAAACGCAGGTCTAATTGGGGGCCAGCCCCCAAACCCCCGGGATACTTCCAGTCAGATGAAAGGGCGGGCGCGGGATGGGTCATACCTGTAAAATGCTCGACACAAGAAGTTGCGTGTAGGCGTGTTGTGGATCGTCAAGGACCTGATCGGTGAGACCCTGTTCAACCACATGGCCGGATTTCATCACCATCAACCGGTCTGCCAAAAGCCGAACCACGGCAAGGTCATGGGTGACGACAATCGCGCTTAGCCCCATTTCGCGCACTAGCCCGCGCAGGAGATCAAGTAGCCGCGCCTGCACACTTACATCCAAGCCGCCGGTGGGTTCATCCATGAAAACAAGGCGCGGCCCGGTGACGAGATTACGTGCGATCTGGAGCCGCTGTTGCATCCCACCGGAAAACGCCGTGGGGCGGTCATCCATCCGATCCTCGGCAATTTCGACCCGGCCCAGCCACTCGCCAGCCTGCGCGCGGATATCGCCATAATGCCGTGCGCCCACAGCCATCAGACGCTCACCGACATTGCCGCCGGCGGAGACGCCCATGCGCAACCCGTCGCGGGCGTTTTGATGCACGAAGGCCCAATCGGTCCGCCCCAGCATCCTCCGCTCAGGCTCGCTCATCTTTAGCGTATCACGTGGCCCATCGGTGCGCGTGTCGAACAACACCTCGCCGCCGTCGGGCTCTAAATGACCGGCAAGGCAGTTGAGCAATGTCGATTTGCCCGACCCTGACTCTCCGACAATACCCAGCACCTCACCGGGGTAGAGGTCGAAATTCACCCCGGTGCAACCGATCCGGCTGCCATAGGTTTTTTCGATCCCTTTAACGGACAAAAGCGGCGTCATGCGGCGTCCTCCTTGCGGGCGGCGAGCGGGCCAAGGTGCCCGGCCTCCTGCCGCGTGGCACAATAATCGGTGTCCGAGCAGACAAACATCCGCCCTCCCGCGTCATCCATGATCACCTCATCAAGATAGGTGTGGTTCGCGCCGCACATGTCACACGCATGATCGGCTTTTGACGGCTCAAACGGGTGATCCTCGAAATCGAGGCTGACCACTTTGGTAAACGGCGGGATCGCATAGATCCGCTGCTCACGGCCCGCGCCGAACAGCTGGATCGCAGCGCTCTCCAGCTTGGGGTTATCGAACTTGGGGATCGGGCTCGGGTCCATCACATAGCGCCCCTCGACCTTGACCGGATAGGCATAGGCCGTGGCAATCGACCCGTGCCGCGCGATATCCTCGTAAAGCTTCACATGCATCAGCCCGTATTCCTCAAGCGCATGCATCTTGCGCGTCTCGGTCTCGCGCGGTTCGAGAAAGCGCAACGGCTCGGGGATCGGCACCTGATACACAAGGATCTGATCCGCGCTCAGCTCCTCTTCCGGAATGCGGTGGCGCGTCTGGATCACGCTGGCCTGCGTGGTTTTTTCGGTCACGGCGATATCGGCGGTCTGCTCAAAGAACTTGCGAATGGACACTGCGTTGGTGGTGTCATCGGCCCCCTGATCAATCACTTTCAACGTGTCGTCGGGCGTCAGGCACGCAGCTGTCACCTGAACGCCCCCCGTGCCCCAGCCATAGGGCATCGGCATTTCGCGGCTGGCAAACGGCACCTGATATCCGGGGATCGCGACCGCTTTCAGCAACGCGCGCCGGATCATCCGCTTGGTCTGTTCGTCAAGATAGGCAAAGTTGTAATCGCTCATTCCGCGGCCTCCTGTGTGGCAATACCGCCTGCCTGCACCGCCAGCGCCTCGGCCCGCACCTTGCGGATCAACTCAAGCTCGGACTGGAAATCGACGTAATGCGGCAGTTTGATATGTTCGAGAAAGCCGGTCGCTTGAATGTTATCGGCATGGGACAGCACGAATTCCTCGTCCTGCGCCGGGGCGCCCTCATTGTCTTCGCCAAGCTCTTTCCAGCGCAGCGCGCGATCAACCAAAGCCATCGAAATCGCCTTGCGCTCGGTCTGCCCAAAGACAAGTCCATAGCCACGGGTAAACTGCGGCGGTTCGGTTTTAGAGCCCATGAACTGGTTCACCGTCTCGCATTCCGTCAGGGTGATCTCGCCAATTTCGATGGCAAAGCCCAACTCGGGAATGTCCATTTCCACCGCGACCGTGCCGATCCGCAATTCGCCCACGAAAGGATGGTTGCGCCCGTATCCGCGCTGCGTCGAATAGGCCATGCCAAGCAGGAACCCCTCGTCGCCCCGCGTCAGCGCCTGTAGGCGCAGCGCCCGGTTCGCTGGATATTCCATCGGCGTGCGGGTCATATCGGGCGGGGTCTCGTCGCTCTGCACCTCCTCTTGGATCAACCCCTCACGGTTGAGAAACTCGCTGATCCGCGGCATTTCCTCGGCTAGACCACCGCCTGTCGCGGCCTCCGGAACCGCGCCCTCTGCGGCCAGCTTGAAATCAAGCAAACGGTGCGTGTAATCGAACGTCGGGCCCAAAACCTGCCCGCCCGGCGCGTCTTTGAACGTCGCCGAGACGCGGCGAATGCACGCCATCTTGCCGGTGTCCACCGGGGCCGAATGGCCGATCCGGGGCAAGGTCGTGCGATAGGCCCGGATCAGGAAAATCGCCTCGATCAAATCGCCGCGCGACTGCTTGATCGCCAATGCCGCAAGGTCAGGATCATAAAGCGACCCCTCCGCCATTACCCGGTTCACCGCCAGCGACAATTGCTCGCGGATCTGCCCAAGGCTCAGTTCGCCCACGTCCGTGTCACCGCGCCGCTCTTCGGCCAACCACGCATGCGCGGCGTCAATCGCACGCTCGCCGCCTTTGACTGCCACATACATCTACGCGCCCTCCACGATGGTTGTTCTGGGCAAGGCGGCAAGCGCCTCGCCAGAGGTGAAATAGAAATCCAACCCTTGCGGGAACAACGCCCGATTGCGGCGGAATGCCTCGATCTCAGGCAGCGACAAACGCGCCTGCCGTTCGATCCCCGGCCCGGTCAATGTCGCGCCGTCTTGCGACAGCGCAGCCATCTCGACGATCAATGTGGCCGAGCGGTCAGGATACTCTGCCGTGCCAATCGAAAACGCCTCAAGCGCGGGAAGATCATCCCAACCGCCCAAAGCAAACTGCGCCTGATCCGCGGCAACAATCGGGGCTGCGACGTGAAAGGCGATCCATGCCCGCACGTCCTCGGTGTTATGCGCCGGGGCAAGGAACAAAGGCGTCTCCGCATCGCAAAGCGTTAGCAACATCGCCGCCGCCGCAGGCGATACCGGCGCGGGCGCACGCGCCCCGCTCACCCGCTCGATCAAGCCCGGTCGCGCCATCACCGACAGGGCGGCGCGAAACGCACGGGCCGCGTCCTGTGGCGCATCGCCAAATCCGCCATCCATCACGCTATCCAGCATCAGTCTTCCCCCCGCACCATTGTGAAAAACTCGACCTTGGTTGCGGCGGCCTTGGCCGCGCGGCTGGCCTTCGCGGCCTGCATCTCTGCCTCCAGCGGTTCCAGAACCTGCGCACGCAACACGCCTTTGCGCTCCGTCTGCATCATCGCGTCAATCCGTGCGGCGCGGGTCGCATGACCCTTGTCGCGCCCCTGCACATAGGCATGCCCGACCTCGCCACTCTCAAGCCGCAGCGCACAGCGCGTCACCGTCATCTCGCCAAGGTTAAACGCCGCACCCGTGCCGCCGCTCTTGCCGCGCACCATAACGCCGCCGGTTTTCGGTGCGCGAAGCCATGTAAACTCGGGCCATGCCGCCGCATCGTCCAGCGTTTCAACAAGCGCCTCAAGCCGCGCCGGCGGCGCTTTGGCCAACAGGCTCATCCACGCTTTGCGCGCTTGGGTATGTTCGGTTTCATCGCTCATATAGACACCTTGCCGATTTGTCTAAACAACTATACAACTAGACAAATCATTACGGGCAACCCGCCCATTCCGCAATCAAAACTTCATGAAACTTTGGTGACACATGGCCCGCACCCCGATCTGGAAGACCATTGCCGAAACGCTAGAGGGCGACATCGCCGCCGGTCACTACCGCGCCGGTGACAAGCTCCCGACCGAGGCCGAACTGGCCGCGCGTTTCGGCGTTAACCGGCACACGGTCCGACACGCTCTCTCCGACATGTCCGAGCGCGGCATCACCCGCTCGCGGCGCGGGTCCGGCGTCTTCGTGGCAATTGAAACGGCTGACTACCCCATCGGGCGGCGCGTCCGGTTTCACCGCAATATCGCCGCCACCGGGCGTTTGCCGAAAAAACAGGTGCTGCGCCTCGAAACCCGCCCCGGCGATAGCGCCGAGACCAAGGCGCTCGGCCTGTCCAAGGGCGACACGGTCATCATCTACGAGGGGCTATCCCTCGCCGGTGGCACGCCCATCGCCCATTTCACCAGCGTCTTCCCCCGCGCCCGCGTCACCGGCATGCTCGACACCCTGCGCGAGGTCACCTCCGTGACCGAGGCCCTCCGCCTGAACGGCATCGCCGATTTCACCCGCGCCGAAACCCGGCTCACCGCCGAACGCGCCAACGCCACTCAGGCGCTCCACCTTGCAATGAAAGAAGGCGATCCGCTGCTCAAATCCATCGGCATCAATATTTGCCCGGACGGCAAGCCCATCGAATACGGCACCACATGGTTCGCAGGGGATCGTGTGACGCTCACCGTCAATCCCGATTAAGTCCAAGAGCTTACGTCACGGAAACGATACGAATCATCGCTATGCTTCCCGGAAAACCCCGTGAGGCTTCGGCAATGTCCTGTTTTATCCCCCTCTGCGCCTGACCGGCGCCATGGTCCTACGTGACGGCACCTTGCAGCGTGACGCGCTCTGCATATCCGATGGCCGCATCGCCCATGATGCGGGCCATGAGGTTGACCTTGACGGATACACCCTGCTGCCGGGCATCATCGACATGCATGGCGACACCTTTGAGCGCCACATCGCGCCGCGCCCCACCGCGCCTTTTCCCATCGCCATGGGCCTCGCGTCGGTTGATCGCGAACTTGCCGCCAATGGTGTAACCACCGCTTGGCTCGCTCAGGGGTGGAGCTGGGAAGGTGGGCTGCGCGGGCCGGACTATGCCGACAAGGTGCTCGCCGCCGTCGACACCTATTGCGACAGCGCGCTCACCGATATGCGCATCCAACTGCGGGTCGAAACCCATATGCCCGACACCCGCGAGCGGCTGATCGACACGGTCCGCCGCCACGGTGTCGACTACGTTGTCTTCAACGACCACCTCTCCGAGGCGATGCAAATGGTCACCCTCGCGCCCCACCGCCTCGTTGGCTGGGCCGAGCGTGAAGGCGGCACAATCGAAGTTTTCATCACCCGCGCCCGCGAGGCCAAAGACCGCGCCGGCGAAGTGCCGCGCCACCTCAACGCGCTGGCCTGTGCCTTTGAAAACCTCGGCGTGATCTGCGGCAGCCATGATGACCCCGACGGCGAAACCCGCGACATGTTCAACGCGCTCGGCGCGCATATCTGCGAATTCCCCCTGCGTGCCAATCCCGCCGCCGTGGCCCATGCTTATGGCGATGCGGTGGTCATGGGCGCGCCCAACGTGGTGCGCGGCGGCTCGCAATCGGGCAATGCCTCGGCCCTGTCGCTGATCGAACGCGGGCTCTGTGACATTCTCGTCTCCGACTATCACTACCCAACGCTGCACAGCGCCGCCTTCGCGCTGGCCGACAAGGGCACGCTCAGCCTCGCCAAAGCATGGGAGATGATCTCGACCACCCCCGCCCGCGTGATGAAGCTCACCGATCGCGGCACGCTCACCCCCGGCAAACGCGCCGACATCGTGGTGCTGAATTCCCGCAGTCGCCAGATCGAAGCAACCATCTCCCATGGCCGCTTCGCCTTCCTGTCAGGTGCGCTCGCCACGCGCTTTGCCCAATTGCCCGCGCATGCCCGCCTCGCGGCGGAATAGCTAGGCGACGCGACCGGGCCAAACCCCCTTAGGCCGCGCCTTCGTATTTGTCCAAAAACGCCTCGATCGGCAGCGACCGGAAATCCCCGATCCGCTGGCGCAGCACCTCGTGCTCCCAATCCCACCACGCCAGCGCCAGCAACCGCTCGACAACCGCCTCGGGAAACCGCGCCCGCATCGGTTTTGCCGCAACGCCGGTAACGATCTGATAGGGCGCGACATCCTTGGTCACCACGGCCCCCGCCGCAACAATCGCGCCGTGCCCGATGCTGATCTCTGGCCGCACCACGGCACCATGCCCGATCCACGTATCATGCCCGATCCGCGCAACGCGGCTCTGGCGGTGGGCAAAAAACGCCGCATCATTCTCCTCACCGTCCCAATAATCGGCCGAGCGATAAAGGAAATGATGCAGGCTCGCCTGCTCCATCGGATGATCCGTCGGCCCGATCCGCGTGAAACTCGCGATATTGGCGAATTTACCAACCTCCGTGTTGGCAATATCGGCATAACGGTCGCAATAGGAATAATCACCAAAGCTGGAATAGGCCACGCGACTGCCCCGCCCGATCTCAACAAAGCGGCCAAACTGCGCCTCGGTGATTTCGCACTCCGGGTGCAGGAATGGTGCCTCTGCCTTGAGCCGTGCCATCAATGCCCCCCTCATCGCCCTTGATCAATCGCGCCCGCAGCTTACCCGACAACCAATCCATCGCCATCACCATGATGATCACAAGAATGATGTAATAGGTGACCTCTTCCCAATCCTTATGCGTCGCCATCGCCTGGGTCAGCATAAGCCCGATGCCGCCGCCGGTGATCGCCCCGATAATGGTCGCCGAACGGGTGTTGGATTCAAAGAAGTAAAGCACTTGGCTCAACAAAACCGGCGTCACCTGCGGGATCACCCCGAAACGGTATCGCTGCACCGGCTTGGCCCCGGTCGACTGGATGCCCTCGATCTGCTTGTCATCGACATTTTCCAAAGCCTCCGAGAACATCTTCCCGAAACTGCCCGTGTCAGTGATCAAAATTGCCAACGCCCCGGTCAATGGTCCCGGCCCGAACGCCCGCGCCAACACAATGGTCCAGATCAACGCATCCACCCCGCGGAAAAAATCGAACACCCGCCGCGCCGCAAACCGCACGATGCGCAGCGGGGCAAAGTTCTTTGCCGCCAGAAACGCCAGAGGCAGCGCCAGAATGGCCGCCCCGAAGGTGCCAAGGAACGCCATCAAAATGGTCTCGAGTATCGCGCCGCCAACCTGATTGTGGTGCCACATAGTGTTGTGCCAGAAATCGTTCCAGATCGCCCCGGCCTCGCCGCCAAACGCACGCCCTGCGATTTCACCCCAGCCCATGCCGTGATACGGGCTGGTCAGCGTGAAAAAGAACAACTCCCACCCGGCCTGATAGCGGAACACCTCGGCCTTGGTCTTGGTCACATTCACACGGCCCGCATCGGTGGTGATCCCCAAACGAGTTTTCGACAGGCTCGCCCACTCTGGCACCACACCGCCCGGAAACTCGGCCTTGACCCCTTGCGACCGGCTCGCCGTCACGGTGATCACACCGTAATCCGGCACATCATAGGTGGTCACATCCTCGCCCAGCCGCACAATATGCCCGCCGCCCAGATCAACAACCGCCAAATCGCCCAGCGTCACCCACGCGGGCGCGGTGCCTGCGGGGTATGTGCCCTTGCGCTCGCCCTCAATCGCCACCTTCACGCCGCCATTGCGGAAATCGCGCGTCACATGGGTCTTGTAGCTATAGCTATCTGCCAAAAGCGTCCGCGCATTGTCAAAACTGGTCTTGGCAACCACGCCCGGTATGTCAAAGGCGAAAAACACATAGGTCAGATAGGCAAGGATCGCCACCGGCAGGCCGAACGCCATGAACCGCTTGCGCGAAATGATCTGCTCGGCATTCCGGCGCAGGGTGAAAGTCTCGGGCTCAGCAATGCTCACAGCGTCGCCTCCAATTTGCGGTTGCCATGGGTCAATCGGTCTCTCAGCACCGATGAAATCTGGTCGACCAACACAATGGTCAGGAACAGCAAAACGAAAATCGCCGCCGCCTCGTCATACTTGCCCTGCCCCCAGGACATCGCGTTTTTCAGCTCGTAACCGATCCCGCCCGCACCCACGAACCCAAGGATCGCCGAGGCCCGGATGTTGATCTCGAACCTGAGCAAAGCGTAACTCAAATAGTTGGGCGCCACCTGCGGCATCACCCCCAAAACCATCCGCTGAGCCCAACTCGCTCCAACCGATTGCAACCCCTCGACCGGCTTCAGCGAGGCGTTCTCATTCACTTCGGAAAACAACTTGCCCAGCGCCCCGATGGTATGGAACGCAATCGCGATCATCGCCGGAAGCGGGCCACCGCCCAGCACAAAGATCAGCACCAAAGCGATCACAATCTCGGGCACCGCCCGCATGATGTCCATCATCCGCCGGAACACCGGAATAGCCCACGGCCAAAGCGCCAGCCCACGGGTCGACAGC
Organism: Rhodobacteraceae bacterium D3-12; assembly: GCA_025916135.1. Classification (NCBI taxonomy): domain Bacteria; kingdom Pseudomonadati; phylum Pseudomonadota; class Alphaproteobacteria; order Rhodobacterales; family Roseobacteraceae; genus Phycobium; species Phycobium rhodophyticola. Next base: position 320,285 of record CP104793.1, on the reverse strand, counting down.
AGCGAAAACAAGATCGCAAAAAGCGCCCCGAACAAGGTCGCCGCCCCGGCGATATTCACCGTCTCGATCAGCGCCGGCAAAAACCGCACGAAATGGCCCGGAAACTCAATCAGCTTTTGCGATGCCTCGCCCAGAACCTCGGCCGGGAAATCAAAGAAATTGTGCCACCCGGCAACAAAGCTCCCCGCGTTGCGGTTGTCCGCCGTCACGAACCCCGACACCATCAGCGCCACAAACAGCGCGATCAGGATCGTGTTATAGGTCCGTTTGCGCCGCGTCAGAGCAAGGTAATCCGCGCGCACATCCGAAGTCTCTGCCATCTCGAGAAGCCCCTTAAAAAACGGCGGACCCCAACCTGTGGGATCCGCCAATCTGTCTTAACCGCGATCAGTTCGATTTCAGCTTGCGCGCTTCGATGATCGACAGATATGCGTCATGGTTGATCGGCTGGAAGCCCAGCGCCTTGCCGGCCATGAAGTTATAGGCACACTCCGGGTCCATATAAGGCAGCGACGCGGTCAATGTGGTCACGTCGATCTTCACGCGCTCGGGCAGCGTGGTGCGCAGCACGATCGGGCCTTCGGGGATCGGCTTGGATTTCCAGATTTCGACCAGATCGTTCATGTCGACAAGACCGGCATCCGCCGCTTTGCGAAGCGCGCCCGAGTTGTAGCCGTCTTCCCATGCGCCCATGCCGTCGGCCCATGTCACGCCGCCGTCGATGTCACCATTCGACACGGCAACGATGGTCTGCTCGTGGCCACCGACAAATTTGACTTCGCCGAAATAGTCGCCCGACGTCATCGTCGATTTGGTTGCAACAGGGATCTCAATCGACGGGATCAGGTAACCGCTGGTCGAGTTCGGATCACCAAACCCAAAGACCTTGCCCTTCAGGTCGGCCAAGGATGTGATGCCGCTGTCTTTGCGTGCAAAACCGATCGAGTAATAGCCATAGGAACCGTCGTCATTGGTCTTGACCATCACCGGCTCAACCGCGTTCGGATCGCTCAGATAGGTCTTGGCATAGGCCGAAGCACCCAGCCACGCCATGTCGAGCGTGCCGCCAAGCAGACCCTGAATCACGCCGTCATAATCGGCAGGCGTGAACAGTTTCACAGGCACACCCAACAGGGCCTCGGCCTTGGCGCGGTAGCATTCGTTGGATGCCATACGGTCTTGGGCGTTTTCACCGCCAAGGATACCGATGCGGAATTCCTTGATGCCTTCGGCACTCAAGGGGGCGCAAAGCGCGGTGGTCGCCAATACGGCAGCAATCAGCTTTTTCATGTCATGTCTCCGGTTTAGGTTTTGGGTCGTGTGAAACCCGATCCCGCAGCGCGGCAACCGGGCGCTGAAGTTTCGTCAGGCAGGCACCCCATTGAGCACTTGCGTCTTTTCAAGGGTTTCAATGCTCGTGCTGGTGGCGGCTTCGGAAAATCCGGCGTCCGCCCCGTAAATGTCGCGCGCCGCGCCGGTGGTCAGCTGCTCGGGCGTGCCGTCAAACACCACCCGGCCCATGCGCATCCCGATGACCCGGTCGCAATAGCGCCGCGCCGTGTCCAGCGTGTGCAGGTTGGCAATCACCGTGCGCCCGTCTTCCTCGTGAATACGGCGCAACGCGTCCATCACGATCTGCGCGTTCATCGGGTCAAGGCTGGCAATCGGCTCATCCGCGAGGATGATCTTGAGGTCCTGCATCAACGCGCGCGCAATCGCCACCCGCTGTTGCTGTCCACCCGACAGGGCCTCGGCCCGCTTGGCGGCATGGGCTTCGATGCCCAACCGCTCCAGAATATCAATGGCGCGATAGATGTCGGCCTGCGGATAAAGGCTAAACAACGTCGCTAGGGTCGAGCGCCGGTTCAACGTGCCATGCAGCACGTTCGACACCACGTCCATACGCGGCACAAGGTTGAATTGCTGAAAGATCATCGCGCATTGCGACTGCCACGCGCGCTTGGCTGCACCGCGCAGACCCAAGACATCGCGCCCCTCAAAGCTCAGCGCGCCACTACTCGCATCGCTCAACCCGTTCATCATGCGCAACAGGGTCGATTTCCCCGCACCGGACGCCCCGATAATGCCAATCATCATCGGTCGCTCAACGGTAAAGCTGACGTTGTCCACGGCTGTATTCGCGCCAAAGCGCTTCGTTAGATTTTCGAAGACAAGCATCCAGACCCCCGGTTCAACTTGGGGCGACCTAAACACCCCTTTTGTCAAACCGATGTGACTGTCTTGCGAATGTTTTATGACAGCTGCGGCGCGCCACCTCCCGTGAAGCACACACCGCCCGAAACCCCGCCAAACCGGGGGTAAACGCGCTTAAAACAACGGCAAATGCCGCATGCCGAGACCCCAGCCCAGCTTACCCCGCCCAGTTCCCCACGCGCGTCACACCTTGCGCGACAACGCCGAAATCAACCCCGCGGTCGAGCCATCCTTGCCCGCGCCGCTGCCGCTTGTGACCATTGGCAACAGCTTGGTCGCCAATTCCTTGCCCAGCTCCACGCCCCATTGATCGAACGAATTGATGCCCCAAATCGCACCCTCGACAAATACCCGATGCTCATAAAGCGCGATGATCTGGCCAAGCGTAAACGGCGTCAGCTTGGGATAGGCCAGCGTCACCGACGGGCGATTGCCCGGAAACGTGCGATGCGCGGCCTGCGCCTCCCGCTCGGCCCCGTCAAACCCCAAAGTTGCGGCCAACGCCATCGCCTCTTCAAACGACCTCCCGATCATCAACGCCTCGGATTGCGCCAGACAATTCGCCTTGAGCAACGCATGATGCTGCCCAAGCCCCGGCTCATGCCCCTCTGCCGCGATCAAAAACTCGGCCGGGACAACCTCGGTTCCCTGATGCAATAGCTGATAGAACGCATGCTGCCCGTTGGTCCCCGGCTCGCCCCAAACCACCGGACCCGTGGCCCGCGCCACAGCCTTGCCGCCGACACTCACGCGCTTGCCGTTGCTCTCCATATCCAACTGCTGAAGATACGCCGGAAGCCGCGCCAACCGTTGATCATAAGGCAGCACCGCGCGGGTGGGATAGCCACAGACATTCCGATGCCAAATCCCTGTTAACGCAAGCAAAACTGGCATGTTGCCCGCCAAGGGCGCGGTGCAAAAATGCCGGTCCATCGCGTGCCCCCCGGCCAGAAACTCGCGGAACCGCGCCCCGCCAACCGCCAGCATGATCGGCAAGCCCACCGGCCCCCACAGCGAATACCGCCCGCCAACCCAATCGGCAAAACCGAACACGCGCTCCGGCGCGATGCCCATCTCTGACGTGCGCTCCATCGCGCTCGACACCGCCGCCAGATGCGCCCCCGCCTTTGCGCCCAATGCCGTGCGCAACCACGTCAGCGCCGTCTCGGCGTTGGTCATCGTCTCGATCGTGGTGAATGTCTTTGAGGCCACGATCACCAGCGTCCGGCGCGGATCAAGCGGGCGCAGCGTCTCGGCGACATCCGCACCATCGACGTTTGAAATGAAATGACAACGCGGCCCGTCATGATACGGCCCCAACGCCAGCGTCGCCATTACGGGCCCAAGGTCGGACCCCCCGATGCCGATATTGACCACATCGCTGAACGGCGCGCCGTCGGTCGCGGTCAACCGCCCGCTGCGCACCTCTTCGGCAAAGCGCTCCATCCGGTGCAAGGTCTCGGCCACATCCGCGCGCACCTCCTCGCCCTCAACCAACAGCGGCCCGGCATCTTCGGGCGCGCGCAACACCGTGTGCAATACGGCCCGCCCTTCGGTGCTGTTGATCAAATCACCGCGAAACATCGCGTCGCGTTTGTCCACGACACCCGCCTGCTCGGCCAGCCCCAGCAACAGCTCCAACGCCGCGCCATCAATCGCCGTCTTCGAGAAATCCAGCAGCATCCCGTCGCTTTCAACCGAAAACGCCTCGAACCGGCCCGCATCATCGAACAACGACAGGATCGACCGCTCCCGCGTTGCCTCGCGATGCGCCTCAAGCTGTGTCCACAGATTGTTCATGCCCCGCGCTCCAATGCTGCCGCCGTGCGCGCCAATGCTTCAATCCCGGCCCAATCGCCCTTGATCACAAGGTCTTTCGGCGCCACCCAACTGCCCCCGGCGCAGACCACATTCGACAGGCTCAGATAACTTGCCGCGTTGCCCGGATTGACCCCGCCCGTCGGACAAAAACTGATCTGCGGCAAGGGCGAGCCAATCGCCTTCAATGCCGCCGCTCCGCCCGCAACTTCGGCCGGGAAGAACTTCATCACGTCATAGCCCCGCGCCAGCAATTGCATCGCCTCGCTCGCCGTTGCGGCCCCCGGCAACAGCGGCATGTCGAACTCTTCGCACGCCGCCAGCAATTCATCCGTCGCGCCGGGCGATACGCCAAACACCGCGCCCGCTTCCTTGGCCGCGCGCACATCGTCTCGCGTGATCAACGTGCCCGCCCCGACATGGCCGCCCGGCACTGTCGCCATCTCGCGGATCACCTCCAACGCCGCGGGCGTGCGCAACGTGACTTCCAGCGCAGGCAAACCGCCCGCCACCAGCGCCTCGGCCAAAGAGATCGCCGCACCCGCGTCCTCAACCACCAAAACCGGCACGATTGGCGCAAGCGCACATATCTCGCGCGTCTTACGACTTGCATCACTAGGGGAAAGCGCCATGTCTCGACCTCCGATATTGCGGTGCCGCACTCCGCCGCACCCTCAAAAAACGCGCAACACGGCCTACCCCCACCTGAGCGGAAAAACCCTGTTCCTTCAAGTCTATCGCAAACCCCGGACCCTAAAAACCCGCCTGCCGGTCAATCTTTGCCCAGCAATGGCCCCTACACGCCTCCCCCCCCGCAAGACGCGCCCCAAACGCCCCATGCGAAGTTGCAAAGTTAACACACGTTTTAATTGTATTCCTGTTCCCCAAACCATTGTTGATCAGGGAATCGTTCCCCCGTATTTGTGTTAACAAGAAGTTAATAACCAAAGACCGGACTGAACCGGCCCCGGAGCAATCAGACGATATCATGCACGATATGACAGGACACTTTGGGAGCCATCGGTTTGCGTCGGTTTGAACTCTTAGTACTTGCTGTTTGCTTGCTCATCACCTTTGGGCTCTATTCGCTGTCCAGCACGCGGAACGCCGCGCTTGCTGACCGCGAATTCAAACTCAAATCCCGCGATCACCTCGAAATCATCCGCTCCCGCTTTGATGCCCACCTGCAAAGCATCAATGGCGTCGCGGCCTTCATGATCTCCTCAAGCGAGGTCACGCCCAATGACTTCACCACCTATGTGAACTCACTCAACCTCGGAGACCATCTTCACGGGCTGAACGGGATGGGGATCGTGGTCGAAGTGGCCGATGCCGACCTTGATAGCTTTGTTCAATACATGCACGCCCAAGGGCACCCGGATTTCCAACTCCGCCGCCTGTCGGACGAGCCGGTGCATTATATCATCAAACAGATGTCGCCCAAGGCAACCAACTCCGGGGCTTGGGGGCTGGACATCACCTTCTCGCCAGAGCTCAAAGCACTGCTCGAGGAAACCCGCGCGACGGGACAGACCAAAATGTCCCATCCGATCACGCTGGCGCAGGCCGCAATCAACGATTCGCTGGGCTATGTCCTCTACAAGCCGCTGTTCAAACCAACACTCGGCAGCACAGGACAAGGCACGTTCATTGGCTGGGCCGATGTTCCGGTTTTTGTCCACAACCTGCTCGGCATTCAAGGCACAACGACACTGGACTCCGCCTACCTGCATGTCTCTGACGGGCGCACAGCAGACGAGCAACTCGTCGTCTACGACAACCGCCCCGATCCCGCTTTGCTGGGCAATTTCTCCTTCACCCACGAGATGGAGCGCTTCGGCCGCCACTGGACAATCACCTATTACAGCAGCCCTGCCTTTGATGCGGCCTTCGCAGGCTATCAGCCCTATGTGGCGGTGGTTTTCAGCCTGATGATCACGCTGCTGTTGTTGTCGATCATGCGCAGCAACCGCATGCGTCAGGACACCCTCGCCGAAGTCGCCGCCCTGCGCTTTCGCCAAATCAAGGCCAGCGAAGAGGAAAACCGCTCGATCATCCAAAACTCGGTCCTTCCGGTGCTGATCCTTGATGGGCACAAAAAGATCACCTTCGCCAATCAGGCCGCTCTCTCCCTGTTTGGCTACAGCCAGCTTGAATTGGTGAACGCGCCGTTTGACACCCTCGTCACGCGCACGGATGCCCCCGGCCAGAACTACAATGCTCTGGCAAGCACCAAGACCAATCAGACCCTCGAACTTGAGGTTCAGATTAACAACTGGAAAACCTTCGATGGCGAACCGCGCATCACCGCGATCATGCGTGACCTGAGCGACAAGAACGAAGCCCAGCGAAACCTCAAACGCAGCCGCGCACTCTTTGACCTTGCCTTGCAAGGCGCCGAAATCGGCGTTTTCAATATTGACCTTGAAACCGGCACTTCCTCGGTAACAGAGACTTGGTGCAAGATCATGGGCATCGACGCAGACCCAAGCGAAGTTGACGGCCAAATCCACTTTCTCGACCGGGTTCACCCCGATGACCTCCCAATCATCGAGGCCGCGGACGAAGCCTGCATCAAAGGTCACGCCCCCCGTTCGATTGCCGAATACCGCATCAAAGATCTCGATGGCAGCTGGCGCTGGATGCAATCCAATGCTGGCTGCGTCGAGCGGGATGAGAACGGCCTCGCCAAGCGGCTGATCGGCACACAGATCGACATCACCAAGCTGCGCGACAATCAACGCGCGCTCGAGGCAAGCGAACGCCGCTTCCGACAGGTTGTCGAAAACGCGCCCATCGGCATGGCGCTGATCGACTTCGAAGGGAACTTCACCGGCGTCAACAAGGCCATGTGCCATCTGGCGGGCATGTCCGAAGCCGAACTGGTGGGCAAAACCGCCATCGCCGACGTGATCCCCCACGACGATCGCAAAACCCTCTACACCGCGATATCCAAGCTGATCGACGAAGGTGAAGAAAGCGTTTACACCGCCGAACACCGTATCCTGCACGCCAGCGGAACAGAAAGCTGGTGCCTGTTCAACGTCTCATGGTCACGCGAAAGCGAAGACAGCGACATGTTCTTCATCGGTCAGATCATCGACATCAGCGAACAGAAACGCCTTGAAAAGACCAAGAACGAATTTGTGTCAACGGTCAGCCACGAGTTGCGAACGCCGCTCACCTCGATCAAAGGCGCGCTTGGCCTGCTCACCGTTTCCCAGAAAGACGCCCTCGCCCCGAACCAACTGCGCCTGATCGAAATCGCAAGCTCCAATGCGGACAAGCTCGCCTATATCGTCAACGACATTCTCGACCTCGAAAAGATCTCGGCGGGCAAACTCAACTTCTACATTCAGGATGCCGATCTCTGCGAAATGGTCTCCGAAACCGTGACCCAGATTCTGCCCTTTGCCAAAACGCATGACAACACGATCAAGATCGTCATGCCCGACGACTTGCCCCAAGTGCACATGGACGAAACCCGCGCCGGACAGGTGCTGGCCAATCTGGTGTCCAACGCTTGCAAATACTCTGATCCCGACACCGAAATCTTGGTCAAAACCGAACGTCTCGGGGATCAGGCGATCACATTTGTGCAAAACATCGGGCCGGGCATCCCCGAAAGCTTCCGGTCGCATATCTTCGATGCGTTTTCTCAGGCGGACGCCTCTGACACCCGCGCCAAAGGCGGCACCGGACTTGGCCTCAACATCGCCCGCCTGATCGTCGAACGCATGAATGGCCAGATCGGTTTCGAAAGCCAAGAGGGCGGGATCACGGTCTTCTGGTTCACCCTCCCCCTTGCCCAGAGCGAAGCGAGCACACCACAGCTTCCCGCGCCACAGGACAGCGAAGCCGACGACGAACGCCTCTCGATCCTGCACATCGAATCCGATGATGATTGCGCCGCACTCACCGCCGACGCGCTCTCCAAATTGGCCGACGTGACCCGCGCCAAAACCTTCCTCGACGCGCAGGGCAAAATCCGCACAACCGCATGGGACGTTATCATCTTTGACTGGGACATGCCCAACGGCGCGGTCGATCGCCTGCTTGACGAGATCACCCGCGCCCAGCCCCGCGCCCGCCTCATCGCGCTCGGATCCAAGGGCGCCACAGCCGAAGACCCACGCCTCTTTGCCTCGCATGAGAAAAGCCACCATGACATGTCACACGTTGCTGAAAGTGTTACCGAATGCCTTGCTCTCGCATCATGAATACGTGACAAACGGCTGACCGTGGTGCCCATAAACACAAACATAAAAACAACAGCCAATGCCAATCAAGGCCAACCAGCGCAACGCGCGATGATTGAGCCAAATCACATGGTAAACTTGGCAAACGTGAGAACGAGGAGCCGCTGATGATTAAACTTCTGCATGTCGAAGATGATGAAGATATCCGCGAAATCACTATGCTCGCTCTCGCCCTGTCGGGCGAATTCGAGGTGCTGCAATGTGACTCGGGCGAAGAGGGTTTGAAAGCGGTCGATGGCTTTCAGCCAGACGTGCTTTTGATGGATATGATGATGCCCGGAATGAGCGGCAAAGAGATGCTCGAGTTCATCCGCGAGAAACCGGCCTTCGCCAACACGCCTGCCATTTTCATGACCGCCCGCGCCCAACACGGTGAACGCGAAGCGCTTCTGGAAACCGGCGCTGCGGCGGTGATCAGCAAGCCGTTTGACCCCACCACCCTCGGTGAGCAGGTCAAAGCCGCGATGAGCAAAGCAAAAGAAGGCTAGTTCAGGCTGCTTTTAAGCACTGGCCAAACAGCCACGCGATATCAGTCGCCGTCTATCGCCGCGCCGCAGCGCTCGATAAACGTGTTGATGGCGTAAATCACATCCGCTGGCACCGCCGCCGACGTGGCGGCATCTTCGCGCTCAAGATACGAAATAATCTCGGCCTCGCCATGAAAGGCGGCCTCACCCAATTCGCCATAGCCAAGCGATCCGGCGCTGCCGGCAATCGTGTGCAACCTGTTGCGCACTTCCTTGAGGTGGCGGGCCACGGCCTTCGGCGTCCCGCCCTCCTGCGACGCATTCCACGCCTCAAGCGCGTGATGCGCCACATCGCTTTGGCGATCAGCGAGCGTCGCGCGGAATCGTTGCCGGATCGGCTCCAGCCCCGGAAAGTCTCGCATCACATCGCTCATGCGAGCCTCTCACCCAGCCAAAACCCGTCCTGTGCCCGCTCATAAGCCGCGCTCGCAGCCTCGGCCGATGCATGCGCCTTGGACAGCGCCTCCATGACCGTCTGCTCCGATTGCCAGATAAGACGCACAGGCTCGCCCGCGCTGACCCGCACATAAAGCAGCTCACCAGCGTTGTTATAAAGCTCGGTCTGCGACAAGCTCAGGTTGATCTCGTCCATCAGCGCTTCCATGTCCGGACGCCATCCGCTTTCGGTCACGCAAACGAACGTCCCGTTCCCGGCATAAGCCATCAGGAATTGCCGCCCGGCCAAAGTGTCCGAAATAATTTCGGCAACATCCGAAATCATGCTCGAATATTCAAAAGCCGACATCGCCATGTGATGCTCGTCAATCTTGCGGATCGTAAAGGCAAACGTGGCCGACCCGAACATCGTCGTGCGCGAAAGCTGCGCGACATAGTTCTGCATCGCCGTATAATCAATGACATTCTCGACGTCATAAATCGAAATCGGCTCATGCAGCTCAAGCTGCTGCACCGGGCTGTCACCGGTCACGGCGGCCTTGGCGGCGAAAATCTTGTTGGTGTTGACCCGACGCGCATCCACGATGCCCTCAACAAGCGACAACCGCGCTTTCAGCTCGCTGACCTCGAAGGGCTTGTTGACGTAATCGGTCGCCCCCGCCGCAAAAGCCGCATCAACATAGCGTTTCGCCGACATCGCCGTCAGCATCAGGATCGGCGTATCAACAAAGCGTTTCATCGACCGGATGCGCTGCGTCAGCTCGACACCGTCCATTTCCGGCATCTGAATATCAATCAGAAAGCAATCGAAGTCCGGACTGTTTGCATCCTGAAGCTGCTCGAGAGCGTCACGCCCACATGTCGCCATGGTCAGCTCATGTTCGCCAATCGCTTCCACAAACTGCCCCAGCAGTTCGAGGATAATCGGGTCGTCATCTACAGCAAGTATCTTCATTTCGTTTCCAGTGCCCCAGCAAAATTCTTTTTTCTCAGGCTAATCCGCCATCCTTTCAAACAACCTAAAGCCGAATCTTGGTCGAAATATGGCGCAAGAAACAGTATTAACGTGATATTAGGATTGTTTTGCCACAGAGCGGCGCAGCCCCCTCGAAACCCGCATTTCCACTGGCTGTTCCGGGCACCTCGCCGCATCCCGCTGAAATCACCCATCCCATTGCTTTCGATACAAATAATCCGCCTTCCAGCCCACTGAAAACAGCCGCCAAAACGCCCCGCGAAAACACGTTCCGTTAATGACTAAAAAATAAGCACATGTTATTCGCTCGGACACTCACAACCAGAAGGATAAACGATTTCGCGCAAACCGCCGTGCCTTATTCAACAATTCAATCTGATTCCCCGACAAACCCGGTCCCAATACGGGCAAGCGACTCGCCAAGCGCGAGATAATTCCCGCACTCCGCCGACCCTGCGACGCCCATGCGCCACGCAAGACACCAAAAGCGTCGCACTTTATCTGGATACAGTGGTGAGCCGTGCAGGATTCGAACCTGCGACCCACTGATTAAAAGTCAGTTGCTCTACCAACTGAGCTAACGGCCCACTAGGCGGCCTATCTAGAAAGAGCTTGGACAAGGGTCAACCCCGAAAATTCGCGAATTTTCGCTCGACGCTGGATAATGTCGGATGTCGGGCGTATATGCCGCCCATGGACAGAACCGGCGATCATATTCCATTCATGAAAATGCACGGGCTCGGCAATGATTTCGTTGTCGTTGATACGCGGGTGCGCCCTGTGGCCATTACACCCGACATCGCCCGCGCCATGGCGGACCGGCATCGCGGGGTCGGGTTCGACCAACTCGCCGTCATTCATAACGATGATAACGCCGATGCGCGGCTGACGTTCTTTAATGCCGATGGCTCGCTTTCCGCCACTTGCGGCAACGCCACGCGCTGTATTGCCCGCTATTTGATGGACGAATCCGGCACATCCGCGCTGACGCTGTTGACCGAACGTGGCGCTCTTGCCGCGCGCGATGCGGGCAATGGCCTCACCTCGGTCAATATGGGCGCGCCCCAGCTTGACTGGCAGGAGATCCCCCTCGCCCGCGCGATGGACACGACCGAGCTGCCAATCGACGGCGCCCCAACTGGCACCGGCATGGGCAACCCGCATTGCACCTTCTTCGTGCCCGACGCCGAGTCTGTCGATCTTGCCACCCGCGGGGCGGCGATTGAACACCACCCGTTGTTCCCCGAACGCACCAATGTGCAATTCGCCCATGTGATCGGCCCCGACCACCTGCGCATGCGGGTGTGGGAGCGTGGCACGGGAATCACCCTCGCCTCTGGATCGTCGTCCTGTGCCACCGCTGTGGCGGCGTATCGCCGCGGGCTGACCGGGCGGGCCGTGACGATCGAGCTTGACGGCGGCACGATCCAGATCGACTGGCGCGAGGATGGCGTCTGGATGACGGGGCCCACGGCGCATGTCTTTGATGCGGTCTGGACGGGCTGACATGTCGACCGCACCAAAATTCACCACGTTGGGCTGCCGCCTCAACGCCTATGAAACCGAAGCGATGAAAGAACTCGCCGCCGGTGCCGGGCTCGAGGACGCGGTGATCGTCAACACCTGCGCCGTGACGAATGAAGCGGTGCGCAAAGCCCGTCAGGAAATCCGCCGCCTGCGGCGTGAAAACCCCTCGGCCCGGCTGATCGTCACGGGCTGCGCGGCCCAGATCGACCCGGACAGCTTCTCTGCCATGGGCGAGGTCGACGCCGTGATCGGCAACACCGAGAAAATGCAGCCCGATACATGGGCGGCCATGTCGCCCGACTTTGTCGGCGAAACCGAACGCGTGGCGGTGAATGACATCATGTCGGTCACCGAAACGGCGGGGCATTTGATCGACGGCTTCGGCACGCGCAGCCGCGCCTACGTGCAGGTGCAAAACGGCTGCGACCACCGCTGCACGTTCTGCATCATCCCCTATGGGCGCGGCAATTCCCGCTCGGTCCCGGCGGGGGTTGTGGTGGATCAGATCAAGCGCCTCGTGGATCGCGGCTATAACGAAGTGGTGCTGACCGGCGTCGACCTCACGTCTTGGGGCGCCGACCTGCCAGCAGAGCCGAAACTCGGCGATCTGGTGATGCGCATCCTCAAACTGGTGCCCGACCTGCCACGCCTCAGGATCAGCTCGATCGATTCGATCGAAGTTGACGACAACCTGATGCAGGCCATCGCCACCGAACCGCGCCTGATGCCGCACCTGCACCTGTCGCTGCAACATGGCGACGATCTGATCCTGAAACGGATGAAACGCCGCCACCTGCGCGACGACGCCATCCGCTTCGCCGAAGAGGCCCGCACCCTGCGCCCCGACATGACGTTCGGTGCGGATATCATCGCAGGCTTTCCAACCGAAACCGACGCGCATTTCGAAAACTCACTGGCGCTGATCGAGGACTGCCACCTTACGTGGCTGCACGTCTTCCCCTATTCGCCACGCCCCGGCACACCCGCCGCGCGCATGCCCCAAGTCGATGGCAAAACGATCAAAGCCCGCGCCGCCCGCCTTCGCAGCGCCGGAGAAACCGCCGTCAC